>JBKDPB010000310.1:0-21096 GCA_046342615.1 Planctomycetota bacterium | reverse complement strand
AGGTGATGCCGGGATCATGGTTGAATGATTCGGTGTTCAACGACCGAATCATCGCCATGACGACGACATACTTCGCGGTATGGGGTAACAGTTCGCTGACCCAGGCGCCGCACTGACCATGCTGAGCGAATTTGAAGATCGATCCAGCGAGGGGGAGAACGGCTTGGTTTCCCGACATGCCGGTCAATCGCTGGCCTTGTCGGACGGAATCGGGCAGGGGTTCCCCTTGCTTTTCATTCAAGAGCGGCTTGTAGTCCCATGTCTCCAATTGGGAGGGACCGCCGGCCATGAACAGATAGATGACGCGCTTGGCGGTGGGTGCATGGTGCGTGGGGTTCAGGACCCCGCGCGACGGGACGCCTTGACCGGTCGCGATGGCCTCTGGCGTGGAGGACTCGTCCCCATAAACCGAGCGGTCGCGCGCCATGAGATCGGCGAGAGCAATCCCGCCGAATCCCATGCCGGCTCGCATCAACCACTGCCGTCGCCCGAGGCGATCCTGCAATGCATCGAAGAACGCGGAGGAATCCATGGTTTCGAGACCTTTCTATCGATGGGAATCCCAGGTTGTTGGCGACTAGCGTTTCATCACGAATTCGTCGAAGCACATCAATGTTTCGGCAACAACGCAGGTTGCTGCGAGGTCGACGGGATCGATGGAGGCATCGACAGGTCGGTGTCCGATTTTGAGGAACTCAGCCGCCGACGCGGGGGCGGCCTGGAAATACGATTGTTGTTCGAGGTAGGCTTTTTCGAGAACGCCTTGCTCTTTTTCGGCGAGTGGTCGGCTGATCAACCGCGCGGCCATTGCATTCCATCGCGCTGAGCGGTCCTGGGGGTGTTTTTGAATAGCGCGTTCCGCGACGGCCCGGGCGGCTTCGATGTATTGGGGGTCATTGAGGAGGACCAAGGCTTGAAGCGGAGTCGTGGTGGTTTCACGTCGCGCGGTACAAGTTTCGCGGCTGGTCGCATCGAAGGCCAACATACTCGGGGGAGGAGCAGTTCTCCTCCAAAAGGTATACATGCTGCGTCGGTAGAGGCCTTCTCCTTGCGACTGTTGGTACGATTTGCCCGTTCCCGCTTCTTCCCATACCCCTTCGGGCTGATACGGCATGACGCTCGGACCGCCGATGGTTGGAACCAAGAGCCCGCTCGCGAACAATGCGGCATCTCGGACTTGTTCTGCGGCGAGTCGATGCTTGGGGCCACGGGCAAGCCATCGATTGTCGGGGTCGGATTGTTCCCAGGCAGGATCTCGCGCGGTCGACGACTGGCGATAGGTTGCTGACAGAACGATTTCCTTGCAGAGCTGTTTGACATTCCAACCTTGCGACATAAATCGCCTGGCGACCGCATCGAGCAGTTCAGGATGCGTCGGAGGTTGCCCCTGGCTGCCGAAATCCTCGAGGCTGGCGACGAGCCCTCGACCGAAAAATAGCGACCAGAATCGATTCACCGCGACGCGGCTGACCAAGGGATTTTGCTCATCGACCATCCACCGAGCTAATTGCAATCGGTCGCTGGGCGCATCGACCTGGGAGGATCGGCTTTGGCCCCCACCCGCCGCCGCAATGGGGTTTGGAGCCCCCGCCTCGCGCGGCGCATCGTAGGCGCCGCGTTCAAGGACATAGGTGGTGCGAGGTTTCTTGGCAGACGCCATCGCCATGATTTGGCGGACATGCACCACGAGTTCGTTCTCCCGATGCCGAGCATCGCGCAGCGAAGTCATCAATGCATCGTACTCGGGATCACCCTGCAAGGAACTCGGATCCCATTGCAAGATTGCCGCTTGGATAGCGGCCTGTTTTTCCACTTCATTTGCACCCGGTGATTTCGCGAACAAACGAGCCATCTCGACCGGGTTCAATTCGCGCGGAAAAATTTGCAATTCATCCATGCACCCATCTCGAAATCCGATGTCGCGAAATCTCGCACCCACCGCAATCGGCAGGGAGCCCGCGGAGGAGTCTCCCCATTCGCTTCGGTGGCGGAAATCGCGCGTCAGCTGATCTCGGTCGACGACCGTGTCCACGAGTCGTCCATTGACGAACAACCGTGCGCCCGAGGCGTGACTGCTGCCGTCGTACGACACGCCCAGATGTGTCCATTGGTGAACGGGAATCGCGTCCACTGCCTCAACGCGCATCGCATCTCCCGGCCAGAAGTGAATCAGGGAGAACTGCGGTTTCCCCTGTTGAAGGACCAATTGCAGACCGCGAAAGGCAGAATCCTCGGCCGCTTGGCTTTGATGGACGAGAACGACTCGGTCCGCATGCTGCTCGGGTTTGACCCACAGGCTGATCGAGAATGCGTCGGGGCGCCCTAGCTGAATCTGCCGTTTCTTGTTGGGGTCGTCCCCGTCGGGGACATGCAGCGCAAAGGAGACTGCGTCGTCGCCGTTGAACCGCGTCGACGTACCGAATACCCCGGGTTCCGAGCCGTCGAGAGGAAATGTCCAGGGGGTTTGAGGGGCCTCCGAGAACAGGGACGCAGGCTCTTCGTTTACCAACGAACGTTTTACCAGCCAGGTTTCACGTCGATTCGCGAGCAAGATCGCCAATCGCGACTCGAGGTCCGAGATCGTGTTTAGCAGTTCAAGGTGTTGTTGCTTTTGTTCAGGGGTGTACAGAGATAATGCGGGAGTGGGAGTCCCTCGCGTGAAATGCGAGTACAAACCATGTTCATCGATATCGGCAAAGTAGGCTGCGAAGGAATAAAAATCCCTTTGCAGGATCGGATCGTATTTGTGATCGTGGCAGCGAGAACACTCGAGCGTCAATCCGAGAAACGCAGTCCCAGCGGTCACGGAACGATCCGCGATGTAGACCTGGCGGAACTCTTCCTCGATGCTGCCCCCCTCATTCGTTTGACGGTGGAGCCGATTGAAGGTCGTCGCCAGACGCTGATCGTCTGTGGCATTGGGGAGAAGATCACCCGCGATTTGCCACATCACAAACTGGTCGTACGGGAGGTTCTGGTTGAACGCGTTGATCACCCAGTCCCGCCATGGCCAGACTTCCATGTTGACATCGGCTTGGTATCCGAACGTATCCGCGTAGCGGGCGACGTCCAGCCACATGTTCGCCATGCGTTCGCCGAAGGCAGGATTCCGCAATAACTGATCCACGATCCGTTCGCGCGACGCATCGGAGGGGTCGGCGGTGATCTGATCGATCTCTTCCTCGGTGGGTGGCAGGCCTGTCAGATCCAGTCGAACCCGACGGAGCCAGCGCAAGGGTTCGGCGGGTACGGCGGGTTCCATGTGTTGGCGGAGCAATTTGTCCAAGACAAAGGTATCCAGATCCTGGCGCGGCCACTTCGTCCATGCCTCCGGAGGCGACGGCAAGGCGAGGGTTCTTGGCACAGGAACGAACGCCCAGTGAGCCTCGTATTCCGCGCCTTGGTCAATCCAACGCTGAAGCAATTCGATTTGCCCTGCCGACAGTTTCTTGCCTGTTTTGGGAGGGGGCATGACCTCGGTGGGATCGTGGCTGAGGATTCTCGCGATGATCGCGCTGGCGCTCGATTGGCCTGGCTCAATGGCACCTTGTTCGATCGCGTTTTCGCGAACGTCCAATCGGAGATCCGCTTGACGGCCGTGTTTGTCCGGACCGTGACAGGAAAAGCAGGTGTCCGACAGGATAGGGCGAATATCGCGATTAAACCGGATTTGTTCATCGGACTGGGCGGTGGCGGAAGTAGCCACGATGCATACCAGGGCGACGGCCCAACCGGCCGAAAGGGAGGAACAATTCGATCGTCGCATGCAATTGGGTCGATACAAGGAGCGATGGGAATGCAAGAATGCACGTGGTGGGAACATCTCGATTATAATTGTTTATCCCATCGGCGACCACCGTTGAAATAACTTGCCACGCAGGCCTTCGCATGAATTCGCATCGCACCACCCAGCTCGAACGCCAGACGGCGGAAACCTCGATCGATATCCGCTTGAATCTGGACGGTAGCGGCAAGAACGCCATCCATACGGGAGTCGGCTTTTTGGACCACATGCTGGTCCTGTTTTCTCGCCATGCTCTGGTCGATTTGGAGATCAAGGCCCAGGGGGATTTGCAGGTCGATTCGCATCACACCACCGAGGATGTAGGAATCTGTCTCGGCCAGGCGGTGCGAGAATGTTTAGGTGACAAATCGGGTATCCGCCGCTACGGGCATATGGTCCTGCCGATGGAGGAGACACTCGTCACTTCGGCGATCGATTTCAGCGGCCGGTCCTATCTGGTATTCCAGGCCCCGATGCCATCTCCGAAGATTGGCGAGTTCGATAGCGAGTTGATCGAAGACTTTTGGCAAGCCTTCGCAGCGAATGCTCACTGCAATCTCCATATCCTTCTTCATTACGGCCGCAACACCCATCACATCGCGGAAGCGATTTTCAAGGCAACGGCTCGCGCCGTTCGGATCGCTGCGGAAATCGATCCGCGACAGGTCGGCATCCCGAGTTCCAAAGGGGTCTTGTGACGGAGGAGGATTCCACCGAGTCGGTTCGCAAACGTTCAGCATCGAATCGGCGGTCAGGTCGAGCGATCTCGCAGTTTGATCGCACGCGTCAGGATTCGGTCGAGAGCCGACGCAAATGCGGTGCGATCGCGTTGGCTGTAGGGACGAGGTCCCGACAACTCCATGCCTGCCCCGCGAGCTGCGTCCAGAAAATCGCGAGAGGCCAGGCGCGAACCGACATTGCGATCATCGAAAACCTCGCCGCGAGGATCGAGGACGAACACCTGTTTTGCGACGAGTTCGGCTGCTAGTGGAATATCGGCGGTGATCACAACGTCTCCTGCTTCGGCGTGCTTGACAATGTACTGATCTGCGACGTTGGCGCCATCCCGGACCGTAACGGTCTGGATCAGCGGGTTGCCAGGAGGCAACCAGATCGATTGATTGGCAACCAGGGTGACTTCGATGCCGAGTCGTTTGGACGCGCGGAACACCAGTTCTTTGGCGTCGCGCGGCGCGGCGTCAGCGTCAATCCATATCTTCATTGTTCGGCTGCATCCCGTGACATGCGTGTTGCGGTGATCTTCGTTGCAGGAGGATGCTCCGCCAGAGATCCCGACCGACGGAATTCGCGGCAGTATCTTAACGTCGATCGTGGCGGTCGAGTATGAGATCGATGGGAATTCCCCTCCGCGTGGATTCGCGTTTCGCTCGCGGCTCTAGGCTTGGCATCTAGGTTGAGATATCCTCTGACATACCCCGAGCAAGGGGAAGGATCGCATTCCACCGGTATGCAATCGACATGTTTAGCCAACGATTTTCAAACCCATCGTCCTTATCGAGCTGAAAATGAAACGTGAATCCCAGATCGCAATTCAACCTGTCTTGCCGATCGCCGCGATGGTCCTCGTTGCTTTTGCCCTTAGCGCATCTACGGCATGGGCTCAGCCCGATTCCGCTTTCGATCGCACCTTTCAAGAGTTTCTTGCCGAAGAGTGCAAAATACATCCAACTTTCGCCAGTTCGCTCGGGAATCACGAGCATGATCATGAGCTCGACGACTTGTCTCCGGCGGCTCGCGCAAAGGATGTGGAACGCTACCGAAAGTGGCTGGAACGTCTATCGCGAGAATTGAAGCTGTCCGCGATGCCCCGAGACGCGCAGATCGATGCGGAGATCTGGATGCACTCCCTGAAGTACCGGATATGGCAAGCGACCGAGACCGATGATTTTGCCAATGATCCCCGCGTTTACCTGACGTATGTTTCGGACAGCGTATTCGGATTGCTCACTCAGTCCACACTGCCGAAGCATCGCAATATTGAGAATGCCGCACGTCGTATCGGTCAGATCCCTCGGGTGATCGCTGCCGCGAAAGAGTCGCTCAAGAATCCCCCAAAGATTCTCACGGAAATTGCGATTCAACGGACTCAAGGGGCGATCGACTTTTATCGCGAAGGGATCTTTGTGCTCGCCGACGAATCTCGCCAGTTGAGTCTCCTGCGAGAGCCCTGTGAGAAAGCCGTTGCATCGCTCACCGAATTCAAGGAGTTTCTGCAGTCGGATGTGCTGCCGCGATCCACCGGAACATGGCGATTGGGGAAAGAGAAATTCTACGCCAAGCTCGAACTCGAACTCGATGCGGGGCTGACCGGCGACGAGGTGATCGCCGAAGCGCGCTCGGAAGCGAATCGGGTCGAGCGCGAAATGTATTATGTGGCCAAGCAGCTGTGGCACGAACTGTTTCCCGATCGCACCGTGCTTCCCGATGACGAATCCGGCCGCAGGGATACGGTCCGGGAAGTACTGAACCAGTTGGGCAAATCGCACGGCAAACCCGAGGAATTGGTCGAGGATGCACGAAAGACCGTCGCCAGGATTCAGGCGATGATTCGCGACAAGGGGATTCTCACGCTCCCCGACCCCGATCAATGCGAGATCATCGAGATGCCCGAGTTTCAACGCGGGTTCTCGGCCGCTTATTTGAATCCCGCACCGGCATTGGATGCGAACGCCAAGAGTCTCTACGCGATTTCGCCTCCTCCGAGCGATTGGCCCGAGTCGCGGCGGACCGCATTTCTGGAGGAGTACAACCAGTACATGCTCCAAATTCTGACGATCCACGAAGCCTATCCAGGCCATTATGTCCAGCTCGATTATTCGAATCGTTCCCCATCCTTGATTCGAAAGGTGTTTTCCTCGGGGGTGTTTGCCGAAGGATGGGCGGTGTACACCGAGCAGATGATGCTCGACCAGGGATACGGTCACGGAGACTTGGCCTTGCGATTGCACCAACTCAAGTTTTATTTGCGCGCGGTGCTCAACGCGATCCTCGATCATTCCATGCATTGCGAGGAGATGAGCGACGAGGAGGCCATGGCCTTGCTCACCCAGCGCGGGTACCAGACCGAGGGAGAGGCATTCGGCAAAGTTCAGCGGGCCAAGCAGAGCTCATGCCAGTTGTCGACCTATTTCGTGGGTCGCACGGCGTTTTACCGGCTTCGCCAGTCGGTACAGCGGCATCGTGGCGAAGCCTTCGATCTCGGGGCGTTTCATGAGCAGGTTCTCAATTGCGGCACGCTTCCGGTCAAGTACCTTCCCGAGTTGGTGAGGTAACGGAGAGGCGGTTTGAGTCGCATCGCTGGGGCCCATCACAGATTCAGGCAGACCCACGCCAAATAAGCGATCCAAAGCAGCAGGACAATCGATGTCGCCACAAAGCGCGGGGAAATGGCGCTAGGCGACATCGCTGGCCAGCTCAAAACGGGGCGCGAATGCCGTATCGAAGTCGTACTGGTCGTCGAAGTCCTCGCGACGATCGGTCTTGCTTTTGCGCATCTCCTTGATGCGGATCAAGTTGTATACGATCTCGCCAAAATCGCTGGTCGTATGGATCCCCCAACTGTTGAGGACGGTTTTCGCCAAATAACCGTATTGCTCGACCGCGTATTCGCGAATCGCTTGGCATAGCTGTTGACCCGTCAAGTGCTGGTCCGACTTGCCTTCTTCCCCTTCGCCCGGTTGCGGAGTCATTTTCATCACGCTTTGGGCGTAGGCGAGACTTTCGCGAACAAACTGGTAGGCATCGAGATGGTAGCGCTGGTCTTTGCGCAACAACTCCATGATCGCCATCACTTGATCGTTCATCAGTGCTCCACTCCTCGTTTGAGTACGTTCACCACCTCGTCTGCCGAGATCAGGATTCTTCGATTGTCTTCGGTGGAGACGAGCAACTGTTGAGCCAGGAGCTCGACTCCCAATACTTTAGCACGTCCCTCGCGGGTCACAATCTCGCTTCCCGCGTTGGGCAGTTTCGCGGCCAGTTCTTCATAGTGATCGTTTTCATAGCGCAAACAACATTTCAATCGACCGCATCGTCCGGAGATTTTGTTGGGATCGAGGGTGGATTTCTGAAGCTTGGCCATCCGCATGGTCACGGGCGGCATCGAGCTTAAATGCGTATTGCAACAGACTGGTTTGCCGCAGTCTCCGTAATCGGCGATGAGTTTGGCTTCGTCCCTGGATCCGACTTGCCGCATTTCGATGCGGGTGTG
Organism: Planctomycetota bacterium; assembly: GCA_046342615.1. GTDB lineage: Bacteria > Planctomycetota > Planctomycetia > Pirellulales > Pirellulaceae > JBKCUI01. Next base: position 13,081 of record JBKDPB010000310.1, on the reverse strand, counting down.
ATAGCGGCTGGCGAGCGTCTTGACCAATTCTCGGAAATCAACGCGATCGTCGGATGTGTAGTACAAACTCAGGATTTCGCCACCGAACACACGTTCGACATCGACCAGGCTCATGGGCAGGCCGGATTCCGCAATGATCTTGCGGCATTCCGCGAAATCTTTCTCCGCCAACGTTTCCAGTCGTTTCAGCTCCCTTGCATCTTCGTCGGTGGCTAACCGCTGAATGGAGCCGCTGGGCAAGTCCGCGACGTTCGCAGGAGGCGGGTCTGGGATCTGGCTGAGGACTTCGCCTCGTTCCAATCCTCGATTGGTTCTCGCAATGACGATGTCGCCTCGCCGATGTTCGCTCCGCGCGTTCATCGCATAGAGCGTTCGATTGATCCCGCATCGCACAACATATTTTGACATAGGACTCTATCGTTTGCTGATATCGATGACGATGGTGTTGGCGAGCAAGTCGTGAATGCAGCGACGATCCTCGCGAAAAATGAAGAAAGTATCGGCGAGAAAGTAAGGCAGGCCCAGGAAAGGGATACAGCAGATCAGATTATTCACCACAATTCGCAGCACCGCAGATTGGACAAAGTTCGCAGGCTGGCCGCTTTCGAAATCGACGACCTGGGTCCCCATGACGTATTTCCCAAAGGTTTGGCTGTTCCTCAGCAGCAGGAAAATCTGGATCCCCAACATGACCAGCTGGCCGACGGCGATGAGCCCAAGTCCGACCAACAACAGGATCACAGCGGTTTCCGGTATCGACTCCTCATCGCGTTGTTGGGCATCGATCGCGAATGCCAAGCCAGCGATCATGATGCAGACGCCGGGTAATGCCATGAGCATACCCAGCAAGGTATCGAGGACCGCGCCGACGAATCTTTGCAGAAGGCTCGCCAGCTCCGCTGTCTGAGGGGCTGGCGCTTTTTCCTGGTCGCTTCGAGCGAACCCCGCCGGCGAATAAGGATTGTCATAGGGCGAAGGATTCGTGTACATGTCTGATCCGAGCCGCGACATATTCGAGCTTTACCCCTTCGATGGGACCAGGCGGGAAATCAGGTTTTTGGACACCAGGAGGGCGACAACCTCGTCTGCCAAGCCGTCGGGCGAGGAACGGTCGCCCGCCAATTCTAAATCAGGCAGCATTGGGGGCTCGTACGGGTCGGAAATTCCCGTGAAATTCGGGATTTCTCCCGCGATGGCTTTTCGATAGAGACCTTTGGGGTCCCGTTGCATGCAGATTTCCAACGGAGTGTTCACGTAGATTTCAATGAAGGGAATCCCGGATTTGCCTGCCACGCTCGCGCGGACCCGATCGCGATCGCGCCGATAGGGGCTGACAAAGGCGGTCAGGCAGATCAGGCCGGCGCACGCGAACAGTTCCGTTACGGCACCGACGCGGCGGATGTTCTCCTCCCGATCTTCGGGGCCAAAGCCGAGTCCGAATCGCTCGGCGAACGCGCCGCCATGGGTTTCCTGGAGCATCTGCGGTGTCGCACACAGGCCATGCCGAACGTTGTCGCCGTCGAGGAAGTAGGTAACCGCCCCGCGTTCAAACAGCTTGCGATCAACGGCATTGGCGATCGTGCTCTTGCCGGATCCGCTCAAGCCGGTGAACCAAACCACGCATCCGCGCTGGCCAAAGCGATGGTTGCGTTCCTCCGTCCGGACCGATGCTGGATGCCAAACGACGAGAGGGGCGTCGCTCATGGACTCATCCGTTGCGAGGTGGTCATCATTCGAGCGCAGCCTTGATTCGTTGCATGGTCCGTTTTTCCGATTGTGAAATCGATCCCCAACCGAGCAAACCACCGCTGGCCGTTGCGACTTCGTTGATCTCCTCGACGAGCTTGGTTTTCAGCGTGGCCACCTCGGAGGCTGGCATCGCGCTGAGCATGGTCGACAAGCAGCTCTCCCAGACGTCGAGCATCCCGGGTGCGGGTGGCGTGGCCAACCAACGTTCGACCAGTTCGCCGGCCGCCGAGTCACGTCGGAAGTGGCGTTCCGCAATGGTGCGAACTACGGCGATCTCATCGGCGGTCGTGCTGCCATCCGCCCAGGCCACGGCGATCAAAGGGAAGGCTCGCAGAGCTGCCAGGGCTGCAGGGGATACCCCCAGTTGATAGAGGGCTTCTAGGACCGACGCGTCCTTGATCCCGGTCGCCTCGCGGAACTGCGAGATTGCGGCGTCATGGTCCAGTTTCTCCTTCAGCCCCGCCAACAGCTTCTGATCTTGCTCCGAGAAAAATGCATTTTCCAGCGATCGGACTCGATTCTGGAGTGCATCGGTATTGGACATGGCAGCATCAATTCCTTTCATACGGTCCCGAAATGTGCGTCGCCCGATTTTTCGACCAGCCGACGCCGACAATGAAGCCTAAACAATATACACTTCAAACGGTTGTCGCGACCAGTCGACATCCAAGAGTTGCGACCGATGTCGACTTGACAAAGCTTCATGCTGAGCCTTTAGTCTACAAATACCTGTTTTTGCCCCCCCAGCACGATCTTTCGCTTCACCACACCAACAAATTCGAGCCTTTGATGGCCTCACCTTCCGAAAAACCGCGGACCATGTTCCAGAAGATCTGGGACCACCACGTCGTTCACCACGAGCCGGGCAAGCAAGCGATTCTGTATATCGACTTGCATTTGGTTCATGAAGTCACGAGCCCCCAGGCTTTTGAAGGCCTTCGGATCGCGGGTCGCAAGGTTCGTCGCCCGGAGCGAACCATCGCGACCCCGGACCACAACGTGCCGACGACCGACCGATCCCTGCCGATCGCGGACCCGATCTCAAGGCAACAAGTGGACACGCTTCGGCAAAACTGCAAGGAGTTCGGGATCCAGCTCTATGACTTGAACGATGTCCGACAAGGGATCGTCCACATCATTGGTCCCGAGCTGGGGTACACACAACCCGGCATGACGATCGTTTGCGGCGATTCCCATACGGCGACGCACGGGGCCTTTGGCGCCTTGGCGTTCGGCATCGGAACCAGTGAAGTCGAGCATGTCCTCGCAACGCAAACGCTGCTGCAATACACGCCCAAAACCTATGAACTGCGCATCGACGGTTCGCTGGCACCCGGGGTCACCGCCAAGGACTTGATCCTGTACGTCATCGGCAAATTGACAACGTCCGGGGGGACCGGTTACGTCTTGGAATACACCGGGGAAGTGATCCGAAGCTTTGGCATGGAGCAGCGCATGACGGTCTGCAACATGTCGATCGAAGCGGGTGCCCGAGCGGGAATGATCGCCCCGGACGCAAAGACGTTTGACTATCTTCGGGGCAGACCCTTTGCGCCGAAGGACTTCGAAAAAGCTCTCGCATGGTGGCGGACCCTCCCGTCCGATCCCGGGGCTCGGTACGATCGCGTCGATATCTTTCAAGGCCAGGACATCGAGCCTCAGGTCACGTGGGGGACCAACCCCGGGCAGGTCATCTCGATTTCGTCGCGGATCCCCAGCCCCCAGCAGTTCGATGACGAGACCGAACGCAAGAGCACGTCCAGCGCCCTGGACTCCATGGGCTTGCAGGCCGGCACACCGATCGCTGACATCCCCATTCAACGGGTCTTCATCGGGTCCTGCACCAATGCCCGAATCGAGGATCTCCGAGCTGCGGCCAACGTCGCAAAGGGGTACCGCGTGAGCGACCAAGTCCAGGCGATGGTGGTGCCCGGGAGCGGCCAGGTGAAAAAACAAGCGGAGGCGGAGGGGCTCGATCGAGTTTTCAAAGAGTCGGGATTCGACTGGCGCGAGGCGGGCTGCAGCATGTGCTTGGCGATGAATCCGGATCGACTCGCACCCGGCGAACGCTGCGCTTCCACGTCCAACCGCAATTTCGAAGGTCGGCAAGGAAAAGGGGGCCGAACCCACTTGGTCTCTCCCGCCATGGCCGCCGCTGCAGCCATCACGGGCCGATTTACCGACATTCGCGATTGGAAGTACCGCTCCTAACAGGAACCAGGCTCGAAAATGCAACCGTTTCAAAAGCTCACTGGGGTCGTCGCGACCATGGATCGCGCGAATGTCGATACCGACCAGATCATTCCGAAACAATTTCTCAAGCGAATCGAAAGGTCGGGCTTCGGCCAGTACCTGTTCTACGATTGGCGCAGCAATCCGGACGGCACCTCCAATCCAGCGTTTGAGCTCAATCAAGCACGCAACCAAGGGGCTCGCATCCTCGTCGCCCGTCGAAACTTCGGGAGCGGTTCGTCCCGCGAACATGCCGTGTGGGCGATCGAAGACTTTGGCATTCGATCGGTTATCGCCCCTTCCTTTGCCGATATCTTCTACAACAATTGCTTCAAGAATGGAGTGCTGCCGATCGTCCTGGGCGAGGAACAGGTGGAGACCCTTTTTCAGAATCACGCCGCGCATGCACCCTATCGCCTCACGGTCGATCTTGAAACCTGCACCGTCAAGGATGATTACGGGTTTCATGCTTGCTTCGACGTGGAACCGTTCCGTCGACACTGCTTGTGGCATGGGCTCGATGACATCGGTTTGACCCTGGAGCACGAAGACAAGATTACCGCGTACGAGAATTCCCGCCTTGGGGTATGAGCATGTCGATGGTGACGATCGAGTTCAATGGAAACGAAGAGGAGGTCGATGAATCGACGACCATCCTCGATCTCTTGGAGCGGTCGGGAGTCGAGCCTCGGTACTGTGCGGTCGAGGTCAACATGGAAATTGTTCCGCGATCCCATTACGCATCGCACCATGTGAAGCAAGGAGACCGAATTGAGGTGGTGACCTTGGTGGGAGGCGGATAATGGCGGCGATCGACCCATCGTCGATGCACGCGAGCGGCGTCGAGGACACGCCGCTGCGCGTCGCGGACAAGACGCTCGCCAGTCGGATCATTCTGGGGACTGGAAAATATGACACCAACGAGCTGATGCGAGACTCGCTGGAAGCCAGCGGAACGGACTGCGTCACCGTCGCGGTCCGTCGAGAAAAGCTCTACGATCGCCAAGGAAAGAACCTGCTCGATTTCATCGATTTGAAGAAGTTTACACTTCTGCCCAATACGGCCGGGTGCTTCAACGCGCTCGATGCGGTCCGGGTCGCGCGGCTCGGGCGGGAAATCCTGCGAGCCCTCGAAAACCCTGGTGCGGATTGGGTCAAGCTCGAAGTCCTCGGCGATACCAAGACGCTTCTTCCCGATCCCATCGCGACGCTCGAGGCTTGCAAGCGACTGGTCGATGACGGATTTCAAGTCCTGTGCTACACCAGCGATTGCCCCATCATGGCCGTGCGATTGAAAGATGCAGGGGCCGCCAGCGTCATGCCGGCCGGATCTCCCATCGGCAGTGGACAAGGGATCCTCAATCCGAACAATCTCAAAATCATTCTCGAGTATCTGAAGTCCGATGACCCGGCGTACCCCGTCATCGTCGATGCAGGGGTCGGAACCGCCAGCGACGTCGCTCAAGCCTTCGAGCTGGGCGCCGATGGCGTCTTGCTCAACACGGCCATCGCCCACGCCCGCAGCCCGGTCCGGATGGCGACTGCGATCCGGCATGCGGCTCTCGCCGGGCGCCACGCCTTTCTCTCGGGCCGAATCCCGAAACGACTCTACGCGACGGCGAGCAGTCCCGAAGAAGGCCTCATCACCTCGAGGCCATGGTAAGTCGATCGGTAGTACCCTCCGCCGCTACTTCCCGATATGCTCATGATTCGTGTGGCCGCGAAAATCATCGCGGTCGATCCGGCCAGCCAAGGAAGATGCCAGGAACCAAGCGATGGTGGAACAGCGTTTTGACGTAGTGGTCATAGGGACCGGCCCCGGCGGCGAGGGAGCCGCGATGCAAGCGGCAAAGGGGGGGCGCAGGACAGCGGTCATCGAATCGTACAAACAGATCGGGGGCGGCTGTACCCATTGGGGAACCATCCCGAGCAAAGCCCTCCGATTCTCGATCTACAGCGCGATGGAGGCTATGAACAACCCGATCGTTCGGGAACTTGGGTTTCATATCAACCCGACCTTTGCCCAACTCCGCGCGAGCAGTAAATCGATCATCGCAAAGCAAGTCTCGATGCGACAGACGTTTTACGAGCGCAATAACGTACCGGTGATTTCCGGCGTCGCCAAATTCGTCGATTCCCACACGATCGAAATCAACGAGGAGACCCGCATTCGAGGCGAACATATCGTCATCGCGACCGGTTCTCGCCCCTTCCGCCCGCAAGGGGTCGATTTCGCACACCCCCGCATCTTCGATAGCGATACGATTCTCGAACTGTCCTTCAAACCTCAGTCGATCACCATCTACGGCGCGGGGGTCATCGGCTGCGAGTATGCCTCCATGTTTCGGAATCTGTCGATCAAGACGAATCTGGTGAATACCCGCGTCAAGCTTCTTGAATTCCTCGACGACGAAATCATCGACGCCTTGAGTTACCAGATGAGGGAATCGGGCGTCATCATTCGCCACAATGAATCGTTCTCCAAGATCGAGCCTCGCGACGACGGAGTGGTGCTCTATCTGGAGAGCGGCAAACAGGTCAAAACCGATATTCTTTTGTGGGCAAACGGCCGATCGGGAAACACGGAATCGCTCAACCTGGCGTCGGTCGGCATCGTCCCTAACGCTCGCGGCTTCATCGAAGTCAACGATTTTTTCCAAACCAGTTGCCCCAATATCTACGCGGTCGGCGACGTGATCGGTTTCCCGTCGCTCGCCAGCGCCGCCTACATGCAGGGGCGGGCGGCAACCCAACACTTGCTCGGCGAGCAAAATGATCTGCGACTGACCGATATTCCAACCGGGATCTATACCAGCCCCGAGATCAGTTCGATCGGCAAGACCGAGCGGGAATTGACTGCGGCAAAGATACCCTACGAAGTCGGGCATTCCCAATTTCGCAGCCTCGCCCGCGCCCAAATCACCGGTCGCGCCGTCGGGATGCTCAAACTGCTGTTCCACCGCGAAACGCTCGAGATCCTCGGTGTGCACTGTTTTGGGCCCAACGCATCGGAGATCGTTCATATTGGACAGGCCATCATGAAACAGCCTCCCCCCAACAACACCTTGGAGTATTTTATTAAGACGACGTTTAATTACCCCACCATGGCGGAAGCATATCGCGTGGCCGCTCTGAACGGATTCAATCGACTGTTTTGACCCTTTCGCTCTGACCCTTCCGCCCGCGACTCGGCACCCAATGAATCATCCACATCCCAACCCCACCCCTTTGCCAGAGCCGTCGCTCATCCCCGTGCAAGGGTGGCACTGCAGCCATTTCTTCTATCGATGGAACCGACGCGAACTGGCTCGGCTCGATCCGCTCTGCCTCGATGCCGATCGACAAGAGTTCTGCAATGTCCTCAATGCGGTCAGCGATCGACCCCAGCGACTCCAATCGTTTATCATCAGCGGCCACAAAGCCGACCTGGGACTGATCCTGATGGATCCCGATCCATTGAGAATCGACCGCGTCCACCAGCGTCTGATGGCAACGCGATTAGGGCAATCGCTCGAGCCGACCTACTCGTTTGTCTCCATGTCCGAAGTGAGCGAGTACCTGCCGGACAAGGAACAGTATGCCGCGAAATTGATTCGGAGTGGCGAAGATCCCAACAGCCCTGCCTTCCTGGCCAAAGTCGGTTCCTATGAGCGTCGACTGCCTGTGATGCTCGCGCAGCGTCTCGCACCCGAGTTTCCTTCCTGGCCCGCGATGTGCTTCTATCCGATGAATAAAGCTCGAGATGTAGGTGCCAATTGGTACCTGGAGCCGTTTTCCACTCGAACCGAAATGATGGCTGAACATGCACAGAGCGGTATGGCCTTTGCGGGTCGCGTCACTCAGCTGGTGACCGCGTCGGTCGGGCTGGACGACTGGGAATGGGGGGTTACGCTCTGGGGGCGCAATCCGCAATTCCTGAAAGACATCGTCTACACCATGCGATTCGACTCGGCCAGCGCACGGTTCGGACAATTCGGTTCCTTCTATCTCGGCTACCTCGCAACTCCCGAAGCCATCCTCGAACACTGCTGTATCCAATGAGCGATCTGATCGTTCGAGATCTTTGCAAAATTTATCCCAATCCGCACAAGGATGTCGTGGTGCTCGATCACGTTTCCTTTGAATTGAAGCGCGGCGAAAACTTCGCGATCGTCGGTCCGAGCGGAGCGGGCAAATCGACGCTGCTTCAGATCCTGGGCACCCTGGATCTGCCGACCAGCGGGTCGGTGGAGGTTTCGGGCTGCAATCCATTCTCGCTGGGCGAAGTCGAACAAGCTCGCTTCCGCAACCAACAGATCGGATTCATCTTCCAGGATCACCATTTATTGCCGCAATGGAATGTCCTCGAAAACACGCTGCTCCCATCCCTCGCCTTCGGGCGGGCGAATCAGCCGCAGATCGATCGAGCCAAGGAACTGCTCGATCGCGTCGGGCTCAACGATCGCCTGACGCATCTGCCGAGCCAGCTCTCCGGAGGTGAACGGGAACGAGTCGCAGTTGCTCGAGCGTTGCTGCTGAGACCGACAATGGTTCTCGCCGATGAACCCACCGGAAATCTCGACAGCGACAACGCGGCGATGATCGGCGAGCTGTTGCTCGAAGTGCCGAAAGAGCAGAATGCCATGCTCATCGTCGTCACGCACTCGATGGAGCTTGCGAGGCGCATGAACCGCTGCCGCGAATTGCGACGCGGAAAACTTGCCGACCTGCAAATCGCATGACCTTGGATCAAGAGCCCGTGAACGCTAGCATTTCTTGACGCCCTTTTTCCAAGCCATTCGACGTTCACCAGCATCAAGGCGGGTAGGATGGGGCATCTTTCTGCGGGGATCGCTTTCCCTTGAATCTTCGGCCGGAACATGTCGAAGGAACGATGGGAGTGTAGGCTCCGTAGGTCTGTCTTTTTTTTCCTCCACGGATGGATGGGGATCATGCGTCGATTTCGTCGAGTTTTGCAATCTTCTGCGTTGCTGGTGACATTGCTCGGTGCATCGCAGAGCGTTTGGGGACAGTCCTTTGGCACCGAGCTGCACAACACGATGATGCCGGCCTCTGGGGGCATGGGTGGAGCGAGTCTGTCGCGACCTCAAGATCTGACCAGTGCGATCAACGGCAATCCTGCGACCCTGACCCAATTCCGGGGAACGCAGATTCTGTTCGGTGGTGGTTGGGTCGAGCCGACCATGAACCTGACTCAGACGAGCAATTTGCCTGTTGTTGGGCCGGGGCCGGTGATTCAGCCTTTTTCGGCGAAGTCTTCGGCACCGGGGACACCGCTTTCGAACATCGGAGTGACTCAAGACCTGAGCGAGATCTTGGGCTTTGAGGCAGTGGTCGGTGTGGGCATGGTCACGACCGCCGGCGCGGCAGCTGACTTTAGGAATGTCCCTCAGAGCAATGGCACCAATACGTCGATTTTGCTGTTGAACGCTCCGGCGTCGCTGGGTGTGAAACTGACAGATCGGTTTTCGCTCGGGGCCGCGACATCGCTAGGTATTGCGTACTACGATGGCCCGTTTGTTGGAGTCGGCGGGATGACACCGGACTATGCGCTACGAGGCACCCTGGGTGCGAATTACCTTTTGACGGACTCGACGTCGATCGGCGGCTTCTATCAGACCAAGCAGCGTTTCACCTTTGACAACGCGATTTCCTTGAACGTACAGAATTTCAACCCGACCTTGGACGTCAACATGGACTTGCCCGAGAATATTGGACTCGGGGTAGCCAATTCGTCCTTGTTTGACGGCCGACTCCTGTTGGCGATGGATCTGGTATACAAGTATTGGGATGACGCGGAGATGTACAGTTCCGTGTATGACAACCAGTTTGTCGTTCAATTAGGTACGCAGTGGACACAAGGTCGCTACCGCTATCGCGCGGGATACGTTTGGGCTGAGAATCCGCTCGACCCGACACCCGGCTTGAACCTCGGGGGGATCGTCCAGCAGGGAGGTTTGCCCGTTGTCTATTACTCGCAAGCGTTGTTGGCGGTTTCCTGCCAGAATCGAATGTCCCTCGGATTGGGGATCGCCGACGTTCTCCCCGGAATTGACTTGGACATGATGGGAGGCGGCATGTTCTTTGATTCGCAACAACTGGGCGCTTTCACGACCAGTTCGCTTGAGAGCTACTGGCTAGGCTTCGGATTGACTTGGCGATTCCGCCGGGGATCATGCGAACGCGTATGTGCTCCCGAGACGTTCACTCAGAGTAGCGGCATCTCGATGTAATTCGGGTCGGATCGAGACGGGGCGTTAGGGAGTCGCGTTGAGCTTGGCTCGATAGGTTTCCGCCAGACTCGAGTTCCCGATCGAGTCGTACGCTTTGGCTAACCGTGCATAGATCTTCTTTTTCTCTTCGTTAGGCATGTTCGGCAGGGCCCGTTCGAGTTCGGTGATAGCCCGGTCCATGTCGCCGTTCTGAAACAAGATTGTGCCCAAGGTATCGCGGTAGTTCGGTGAATTGGGCAAGGATGCGACCGCTTCTTCGGCCAAGCGGATCGCTCGTTCCATTTGCGGCGGATTGCGCTCGGCCAGCAACCAGGCGAGGTTGTTCTTGGCAAGGTGGAGACCAGCGTCCAACTCCAACGTCTTTTCGAGCAACGCGATGGCGTCTTCGTTCCTCTGTTCGATCAGGGCGATGGTGCTCAGCGACAGGTGAACGAGGGGCTTGGAGGGATTTTCGACGGCGGTTTTCTCGAGAATTTCGCGAATTCTTTGACGTCCTGTCGGCTTCATGCCGCTGTACATGTTGATCATGCGATCGAGCGCAAAGTCCTGCTGCTCGGGATACGACATGACGAGCATGACCTGCTCGATGAGCTCTGTATCTCCTGCTTTTTGTTCTTGCATGGCGAGCAATTTCGCTTGCTCCAGCGTTCCTTGCGCCTGACGCAATTCGTCGCGGTCGGGATGGAAATCGATGCCGGCCTGGATCGTTTGTTGAGCGTCTTCGAATTGCTGCAGTCGAATCTGAGCTTCCACGAGTCGGAGCCGCGAGGAGAGGGACAAGGGATCCTCGCCGAGTTTGCGTCGATAGCTGTCCCGGGCGAGTCGCAGAGCTTGTTGGGCATTATTCATGTCGCCTCGTACCACCATCAAATTTGCGATGGAGAACCAATGTTCCGGGTTTGCTTGGGCCGCGATCTCCAGGTGCCTGAGCGCTTCGTTGAACTGTTGCGTTGCCTGATAGTACGTGGCCCAGGCGAGAGCGAGTTTCTCGTCCTTCCGATCGTTGCTGTGATTGAGATGCCACAGCAACGGTTCGAGCAATTGTCGGCCGGCGCCGCGGGCTATCAATCCCGCATGGGCGATGGCGCGCTGGGCGTGCGCCGGCGCGTAACCGGGAGCGTTGCTCGGGGCGAGGATCTCGATGACGGCGTTGGCTCGTTCCAGGTCCTTGTCATCGGCGAGCAGTTTGCAAAACCGGAACGCGGCCTCGGGCGAGGTGCGTGCACCGCTGCGGACGAGTTGCTGGGCCAGCAACCTCGCTTTCGCATACTCCTTTTCCTTCTCGGCTTCATCGAATGCCTTGAAGTAAAGGGACTTGGCGACTCCCGTGGATTGCGATTGTTGAGCGATCAAGTAGAAGAAAACCAGCAAGACAGCAATCGATGGCAATCCCAAGAAGAGATTCCGTCGCCGCAATGGATCTTGGAACCACCCTTGGAATGGGTAGGAAACCACCTGCCACAAAAGCGACGCAAAACCGAGGAGGATGGTGATCGGCGCAAGGAATAGGCGTTGCCAAAGAGGTTTTCGCTCTTCTTCATGGTCCTGTTCTGTCGTCGGCGCAGCGGCCAGTTTCGCCAACTCGCCGAGTTCTTTCAATGCGCGGAACGGGGCGAGCAAAGCGTTGAAGATGCTTGTCGCGATCGCTCGAATCCAATGAATCATGGCCTTATCTAACAAAAGATGCGGACGGAGAATGCACTCTATAGTAGCCCGGCGACCCGGTGCTACAAAGCAAAGAAACGAAGAATTCCGCCCTCGCGTGCCGCTCTATTTGGAATAACCGATCGCGGCCTCAATACTGGAACGGAGTTTTTCCCGCCCAACCCGGTCCACAAGAGCGTCGCATTCCTGTCGGCATTGCGCCATGCGGGCCTCGGCTGTCTCAGGCGCTTTCAAAATGTCGACCAACGCTTCTTCGAGCGACCGCAGGAATAAATCGGCTTCGAAAAAACGAGGGATAAAATCCAAGGTCAGACTGGCGGATTCGAGGCGTTGAAGGGTTTGGTACTCGCGATAGTCCTCCCGGACACGATTGCGATCCTGATCGATTTCAAGGACCTCGACGGCAGGAGTCTTGGACTGGAACGACGATCTTTGATCCTCGGAGCCCAGCCAGATCAAAAACTCGGTCGCATTGGCGGATTGACGCGTTCGCCTCCCCATCGATGCCATCAGGCCCGAGGCGTCATTCCAGACAATCGGGATGAGATCCAAAGGCTGCTTGGCATCGTTTTTTGCCAGTCGTTGTTCGTTGTCGGTACGGGGCCAGCCTAGGCCGAAGACTGCATCTCCCTCGACCACCGAATCCCAAGCTTCGGTGGGGCTGGCAAAGATCGTCGAAGGTTCGAGCAAGGCGAGTCGCCTGAAATGCAGAGCGGCACGTGTGAACTCAGGCTGATTCCAACGCGACAACAGCTTGTACATATCGAACATTCCCCGATAGCGGGATTCTGTCGAGGAAACCAGCCAGAGGTAACGCGATGCAAGATATCGTTTGGCTTCGGGAGTGAGTTCTTGAAGGTATTGTTGCAGCTCCCGCTCTCTTTCCGCGCGCGTTCCCTCCAGGGCCGTCTCCGCCTTGGACAAAAATTCGTCCCATAAACCTTTCGAGCTCTCCGCCGTCAGTTGATTGCTCGAGATGCGTTCATGGAGTTTCCTCAAAGCCGAGCCGTCGAGCGAGCGAGTCGCTGCCACCCAGCTCGGTGCGCCCAGCGGAACCGCCATCGGTTTGCTGCCGAACAGGCTCAGAGACCTCCAACGCGATGGCCAGCTGATCGATGTCGTCGTCTCGCTCCCCTCGGAGCCCAGCAACATTCCCCAGCCGCCAATTCGGTCCCGAACCTGGTTCGGAACCGGTGCGATCC
>JBKDPB010000309.1:0-28041 GCA_046342615.1 Planctomycetota bacterium | reverse complement strand
ACAGCGCCTCGCCTCCCTCGGGAGCGACTGCGGGTTCGGTCGCGGCCGGGGCGCACACATAAGCGGTGGGGTCGGGTGCAGGCTTGCCCTGGCGATAGATGTAATCGAATTCCTCGTGCGGGTCTCGCGAGAACACGAAATTGTGGTGGAGGATGTGATCGTAGCGTTTCTTCAATCCCAGGTAGAGGACGACACCGGAGCAGGCTGGCTCGTAACTCCTTCGCTTGTCGAAACGGCGCTGGGCATCGCTGCCGCTGAGCAGTTCCCGGTGCGTGCGCACCGAGTCGCAATTGGAGACGATGGCATCGAATGCAAACCGTTCCCCCATGGTCGTCGTCAAGCCGGTTACGCGCGAACCGTCATTTTCGATCGACGCCACGTCGGTGCTGGTCTTGAAGTCGACCCCGAGTTCGCGCGCTAATTTTTCGAGCGCGAGAGGTACGGCTCGAGTTCCTCCCATCGGATACCAAACACCCTCCTCGGTCTGCATGTGGGCAATGCCGCACAGCACGGCAGGCGAGGCCTCCGGAGAGGAGCCGACGTACTGGGTGAAGTGATCGATCATCTGAGCTGCGCGCTCGTCTTTCACGCACGACCTGACCAGCCCCGCCACCGATTGGCCCATGCGCAAGCTCAAAACATCCACCAGGACCGAGGGGGAAAAGGCACCCGAGACCTCCATGGTATCGCCGATCCCGCCGACGCTTCGCCAGAAGAAGAATTTGTTGGAGACCTCATGGAGCTTCTTGGAGATCTTCATGAAGCGGTCGTATCCCTCGCCGCTCGTGGGATTTCCGGTGAAACGTTCCAGGTTCTGTTTCATTTGTTGGACGTTGGCGACGAGGTCGAGCACACTGCCATCGACGAAAAAGCACCGCCACTGCGGATCCAGGGCAACGAGTTCCATGTAGTCTTCGAGCTTCCGTCCTGCCTCGTTGAAGATCCGCTTCAAAACCGAGGGCAAGGTGAGAATCGTGGGGCCCATATCGAACCGATATCCGTCTTGCTGATGGACCGCCGCCTTGCCTCCCACCCAGTCATTCTTCTCAAACACGGTGACTTTGTGGCCGCGGGCAGCCAGGGTGCATGCAGCCGCCAAACCCGCCAATCCTCCGCCGACCACCGCTACATTCAGACTGCGTCCGGAACGCTTAATCATTGGACTTCCTGTTTTTTCGCTGCAAAAGAATGGCTTGAATGACTTGGCGGAGGCCTGCCATGCGTCGCCTCCAACCTTTTCCGTGCACGAATTGTAACACTCCGTCGAGGAGCTGTTCATCACCCACCCCCGGCAGAGCCGCGTGGGGCAACCCGTTCCCTAGTCGCGTTGATACCACCTTGGCAGTGGTCATAGCCAGCAGCCCTTCGACCCCTCGCGTCAATCCGAAGCCGCTTTCGCCACGACCTCCAAAAGGGATTCGCGGGTCGGCGGTGGGAACGATGAGATCGTTGATGGTTACTGTTCCCGCCGAAATGAAAGGTACGAGCCGCAGGGCATCCTCGACCGGCCCAAAGATGGAAGCCGTCAAGGCATACGGACATTGCGAATCTGCCTGAAGGGCTCCCGACCAATTCTCAACGGGCACAATCATCACCAAGGGAGCGAAGATTTCCTCCCGATAGAGTTTCATGTCGGTTCGAACGTCGGTCAGGACGAGGTGTCCGGTGGATAACCATTCCGGTTCCGGTCCGGATGACGAGGGCAGGGGGCGGGATTCGCCAGAAAAAATGCGAGCGCCTTTGGACAATGCATCGCCCACGCCATCCCACAGCCGGCGATACGTTGCGGCAGCGATCGGGGTGCGCCAATTTTGTTGCGACGGTTCCATCAATCGCTCTTCAAGCAATCGATAGAAAACCTCGGAAACCTTCTGTGTGATGAAGACGCGTCGCGGAGCCATGCAGGTGGCCCCGCCGTTGAGCCGCATGCCAAATCGGAGAAGATCGCAAACCCGATGCAGATCAGCTCCGGGCAGAACGTACATGGCGTCATTCCCGCTGAGTTCCAACGTGGCCGACGTCAGGGATGCAATAGCCTGGGTCAAAACCGCACGCCCGCTTTGACTGCTGCCGGTCATCACCACGTGGTCCACGCCCACTTGCATCGCCGCTTTTGCTGCACCGATGCTGCTGTCCAGTAGAACGATCAATCCCTTCGGGACGCCGCACTCGATCAGCAGCCTCACGATTTCCTGGGTGACGGCCTCGCAGCCCGGTGCGGGTTTAATTGCCACCGCATTCCCAGCAACCAAGGCATGGAGGATTTGAACACCCGTCAAGAAGATGGGGTAGTTCCAAGTCCCGATAATCAGCACCATGCCATGAGGAACGCGGTGCACGACCGACCTCAACCTCCCCAACCAAAACGGGGCGCCACCGCCATCGAGATAGCGCGTCGCCAGAACGCGCGGCGCGCGGCGCGCCAGCCACCCGGCGGCATCCGCCAACGGAAGCAACTCGGCAGACACGGTCTCTCGGTAATCGGTCCGCATCGGCATGGTGAGCAGGCCATGCAGCTCCTGGCGGCGATCGACGATCTTGGATGCCAATTCGCCCACAATCCTTGCCCGAGCGCGGAGCGCCAGCTGGCTCCATGGGAGTTGCGCTTGATAGGCGGCCGAAAAGGCCGACTCGATTTGCTCGACGAGCGTTGGGGGATTAGCGGCGCTGGTGCTCACGCGATTTTTCTGCCATAAGGAAAGCCGATCCAATCTGAGAGCAGAAGTATACCGATCCGTCAGGACTCGTCGAAGCCAAAGTGCCGCGAGCCAAGCAATTCCGAAGGCTCGGCTATTCGCCGGGAGAGGTTGCCTGTCGCAGCACCCGCAACAGATTGCCATACAGAATCTTGTGGATATCGGGTTCGCCGTAACCGCGACGGCATAACAGCTCCGTGATTACCGGGTATTTGCTGACATCCTCCATGCCGATCGGGAGCTTGGAAACGCCATCGAAATCCGAGCCCAGGCCGACATGATCGATTCCGGCGACTCGGATCACATGCTCGATGTGATCGACGAGAATTTCCGCGTCTCCGGCGGGGTAGGGGTTGGCCGCCAGCAGCGCTTTGATCGCCCGCTCCAACTCCTCTTGGCTGTCGGGATATTTCTCTTTCAATGCCCTGCGTTTGCTGATCAGATCCTTGAGAACGACCGCCGACTCGGGCACCACGAACCCGGAAAAGAAGTTGATGAGAACGACGCCGCCGTTTTCGGGGAGTCGCTCCAGCACGTCGTCGGGCACGTTTCGAGGGTGGTCGGCGATCGCTTTCGCGGAGGAGTGCGAAAAGAGGATCGGCTTGACGCTGACATGGAGGGCGTCGTGCATGGTTGCTGGGGAGACGTGGGATAAATCGACGAGCATCCCCAATCGATTCATCTCGCGCACGACTTCCTCGCCGAACGGGGACAGGCCGTCGTTTCGCAAGGTATCGGTGGCGGAATCGGCCCAATCCAAGCTGTCGGTGTGGGTGAGGGTCATATACCTGGCACCCATGGAATGGAGTTGACGCAGTTTTCCGATCGACCCTTCGATGCAATGCCCACCCTCCATTCCGATCAAGGATGCAATTTTCCCATGGCTACGTATCCGATCGACATCCTCGGCGTCGAGGGCCAATTCGAAGACATCCGGATAGCGCGCGATCATGTCGTTCACCAGGCGGATCTGCTCGATGGTTGTCTGAAACGCGGTCCCTTTCTCGATCGTTTCCACGGGAACATAGACCGACCAAAACTGCGCTCCGACGTTTCCGCTTCGAAGGCGGTCGATGTCGGTATGGAATTTGGTTTGTGGCGACCGCAGATCGATTTCGTCGAATTGTCGAGACGTCTTGGTTCGAATCTCCCAGGGCAAATCGTTGTGCCCATCGAACACATATCCGCGTCGATGAATTCGCAGGGCTTCTTCGGAAACTGCGAAACGATCCGTGCTCGAATCGCTCGGATCCTGTGCGCAAATGCTCATCGATACCCCGCACAGAAGCGCCAGGACGATCAACTCGATACGAGCGAGCACGCGAACCTCGGACCCGAAGAGGGAGATCCAACCGAACATCGATGCACCTAGGAGCTTGGAGGTGTGGGGGTGGCGTCTTCGCTGGACGACTCTTTGGGATCGCGCTTCCAGGTCGGTTTCCTGCGGCGAGCCTTGGGATGATGCGCGGCCTTGAATTCAGGAACAATCTCTTCTTGAAGTCGATGCGAAAGGGGTTTTGCTGGCTCCCTGACAATCGTGGCTTCAAGCTTCTGCTTGTTGATTCGAAGCAACTCATCGATCTCGAATTCGACGTCTTGACCGATCCGCAATCGCTTGGGATTCAGTCCCTCCAAGGTCGAGAAATGGAAGAATACATCTTCGCGAAAATGCTCCGTTCGGATAAATCCGAACTTTCGGTCCGCAACCAAGGTGATGATCTGTCCAATGCGCATCGATGGAGCTACCCTTCCGGGAACTTGCTGATGCGCCCAACACTGCTCCGAAAGAAACGGTCTCGCCGCTGACGCACCACCGCCGACGTAGACGCCGCATCCCCTCCGGATTGGAGATCCTCCAAATTTGCCTGGCAATATCGGCAGCCGATCTGCTCGACATGGAATTGGATGTACGAGGACGCATCGTCCATCATGGCCCCCAGCAAGTAGCTTCCCAATTCCTCGCGGCTGGGACATGACAGCCGGTATCGTCGCCAAATGTCGCCGATGGAATGGACGCCGCTTTCACGCTGAGCAATCAAGGTCGAAAGCCGTTCGCGGAGGTTGGCGTCGCGCCGCAGTTCGCTCTCAATCTTCGCCATCGCTTCGCTGGCGAGCGATTCCTCCAGATAAGCCAAAAGAACGGGATCCGATATCATGCGGTGGACCCATTGCGAAGCGATCCCACGGCCAACGAAACATTTTGACCGCCGAACCCGAAGCTGTTGTTGAGAGCCGCCTTGATCTTGGCAGGACGGGCGACGTTGGGGACGTAATCCAAGTCGCAGTCCGGGTCGGGGGTCTCTTGATTGATGGTCGGGGGAAGCATGCCATCGCGGATCGCCAACAAACAGACGATCATTTCGGTGGCGCCCGCCGCAGCAATCAGGTGCCCCATCATGCTCTTGGTGCTCGAGATCGGAGTGAGTTTCGCGCGTTCGCCAAAGACCCCTTTGCATGCGAGGGTCTCGGTGCGGTCGTTGACAGCGGTACTGGTGCCGTGAGCGTTCACATAGCCGATGTCTTCGAGGTTGAGCCGTGCATCGGCGATCGCATGTCGCATGCATCCGATCGCTCCGCGGCCCTCGGGATGAATATCCGTGATGCGATACGCGTCGGCAGTGCTGCCATAACCGAGAATCTCGCCGTAGATTTCAGCCCCGCGACGCCGAGCGTGCTCGTACTCCTCGAGGATCACAATCGCGGCCCCCTCCCCCAGCACGAACCCATCGCGATCGCGATCGAACGGACGCGAAGCTCTGGTCGGTTCCGAATTGCGTTCCGAGAGAGTCGTCAAAAGACTGAACCCAGTCAGGCCGAACGGGTGGATCATGCTGTGGCATCCGCCAGCGATCATGGCGTCGGCTTCGCCGCAGCGGATCAACTCCGTGGCCTCACCGACCGCTTGACTGCTCGCTGCGCACGCGGTGAGGCAATTCGAATTGGGGCCCTGGGCGTTGAACAGGTCGGCCAGGTGTGCTGCCGGCATGTTGGGTTCCTGTTCCATCTCCGCTGCCGGGTCCATGGTTTGAAGGCCTCGCTCGAAGAAGGCGCTCAAATCGAATGGGCTGTGACTCAACCCTGCGCTGACCATGGAGGTAAAGCTCGAAAAATTCTGATTCCCTTCGCCAGCGCCCAGATAGACGCCGATCCGCATCGGATCCATTCTCGAATCCAGGATGCCGGATTGCCGAATCGCTTGCCTGGCTGCACCGACGGCGAAACGCGTATGCCTGCCCCGCTTGTCCCAGTAGCTGCGGTCTTCGCCAACGCGAGAGACATCCCAGTCCTTGACCTCGGCAGCGATCGTTGTTGGGTACCCCCGAGCATCAAAGACGGTGATCGGACCAACGCCGCTTCGGCTCTCGAGCAGTCCTTTCCACATCGTGGCAACGTCGTGCCCCAGGGGATTGACCACTCCCATTCCGGTTACGACCACACGCCGACGCATCGAAACATCCACTCTCGATAGGGTTGGACCGAACCCCCGTACCAAGCCGGAACTGGGGTGGGTCACAAGGACGCTCGAATCGCTTCCGCCGCCTGCCGTTCGGCTTCGAGCATATGCGCAGGTGCGTGTATTCTATTCCCGTTTTGGTCCACAGCAACATCGAACATCCGCATCACGCGGAGGGTTCTCAAGAGATCGTCCGGGGTGAAAAGGGCGGTTTTGCCATAGCGTTCGTCGAGAAACGCGAACCAAAGCTCCATCTCGGCGATTTCGGTCTCGCCGACATGGATTTGCCCATGAATGACCGCCCCCGAAGGCTGCTTGTCCTGCACCGACGCCGTCAGCCGCAAGGTATCTCCCGGGCGGACCAGCTGGAAAAACTGCGCCTTGGAGATCTTTGCCAAGACGGTTTTTCGCGTGAATCCCTCGGCTTCCGACACCAGCAACCCACCTGTCTGAGCCATCCCCTCAATCATCAACGAATGAGGATAATGCGGATGCCCCGGCAAATAATCATCGATGGCTTCTTCGCCAAAACAGATGTGTTTGATGGTGACGGCCCGCGTGTCGCGAACAAACTCCGTAAATCGATCAATCCAAAACCAGCGCACGGCGTACGACTCAAATTTGAGAGCAACGGATTCACTGGCCGTTAGGCCAACTTGGACTGAACGTAACGGCACAAATCGCTTACCGTCAGCAGATCACCGAAATCTTGAATCCGAGGATTTGCCTCGAATTTCGACAGATCCGCCCACGGCATCCGCCGCTTCAATTCCGCCAACCCGTTCGAATTCACTTTGCCGTCCTGGACATACGTCCCCTCGGTCAGGATATCCTTCGGGAACAGTTCCTCGGTCTGAATCTTGATGCCGAACGCTTTTTCAAGCTTGAATACGATATCGAGGAAGTCGATCGATTCGGCCTCTAGATCGCCAACGATGGTCGCTCCCGGAGTTACTTCGTCATCTTCGACGCCCAAAGCATCCACAAGAGCCGACTGAACTTTGACAAACACCTCTTCATTCACTGACATTTCGACTTTCCCTTGGCCAAAAACGCATCGTCGTTTGGAACGACTATCACCACCGAGTCGCCTCGGATTGCATGATTTCGGACATTTACATACCTTTTTCCGAATTCTTTCGCTAGCCCCGATTGGGAAATTTCGACTCGGGAGGTCAGGGTGAAACGTCCGTTGGCGGGCGTTCTGCGGCGGGGATTGCTAGCCAACTTTGCCAACGGTTTTGTTGCTTTTCGTCGGGTGCCTCCACACGCACCAGATTCCACGAGGATGCCTTGCTCGGCGCGATCTCCATGGCAACCTGAATCAACTTGCCGCGTCGGGCCAGGTGGGCGGTGACCCGATCGCCGGCGCGGGTCAGCCCCAATCGCTCGGGCCATTGCTCGAGCGTCACCCGATACCCATCCCAGCCGATCAACTCGTCTCCAACCTGAATTCCTGCCTTGGCTGCCGCTCCCCCGGCCGTCACCTTGTCGACCATGGCCTTCCCCCCTTGGTTCAACAACTCCATCCCGATCATGGCGGGAGTGGCGGGAGGAGGACCATCGCCCTCGCTACTTTTTTCCTTCCATTGAAGACCGTAGCATTGAAGAAACTTGGAATAATCCAAATCGTTGGCCTGGTTGAGCTTGGAAGTCAACGAACCGCGCAGGGACTCGCCCCCCAATTCCACGAGGATGGCATCGACATCCTGGTTGGTGTAACCGCTCGATCGATGCCGTTGCCACAGCAGTCGCATGCAGTCATCGAGCGATTTCTGATTATCGGTGGCCAACCGCAGTTCCGCGTCCAGAAGCATCCCCACCAAGGCGCCTTTGACGTAGTAGCTGATCCGGCTGTTGTTGGCATTTTCGTCCGGGCGATAGAATTTGATCCACGTGTCGAAACTGCTGTCTTCCAAACTTTGAACCAATCGTCCTGGGGCGTTTTCGACCGTTTGAATCTCTTTGCTGATGCGTTCGAGGTATTCCGTTGGCGAGCACAGGCCTGCGCGGATGACGAACAGATTGTCGTAGTAGCTCGTCAGTCCCTCGGCCACCCATAATTCGCGCGTGTACTGCTCGGCGTTGTAGTCGTAGTTCTGCAGCGCCCGAGGACGCAATCGTCGCACATTCCAGGTATGAAAAAACTCATGCGACACGAGCGAAAGCCAGTCGATGTACTTGGACTTTTGCCGCTGGGTCCATCGACTCGTCATCAGGACGCAGCTGTTGTCGTGTTCCAGCCCTCCACCGGACTCGGTGGCGAGATTCAAGAACCAGTATTCTCGATAAGGAACCTCGCCCCAGAACTTCTGCTCGATATCGACGAGTTTGGCAACATCCTTCATCGCCCGTTCGGTATCCCACATCGCATCGGTTCCGAGCGTGGCCAAGTGATGCATCGAGCCGCCGATCGTTTCGGATCGGATATCGATTCGCCCAAATACCATTGGGCTATCAACCAATTCGTGGAAGTTGGCTGCGCGGCGCGTCCAAGGATCTCGGGGTTCCGTTGCAACGAGGCTGGTGGCGATCTGGGTCCACTCCGGAATGGCATCGATACGAACCACATGCGGACGTTCGATGGCATCCTCGCGTGTCAAAAACGTTGCCGCACCGGTCAGAAATGCAAACTCGGTTTCAATCCAGTTGGTGCGCACTCCCATCTCACGCCCGTACAGGGTGTAGTCCACCACGACTTCCTGAGCCCCTTTGCACTCGACCTGCCAATGGTTCTTGTCGATCTTGCGAATTTCCAAGGGTACGCTGCTGGCGCCGTTGCGGGCCGTGATCTTTTCGATGTTCCTCGCATATTCGCGAACCAAGTACGATCCAGGAGTCCAAACCGGCATCATCAAACGAAGTGTGCTTGCACCGTCGGTTGGAATGGAAACCTCGACGTCGGCGCGATGATTTGCGGCTTGGTGAAACGACAGCCGGTACTGGATCGGATTGGCTTGCGGCATGGGTTCTTGTGAATTCGCAGTCGGATTTCTGTTTCCAATCGATGCCAGGAACGCGATCCAGACCAGGATCCAGAACAAGGGGGAGCGGTTGCGCATTATGGGTGTCGATCGTCTCGAGGGCCACAGAAGGAGAATCCCCCTAGTCTGCTTGCCCGCGAGCCGATTGTAAACGGCCCCGGACCTCGAAGTTGCGTCAGCCTGCCTTGGCCTGGCGAATGACGTCGTTTTGATCGCGGCCGATCGAGTAGAAAGCGGCTTCGTCGATACCATCCCCGTCGAAATCGCCGACGACAACCCCCTCGCCATCCCCTTCGATTTGAAAGATTCGGTCGGTGGAGTCGAGCCGGCCGTTGCCGTTGCTGTCGATGATGACTTGATTCCCTCGGACTACGGCGATTTCGTCGAGCCCATCTCCATTGAAATCGCCGACGATCGCGATGTCGCCCGCCTTGCCGAACTCGTACTGGGCGTCGCGGTCGGATTCAAATCGACCATCGCCATCGATATCCAGTTTCCACTTTCCATCGAGAAACACGCCGATATTCGAGATACCGCTGCCGTTGAAGTCTCCTGCGACCGGTTGCACACCGACCTCTCCAAATCGGAATACGTGATCGACCGGATCGGCGCGTCCGTCGCCCTGAGCGCTGCGCTGCATCAGCCGGACTCGCGAGCGATTCCCCGACGGGTGGGACGAATCAGTCGGTTCGGTCTCGGGAATATTCTTCGGTCGGCTGAGATGTCGATTGGCCGGTTCGGGTAATCCAGGTTCGCGAGCCAGGCGTTCGCGATCCTCCTCCCATTCCGAGCCGTAGATTCCGATGTCGTCCTTGCCATCACCATCCCAATCCCCAACCACGGGAAGATCGTTTCGGTCACCCAACCGAATCCACATGTCTCCGCGGTCCCATTCGCCGTTGCCGTTCATGTCCAGCAACCACTCGCCATCCTTGAAGAGGACCAACTCGTCCCGGCCGTCTCCATTGAAATCCCCAGCCAACTGCTTGGCGCCCCTTACGCTGAACGCCTTTTTTTGGAAGTTCGGCGACTTGGAGACGATGTACCACTGGCCGCGGTTCATCGTGTCGATCGTCCAATTCGTGACGTTCAAGATCCTCGTTGCATTCGCGATCGTCGGACGATCGACCGACTTCTCGCCCCGGTAGCCTCGCGGTTCCCCTGCATCGATGATGCTCAGATGCCACGCATAATCGACGGCATAGCCGGCGAGCGAAACGGGCGCTTCGCCCTCCAATCGGGGAGCGAAGATCACCAACTGCGAGACCGGTTGCAAAACACGGACCGGCTCAGACCGGCGCGTTTCCGGGGGCCCAGGAGGTCGCTCGATCGGAGGAACGGGTTTCGGGGGAGGATCGATCGGCGGTATGGGAGGGGGTGTCTTGTTTTCAGGCAGGGCAACCACTTCGCTGAAGTTGTTCTCCGACGACGTCGAAAAAGAGATCGCTTCAACCATCAGGATGGCATCCCCCTTGGGATCGGTATTCGGATCGCTGCGGAGCCCCTCGAGCAACGCTTCGATCATCGGATCGAGCACGGGGTCGAAGGCGTTGTCCGCAAAGCCGCCCGTACTGCCGACCGTGTCCCTCCCATCAAAGAAGCCGTCGGGTTGCACTTGATAGACGTGATATTTGCCGGGCTTGAGATTCCGGAATTCGTAATAGCCTGCAGCATTGGTGCGAACCCGAATCGCGTCGCCGCTGTAGGCTCCGGGCAGCGCGTCGGTCGGCTTGGCTGGCGTTCCATCCAAGCGGCGAAGTTCCAACATCACGCCGGTCAACGGAGTATCATCCGGGCCCCGAATTCCGTCGCGCACGCCGCGAAGATCCTCAGGAGGCAAGCCATCGGGTGTAATCAAGTCCTCGCCATCCTTGAAAACATACCCTGAAATGGAACCCGGCGCTATCTCGCAGAAATCGTATCGAATGCCATCGCTGCCCCCGGGCAGGGCAATCGAGACGATATGCGTGCCGTTCAATGCCGTCCCGATCGGATCCCCCGCAATGGTCCCCGCGCGCGATCCACCGTCGAAGAGATCCGCAGGCTGTGTTTCGATAATGCTGTAGACTCCCGGCGGTAAACCATCGAAACGGTAGGAACCGTCCTCGACAGTCGTTGTCGAAGCTACCACGAGCCCCTGGTCATCCACCAAATCGATGCGGACTCCGGAGATTCCCTGCTTGCCCCCGGGCTCATCGCTAAAACAACGGTGCCCCGGCAGGACAATGCAGACTCGGCCCGACAGGGACGAGGGCTCGATCTCGCCAAAGTTGTACTCCACACCCGAATCGTCGCCATCGAGAGCGATCTGCGTCACCTCGTCATTGGTGAGAATCGTTCCCCTCGCTTCGTCCCCGACAAAGCCGACGGAGTCGATTCCATCGAGGTAGCCCGCGGGCTGAACCTCTGCAACGGTGTAGACGCCCGGGGGCAACGCGAGAAAAGCATACGATCCGTCTGGATTGGTCCGAAGGGTTCGCGAGATCGATTTCCCCGTGATCGTCGTCATGGATGTCAGACGAATCTCGACGCCTGCGATGCCGCGCTCCTGCGGGTCCCGAACGCCGTCGTTGTTGTTGTCGCAAAACACAAAACCGGCGAGGCGAGCGGGTTGCGCCTCCGCGAAATTCAGTTGAGTTCCTCGGCTGTCCCCTTTCAAAATCGCGATCTCGGTCAAGATGTTCGGATCCCCTTGAACCGTCTCTCCCAGAGGGGGCAGGTTGTCGAGCAACCCGGGAACGGCTCCGACACTCAAGTATCCATCCGGTTGCGTTTCTCGGATTTGATAGGTCCCCGGCATCAAGCCTAGCGCCAGTCCGAATTCATAACGACCCGCCGCATCGGTCGTCGCCCGATGGCCTGTTGGGATCCATCGCCCCGCTTCGAGACGATCGAGTTCGAGCGCGACTCCCGCGATCCCTTTTTCGTTCGGATCCTGCTCCAAGCTGAGGTTGTTGTCGACGAAGACTACCCCCGCGAGGCTGATCGGTTTGGGTTTCTGCTGGACGCTGACCGCAGTGCCGGCAGTTCGATCACGAAGGCCCCCTTGATTGTCCGGCGGGAGAGCGAGGTTGCTGGGCGCGAGCAAGCTGTCGTAACGATTGACGAAGCGGCTGTCGATCGATGCGTTTTCGAATCGAGGGGCCGTAAAGCGAGCGACCAACATCGATCCCTCAAACTCCGCCCCCGATGTGATGGGATCGAGCCCCTCATTGAATTCGGCGATGTCATTCACCGAGTACAAGTGCTGCACTTCGTCGACGTCGATCGAGAATTCAACGCGATCGCCGGCGAAGAAGTTCTGAAAGTTTAGAACCAGTTCCATGCCGCCATCGGATACCTGCGCCGTGACGCTCGCATTGGGGTTCGAGGCGTCGATCGATTCAATCCGAAAGGGATGCGCATGGTCCGCGCCGCGACCCCCATCCACGGTATCGAAAAGATTATCTGCGACCGAGAAACCCGGCATCCCCTGATCGGTGCGAATCACGAGTTGACTTAATTGGGTCCCCGCCGCCCCACCGCGAAACGTTACG
Organism: Planctomycetota bacterium; assembly: GCA_046342615.1. Lineage (GTDB taxonomy): Bacteria > Planctomycetota > Planctomycetia > Pirellulales > Pirellulaceae > JBKCUI01. Next base: position 15,371 of record JBKDPB010000309.1, on the reverse strand, counting down.
TAAAACGAGTCGCCGTGCGCGTCGCTCCCTGAATCCGCTTCCACATAGACTCCCCCGACCCAAATCGGATCCACGTCGACGCTGAACAGGTGGCGGGCTTCCAAACTCTCCAGTTTCGAGGATCGAACCGCTTTGCGCTTCATCGAATCGGCTCCTGGGAGCTAGAATCTTCGAACTGAGCTGAAATCGGATGAACGAACCGGCCCACGTCATCCAAGCTGCGGATCGATTCTCGGATATTCCAAATTCGCACCGTCGTGTCGAAGCCTCCGGAATACAAATGGGTCGCGTCGCGCTGCAGGACGGCTACGGAACCGTCATGGCCGATGAATTTGGCGATGGTTTTCGATTGGTTGGTGTCGACGATTCGAATCGTGTTGTCGCTCCCACCCACGGCGACCAATCCATCATCGAGAGGACAAACCGCCATCAATTTCCCGGCTTGAATATCGAGACTCGATAGGATGCGATTGCTGTTGGGGTCCCACTGAACGAGCCGCCGGTCCTCGCCGCAGGAATAGATCGACCGTCCGTCGGCGGCGAAACGAATTGCGAGAATCCGCTCGTAGTGCAGATGGGGAGATGTCTTGGTCGCGCGAACCGCTGGCGAGGGGACGGTGCTGGTCAGAGCGTGTTCGGGACGAACCAGGCCGTGAAGACGAATGATCCCGTCGCGTCCACCGTAAGCCAGCCAACGGCCATCCCTGGAAATATCGATCGCGCGAAGATCTTTGCAATCGCAACGATGATCGACTTGCCACGTATCCGCAGCGATATCCAAGCGGTAGATGGCATCCCCAAAGCCCACGGCATACAGTTCGTTCTCGCTTGCGAACGCCAACGCGAACAGGGCATGGTCTGCGGTATGCTCCGCGAACAATCGCACTTCGCCCTGTTGAGGCAGGACTTCCCACACGCGCAATTCGCCATCGTGACCGCAGGATGCCAGGCGGCGTCCTCCCGGTGAAACAACCAAGCATTTGACCCAGTCGCGATGACCGACTTGAACGGCAAGACTTCGTCCGTCGATCGGATCCAGCACGCGGATCGAATGATCATCGCCGGCGGCGGCGAGAAAAGTTCCTTGGGGCGCAATGGCCAATGCGGTGACGACCGGCGACTCGGTCTCCTCCGGCAAGGGTTCCATCCGCAGGACCGATGCCGCAGGAGATGCCGACTCTTGCGCCGATAGATCGGCCGCGAGCCGTATCCCCATTCCTAAACTGCCGATTACCCAGCAGCAAGCAACCGTCCAAAACCGCCGCATGCGGCCCCCTCCCTGTTTCTGACCGATCGAACCGAGATCCCCCGGATTGCTGTCCTATCGACCCGAAAAGAGCGGGGACTTTCAATAAACCGGTCGAGAATGGGTTCTCGCGAGGAATCCGCGGGCACGGAGAAAAAAAGGGGGCGATGCGGTGCGCGGTACAATCGGAAGAGTCCGCTTAATCAAAACAATCCTTCGTTTTTCGCACCTGCCCCCAAAAAGTTCCTCGACAAGATCGAGGAACCGTATCGCAACTCAAAGGATGTCATCAGGCGAGGGACCCCTTTGTCCACGATCAAGAAGATCGCCCAAAGCCTACTGGAACATCGAAGAAAGCTTCTGAAATGTCTTGATCGAGGCGATCGCTTTGTCCGCGGATCCGCTGGCCTTGATGAAGTCCGAAGCGGCTTTGAGCGAAAGAAGATTCAAGTCCGCTGCTGGGGATGATTTGACGACCTTCGGCTTTCGACCTGCCTTCGCAACGGCTTTCTTCTTTCGCTTCTTGCCGGTCTTGCCCAGCGCTTGGCTCACCAGGGCAGGATAGGCTTTATGCCCCTGCGCCGTGAGATCCTTTGCGATTTGAGTTGGACCTAATCCTGGATTCTTTTCGGCATAATCACGGATCACTTGCGATACACTCGCTGATCGTTTGGTACCTTTTTTCAAGTTCTTTGTCTCCCTAGAGTATTGAAAAAAACCTGTGCATGTTCCCAGAGTTTAGTTCCATAAGCTTCCATGCACAAAGCACTTTCAAGGAAAGTCTATTTTTTCCAGGTGGAAGAATTGCAATTCGGATATCTCGAAAGAGTTTTGGCTTGAAGGGCTTACCGCGATGAAAAACATTTTTGGCATTAGAAAACGACCCGCTCATCGCTACTTCGTTGAGGGAATTCTCTTCAATCCCCGAGCAATGCAATGATCACCAACGAATCTACAATTGAAAATCAACTCGCCATTTACGGGCAGGTTTGGAATAAATCATCGCATGCCGCTGATATTTATGAACGCGATCGAGATTTGCAGAGGATCTTGGAGCAGATCGAAAAAATAGGGCGGTCGTTTCTCTTGATAGGCCCCTCGGGTGTCGGCAAAACCACCCTGGTTCGTAAAGCCGCCGAACAACTTGCCTCAAAAAGCCGTTTGCCCTGGTTGATCCTCGAAACCAATACGAGTTCGTTGATCGCGGGAAAGAAATATATCGGCGAATGGCAGGGAGTTGTCAAAAAGATGGTGGAGATCGCCCAGCGTGAAAAGAGGGTCGCGATCTGGTTCTCCGATTTGATCAACCTCGTCGGAGTAGGAAAGTTCGATGGGTGTGACGAAACCATGGCGTCCGCCCTGGCCCCGCTCATGGACCGACGGGAGATTATCATCCTGGGGGAGTGCACGCCGGAAAGCTACAAAGCGATCATGGAACCGCATCCATGGTTTGCGCGTTTATTGGACAAGATTCTCATCGAGCCTCATTCACCCGATGCGTCGCGGCGCGTGGTCGAGCGCGTTGCAACGCGCCTGGTGGAGTCGTTCGGCGCCGAAAACCGTTGCCCTTTTTGTTGGACTCAAGAGGCGCTGGATCGAGCGACCCAGTACGGTGAAATCTACTTTCCAGATATGTCGAGGCCCGCCGGTGCCCTTCGGCTGATCGAAGCCACCCTGCAAGATTCCATCGTGCTGCCGCGATGGATGGAAGAAATCTCGACGGCAAACAAGAAAACTGCACGATGGGATATTCCGCCCGAGTGCGTGATTGAAGCATTGTCGCTCGTCACGGGCACCCCCCGCCGCTTGCTCGATGATTCGATCCCTCTGCCTCTCGCAGAAGTGCAGAGTTTCTTTTGCGAGCGCCTCGTCGGCCAGCGACGGGCGATCGATGCCGTCGTCGATCTCATCGCCCTCATCAAGGCGGGTTTGACCGACCCTGGGAAACCGATGGGGACAATGTTGTTCGCCGGACCGACCGGTGTGGGAAAGACGGAATTGGCCCGAACACTCGCGGAATATGTGTTCGGCAGTGCGGATCGCTTGATCCGTTTGGATATGTCGGAGTATCAGAATTACGATGCGGTCGCCAAGCTTGTGGGTGGCCCCAACATGCCCGACGCTCCCGGAGGATTGCTCTCCCGCGTCAAACAACATCCTTTCTCGGTCATCCTGCTCGATGAGATTGAAAAGGCCAATGCATCGGTATTTGATCTTCTGCTTCAACTGCTCGATGCCGGTCGGCTGACGCGAGCGACCGGAGAGACGATCAATTTCACCCAGACGGTGATCATTCTGACGAGCAACCTGGGCTCTGCGATTCCCGAAAGTCATTCTTTTGGGTTCCGCGCCAGCGGTGAAATCGCGGAGGATTCCGACCAGGCGGAGGAACAACTCGAACTGGCCATCCGGAATTTCTTTCGACCGGAACTGGTCAATCGGATCGGTCGCATTATCCGATTCGATTCGCTCACCCGGGAGGATGTTCGCGCTTTGGCAAGCCGGGAAGTGGGAGCGGTTCTGATGCGAAACGGAATCCGCCGCCGACGGCTGCAAATCGATATCGATCGCGGCGTCATCGATGTCTTGGCAGAGGCTGGCTACGACGCCCGCTACGGTGCGCGTCCCCTAAAGCGAGCCGTCGAACGCATGGTGTTGGCTCCTTTGGCCCGTTTCCTCTCGGAGATGGACTCCCAACAACCCCCGACCCTTGTCCAACTCTATCCATCCGGCGATGGAATCAAATTGCGATCGATCGACGAGGCCCGAACGCGTCGCGAACCTATGGAAGGACGCATTCGAGTTGCCGACCCGGTCGACGGTCGAACGCGACGCATCGATCGCGGAGGACTGGCCCAAATGCTCGGCGAGTTTCGCGATGCACTCGATGAGGTTGAGGCAACGTTCCGAGCCAGAAACTATGCAGCTCGAAAGAGTCAGTTGGTTGAAATGAGCGGGGCTCGCGATTTCTGGGATGATGCTTCCGCCGCATCGGCCCACCTCGCGGAGCTGTACCGAATCGAACGACTCCAGGAGGTGATCGAGTCCTTGGAGCGGGGGCACCGCGACTTGGAATCGAAACTCAAGAAGGCGAAAAGCGAAAATGCAGCCGTAGCTCTCCCTAAACTTTTCGTCGAGATCGAACAGCGTCGGCAAGAAGTGAGCTTGGCACGGTTCGCCATGCTCTGCCAAGACCATCGACAGCAATCCGATGCCTTCGTGGTGCTCGAAGCGATCGATCCCTCTTCGTCCAAGCAGCTTCCGCGTGCAGCGAACTCTTACAAGGCTTGGGCGGATCGACTGGGTTTCCGTTCGGCGACCATTCACGAAGAAGCCTTCGACAGCGGCGAACTGAAGCAACTCGTCCTGCTGATCGAAGGCGTCGCCGTTTTCAGGATCCTCGAGGGGGAGCAGGGGTTGCACGAGTTCGATGAAGGCCCCTCGCGAGGAAAGTCGATGATCAAGATTTCGATTCTAGCCATCTCGGACCGGAGGCTCGACGACAGCAACATCGATATCGTTCGACGATCTTCGCGTGCCCGCGGCCGATTTATCCCATCCCTCAAGACCGAGGTAACCGCTACGTATCGACCGACCGGACAAAGCGTAAGCTTGAGGAACAATCTCGATGCCGCAACCGCGGAGGATTGTGCGCGGGATCTGCTCGGATCGGAAATCGAACGACAAAACGAATTGAAGCAGAGCGATCGAGACAAAGAAGATCGGACGGCATATCCCATCGTGCGTCGATGGTGGTTGGGCAAGCAGTCGGATGTCCGAGATCCCAGGACCAACGCTTCGGTTCGACGCATCAAGGATGTCGAGGCAGGGCGGATCGATCCATTTCTCCTGGCGTGGCTCGAACAGCCTTGAGCGTTACAACTTCTTCTCGAGAAGTGCAGCGATCAATTCAGGTTTCTTTTCCCGTTTCAGATGCTCCAGTTGATCGGCGGGGACGCCGATCCGCTCCAAATTTTTGAAAAGGGTTTCCCAGACCTTTTCCCTTTTCTTTCCTTCCGAGAGGTAGAGCTCGGTGAGCAATTCCTGAGCGCGCTGGAACGCAACATCATCGCGATTCTTGTAATAGTTCTTGATGATGCTCTGTTGGTGACGCGTGAAATTTTCCATCGGCATAATTGGATTCCTCGGTTGCGTTGATCGGCAGGTGTCAACCGCTCAGCTTGCCAATTCCTCGATCAGCTTGTCGAGCCCCGGCACGTCGACGCCTTGTGTCAATTCCTTGATCGCATGGACATGCAATTCTTTGGCGGCGCTGACCGCTTGGTTCATCGACTCGAGAATCAACCGCTGCGCGAGCGATTTATGGCTCGGATCTTGAAACAGCGACTCGGATAACTCCACCGTCTGCACGACGCCCAGACCATTGAGTTCCACAACAACCTCGTGGTCGCCATGGCACGCTCGCCCGCGAACTCGCTTGCCATGCATTTGATGCTTGAGTTCGGTGAGCCGATCTCCGAGCCGGCTTGCCGTCTGCACCAAATTCGCGAGATTGGATAAGTGTTTGAACATGTTTTTTGGAGATCACTTCAAGTGAACCTGCATCCATCCGTCGTCGATCGCCAAGTCGGCAAGCCGCAAGTCCTGGAATTGATCGGGTAATTTCTCCGACCAGTTGAGGGGTTCATCCAGCAATTGCGGCCGAAAAAGCTGCTCGAATTTGTTTCTGAGGAATGTGCGCAACGTGACGGCGCGAATCCCTTTTTGCTGCGATTCGGAAAAAGTGATGTTCACATCTCCCTCGCGATGGAGCTGGATCCGACCATCGACCACGTCCACCTTGTAGTCCGCGTCAATGGTTGCCGATTGCTCGAGCTCTTGGTCTTCGCGACTCAGGCGAACGGTGCGGACGCGGAAGCGAACCAGCGAGTTGTCCAGGAGTATTTCGACCGGTTGAAACTTGTGCAACGTGATGGACCATGGGCCCTCGTCTTCTTTGCGAGGAATCCGCTTGGCGGCTTCGCCGAACTGAGAGATGTAGCCGTCCATGTCCTGGCTTCGAATGACCCGTCCGCCGAGAACCGGATCGAGAAGATTTCCGATCAGCGATTGATGAACTTGAAAGGTGACCCCTTCGGTGCTCAAAGGGAGCGGGCATGGGCCCGGTGCGCCGGGTTGCAAATCGGATTGGACATTCCATACCAGACCCATGCAATCGCGCGTGCTCCACGAGGAGCGATGCGGCCGCTGAATTCCCAACCGAGCCAACTCGGCACTGGCTGCATCCCTCAGCCGTTGGTTTGCCTCGGAAAGCTGCTTTTCCAATTGCTCATGGAATTGCCGGCTTATTCGATTCTCCAAGCGAAACAAGCTGACTCGGTCCGCCTGCGGCTTTCGCTTGGCCGCTTCCTTTGCAGCGATCTTGCGTACGATTCGCAAACGATGTTCGATGCTGTTGATGCGAGTCCGCAGGTCTGCGCCGGCCGACGTGTCTCCCAAGCTGACCAATCCAGACTCGGTCAATGCAATCGATTCTGCGGCGGCGATATCCGCTTGGCTCGTCGTGTTCAAAACCACCGATCGGTTGTAGCCGCGACTGGATCCTTGGAAGTCCCCCATAAGGTGCAATCGCAAAACGGCTTGCGTCGGGCTTTCGATCAGACTCGGAGAAACCACGCCGGTCAGATAACCCTGCCCTCGAACTTTGGTACCGAGGATGTCTTCATTGATGGGGTTGAACTCGTTGACTTGCCTCGCGAACCCTTTGTTGATGAAATCGCTTCCCAAGACCACGCGGGCGTTGGAGCTCGAATAGGCGTTGCGGAACGCGGACAACAAGCCCGGTGCTTGATGGATCTGATTCAAGTATTGCACCGTCTGAGCCAATTCGTGCAATCCGCCTGGGTCGTTGAACCCTTGGGGCGTTTGCGATTGCTCCAGCAACCGCTGCAGCCGATTGCGGAGAATGGTCATGCTCATTTCGGGTTTGGCCGCGAATCGCTGCGAGCGAACATAGCGAGCCAAGGCGTCCCGGGCTTGGACAAACGGGGCCATTTCCAGCCCTGGATAGTTCTGTCGAAAGCGCTTTTCCACATCGTCCAGGAATTCGACTTCCGGCTCGGCTTTGCTGATCGACTCGATCGCCGAATCGAGATTCAGGATTTTTCGCCAGGTGGGGCCGTGCGTCGAAGAAGTGGCCAGAAACGATTGCAAATGCCGAAGCTTGGTCTCCGCTTCCTGGCGGTGGGCTGCCGAGGACGGGATGCGATCGGCGCTCAGTTCCGCTTCCGCTTGCCGAATCAGATCGGTCCAGCGGGAGGGGGCAGCCTCTTGGGCCTGCAAACCGCCGACCAACGCCGTCGCTACGATCGCTAGGGACAACCATCCGATTCTCATAACCCAACTCCTTTAGCGCCATAACCCCGGCATCGCCGACGAATCCGAATCCTCGAGGCGAACGCCTCTTCATTGCTCACCGCCTAGTGTAGTGAACCAAGCCCCACCCTCCTAGCACCCCAATCCGCCCAAATTGCCTCCCTTTACCGCTTGGCGCGGGATGAGCCTCGCGAAGCGGGTTGGGTCCCTGCAAAGGGCTTGGGAACTCGCCTTGTCACGAACGGGTCGTCCTTGCTAGTTTCCCCAGGAAACAAGGAATCCCCCGACTGAGCAAAACATTAGGCGATCCGTATGCATGATCTCGTTCGCATATTCCGATGCCCGCTATGGATCATTCCCATGCTGCTGGGGGTCGCCGATTCCTCCAGCGCGCAATCTCCCAATGCTCCTCCCCCCAACAACCAGCCTTCCAGCGCTCAGCCATCCCGCGCCAAGGGATCGACACCGCTTGCGTTTTATGGCGAAGGCTATGTCCTGTTGCAGCATGGAAATGTCCTGCACGGATTTGTGAAACCCCATGCCGACCGAGTCACCATCACGCTCGATAAAGGAAACGAGGTCACGGTTCCCAACCGACAAGTTTTGACGATCGGCAAGAGTGTGGAATCGCTTTACTCCTTTCAAGTTCGCGCGATTCGCCGTTGGGGCACGGGTGAACATTGGCACTTGGCGCACTGGTGCATTCAGAACGGACTGCTCGACCAGGCGATTGAACACTACAACGAGTTGGAAAAAACGGTTAAGGATTCGCCTAAATTCAAACAGCTCGATCTCCAGCTTCGGCAAGCCCTCCTGGCTGACGCTCAGGTCCAACAAGCCCTCCAGGCGCAAGGGATCCCCAACCCCATTGCCCCCGCCAGTTACGACCAACACGCCGAAGGCTCGGAGAGCTCGGCTGCTGTCGCGCGGCGGGAAGAAAATCCGGAACCGGAGCCCTTGTCTCCATTTGTCCCGGGTTACCTTCGGCGCAGCTTTCAAATCGATGTCCTGCCGATCGTGGTGTCTCGATGCGGCCAGGCGGGCTGCCACGGAATGTTGTCCAAGAACGATTTTCAAGTCTTCCAGCCCGTCGGTGAGCAAGCCGCTTCGATCAGTCAAAGAAACCTCGATTCGCTCATGGCCTATGTCGATCACTCGGATCCCGCGCAAACCAGCTTGGTGCAGTACGCCGTCCGACCCCACGGTGCGCAGCGGAACCCGAGTATCCAAACCAATCGCGAAGAGGATCGTGCATTGATGGACAAACTAGTCCACTGGCTGCGATCCGTGAAAGATGCGGAGAACGGAACTCATTCCAGCCACGTGATCCCCGGGGGCTCGCCAAACTCTCAAAAAACAGAGAAGTCCTCGGTGGCTCCCGCCATGGCATTGATTCCCAAATCCGCCGTACAACAACAGATCCGACGTCGTTCGTCGGGAGACGGTCCGCCACAAGATCGAAATGCGAAACTCTCCAAGCCTCCCAAGTCCGCCCCGGCCCCCGTGGTGCTCAACGCTTTGGAGCTCAGTGAAATCGAAGACGCGATCGCGCAACTGGAACAGAAGCATCAAGAGAAACCTTCCTCCCGCGATCCATTCGATCCCGCGGTCTTCAACGCAAAGTTTGCAACCGAGAAGCCGCCATCCAAATGACGCCGTCTCAGCGATCGCTTCGCTGAAGCTTCATCCGCCATCGCTCCAACGACGATGGTTCGACAAAGGCCAGATTGGCGACGATCATCATCGCGCCAAAAGTGATCATCCCGAGATGGATCGCGATTCCGCCATGCACCAGAATCGCCATCGCCAGCATCCAACGGCGTGTCCAGAGGGGCCAAACCAGAGCCGCGTACGAAAACTCCCACGCGAGGGTCAGGTGGGTCAGGATCGATCCGACCGTCGGCATCGAACCGATCCAGGTCAGAGGCAATGATTGATACTCGTAGGAGGCCGCCGAGAACCACATCGCACTCCCGTCCCACCACATCCAGCCTCTGAGCTTCCCCAGGCCTCCGAAGAGATAGATGACACACAAATGCAACTGGATGAGCCTCGTGGCGAGCGTGTTGTTCCAGGTGAACGCGGGCTCCTCGCCCCGCCGCATCCTTGCATCCACACTCCAAACGTCGCTCGAGTTGCCGATGCACAGATACATCGCCAACATCAACACCACCTGGTCGAGCCCGAACGTGAACGGAGCGAGACGGTGGGCCGTCAGGAGCGTGGCCAACCACGCGATGGGGATCGTCCAACGCGAGGCGAAACCAACACACATGCAAACCCCGGCAAGGAATGCAACCCCTTCGTGAGCCCAAGCGACCGACAGCGAATCGGTTGAGGCCAGATACGTCCATTTCCATCGGTCCGAGTGCAACTCGCGAACAAACTCGTTGCTCAGCAACGCGTCCGGGCCGAAGAAAACAGGAAGCCGCATCATCCAGATCAAGTGGATGTACGCGATCATCGCGCCGGTCGCGATCCGAATGGCGGCGAGCGCGTGGGCCGAACGCGGACTCAGCAAGAAAGCGAACAGCCGATGGATCATGGTGGGGCTTCCCGGGGAGGGGGGGCTGCGATGGTCGACGGCAACGAGGGTTGGCTTGGCGCCACTGGGACAGGCCCCTCGTCGAGTTGGATCAAGCCGCGAGGATCGTCCAGTCGCCAGCCCTCTTTCATCACTTGGTTTGGAGACGGCAAGATCCGTTCCAGGCGATGCAGCACCACGCCATTCGCCCCCAACTCCTTAGCGAGACTGCGTCCCATCGATGCGCCCAACCGCTCGAACCGCCCCCGATCGCGCTTCCAACGGTCCACAAACTCACCGTCCACCATGTCCTCCGGCAACAATCGATCCGGAGCAAACGAATTGTTGTAGAACTCCGACAGCATGAAGTACCGGTGGTAAAGCAAGCGAGGCCACTGCCGCTTTCGATCCGGGAACACGTAGCTGAACCTGTCGAGGTCAACCCCCGCCGGACTCCCCTCCCTCAAGGCGCTCGGGCTCAAGGCGCTCGGGGGTGAACGATCCAAACTCGGCAACGATCCCGTATCGACCGCTACCAAGTGACTAGGTCCAGGGTTGGGGGCAAAGAAAAAATACCCGTGATCCAAAGACATCCAGTCGACATACGGCGCAAGCCAGCGTCGCAACGCGACGAATTCCGGGCCTGCCTGAAAATCACTTTGGGAAAAGAAACGGAGCGGTTCAGCAACGACCGCCAGCAGGTGCAACCCTACCAGAATCGAAACCACCCATGCCCAAGAATGCGGGCAAACTCTCTCGCGGTGGGATGGCTCGGGCCGTTTCATGTCACCAAATGTCCCGCGACGACGCGATCAAAATCATTCCCATGCCAAGGCATTTCATCTCGCCAGTTGCCGCGAACTCAAGTAGCTCAATCCAAGGAATGCCAAGAAGGTTAGCCCTCCCGTGGTCAACAGTCCAATCATCCAGGGCTTCTGAGCTTCAAAAAGGCGGTTGTAGACCAAGAAAAGTTGAGGCTCAGGATCCTCGGGGATCCCCGCATCGACCAAGAAATTCCAGTGATCCCAAGCTCGGGGGACCGGATCGGCCAACGCCGTGTCATAAAGCTCCTGAAAGAACTCGTCATCGGTATGCCCCAGCGCGATCGGTGCATTCCACCGCAAATAGGCCAGATACCCCCCATAGGAAAGTGTGCCAAAACTGATCAGCAACAAAGCGGCCATCGCGAGTCGAAGAAAAATCGACGGCTCGCTTGAACTCCCCGTGCGAGTTCCCTTGCCAGAGGGACTCGCCACCGACTCCAGCGGCAACAAACGCAACTCGCGCGTTCCCGGCACATCCACCACTTGGCCACATCCGTTGCAGGGAATCGCCGTCCCGGCTTGGGCGACCCCAACAGATTGGACAGCTCCGCACGCGGGACAAGGCAAAAGGTATCGAGACATAGTGGAGTCGGATTGGGTATGGGAATTGCTAGCGGATACGCCGAGATCCGTCCGGCCGCGCGTGGGACGGGCGGAAATCAGAGGACTTTTAGTGTAACTAAACCTTGGGGATGTTTCGATCCACTACTAGACCTGGACTTGCACCGAGCTAAAATAACGGTGCTCCCATCGCGGTGACTCGACGTCAACGCAATGGCGGACGATGAACGCGAGTTGCGCATTGGTCGCGAATTGCGGTCATCGTCGAAGCTCACAGACGATGGACTGGTCTTCATTACGCATTAGGTGCGATGTCGTTCAGTCCCAACCCACAAAGGTCCTTTTTCATCCGCGTCACATAAAGCTCCCGGCGTTTATCTATCTCCGACCGGGCAAATCGCAACAGAACACGACCGATGAATACGTTCCGAAGGGTTAGCAGTCGTCCGTAGGCAAAAGCGGCAAGGATGGTTCCATGGTCGTGTTCCTTCGTGCAATAAACTAAGTCAGATCTGCGCCCCATTGTCGTGACTTTGCCCCTAGCGGCAAATAGACTGGTCTGGATCCATGGCTTTGAATGACTCGCAGCGCTGCCCGTCGGCCCAATTCACGCAAGAGTTGGTTCGGGGAAGCGTTGGGTGCGTCGGGGCGTTCGTGGGATTGCCACGGTAGGCTCGTGTTATTCGTAAAAATTTACCATTTGTTTTGAGAAACGGGTTCGCAGCGAGATAGGTGTTACACTTCCTTTGCCTTATTCAGGACACGCGGTTTGCGTTTCGGAGAGGGAATGGAGGTCACCCGCTGGCCCCGCTCTCATCCTGCATTTCATTCGTGGTTTTGAGGAACTATGACCTTGTTCGACGGCCTGTTGGATTTCGATGATGATCTGCCTCGCAGCGCTGATGACTTGGATGGACTACGCAAACTGTCGCTGGAAGAAGAAGGCGAAGAGCTGACCGACACCGTCGTGGATGTGGTGGTCCCTGAGGATCAGGTCCAGTTGGAGAGCGAAGACGATTTGCTCTCCGCCATCGACGATGTAGAAACTTGGTCGGACGATCCGGTTCGCATGTACCTGACGCAGATGGGAGAGATCCCTCTCCTGACGCGGCAAGAAGAAATCCGTTTGGCGAAAAAGATCGAGGTGACTCGACGACGCTTTCGGACCAAACTTCTTGAATGCGACTACGTCATCCAGTACGCGTACAAGATCCTGCGGCGCGTTCACACCGGTGAACTGCCGTTCGATCGGACTGTCCAAGTCTCGGTCACCGATCGACTCGAGAAAGATCAGATTCTTGGGCGCCTGCCCAATAACCTGAAAACGTTGGATGTATTGCTCAAACGCAATCGCCGGGATTACCGTGACGCGCTCAGCCGATCTCTGCCGGCCAAGAAGCGACGCGAAGCATGGCTCAGTCTCGGTCGCCGACGCCGCAAGGCCGTTCGGCTGATCGAAGAACTCGGGCTCCGCACGCAACGCATCGAAGCCATGATCGGCGTCCTGGAACGGCTCTCGGCTCGCATCGACGAAATCAAGCACGATCTGGCGACTCTCAAGTCGCACCAGGTCGCGCCCTCGCAAGTCGCCCAGCTGCGCCGCGAGTATCGCCAAATCCTGGTCGCTACCCAAGAAACCCCGACCTCGTTACGCAACCGCGTCAACATGGTCAAGCGGGTCTTCACGGAGTACCAGCACGCGAAAAAGCAACTCAGCGAAGGCAACCTGCGATTGGTTGTCTCGATCGCCAAAAAGTATCGGAACCGCGGTCTGAGCTTCCTGGATCTGATCCAGGAAGGAAACGCGGGGCTGATGCGCGCGGTGGATAAATTCGAGTATCGCCGCGGCTTCAAATTCTGCACCTATGCAACCTGGTGGATCCGCCAAGCAATCACACGCGCGGTGGCCGACCAGAGCCGGACAATCCGGATCCCCGTCCACATGGTCGAAACCATGTCTCGGGTCCGGAACGTCTCGCGCCAACTGCTGCAGGAACTGGGCCGCGAACCCACCCTCGAAGAAACCGCCCGGCGAGCCGAAACCACCATCGAAGAAGCTCGACGCGTCCTCGCGATGAGCCGATACCCCATCTCCCTCGATCGACCGGTCGGCAACAGCGAAGATAGCCAGTTCGGCGACCTCCTCCCGGATGGTACTGCCGAAAGCCCGGCCATCGGTGCTGGCCAAGAAATGCTGCGCAATCGCATCAACGCCGTGCTGAAAACCCTCAGCTACCGCGAACGCGAAATCATCAAACTCCGCTACGGACTCGGTGACGGATACAGCTATACGCTGGAAGAAGTCGGGCACATCTTCAAGGTGACCCGAGAACGCATCCGCCAAATCGAAGCCAAAGCCGTGCGCAAGCTTCAACAGCCAAGCCGATCCCAGGAACTGGTTGGCTTCCTCGACTAACGATGCAGTTTGATAACGCCTCGTCCATCCGGACTAGGCGAAAAGCGACGCAAGCAAAACCCCGTTGGATAACCTCCAACGGGGTTTTCTATTTCTCCCCGTACTCGTGCTCGGAAAAACCCCAACGATTACGAGCAGGAGCACCGTCCGCTGCGGCGAACTGAGCACGAGCACGACGAAGAGCCGAAACCATGCGAGAGAAAGAACTAGGACATGCATTGTATCGCACGCTTGACCGCCGAAGGCTAGCGAATCGGCTGTCGGTGAAGGTTGCGTGAATGCCATTCGTACAACGGACTTCTACTCCGTTGCACTGCCTCAGCCGACGAGCAACAACAGCCGTAGCAGCCAAGGCTCTCGCGAAGACGCAAAGACGCGGAGAAAAGAGGAGGCTCGATCCCTCGTAGCCATCCGTTTGGGACTTCGCTCCGACTCTGCGTCCCAGCGGCTCTGCGAGCGACACCTCCAGGCTCATTTTTGTCGGCTGTGTCCGGATAGTAGAACGATGGAACGGAGACTTGTTCATCTCTGCAGAATTTAGGGCTAATTTGTGCGGGGCTAATTTGTGCCACCCACGCAACGTTTTGCTAGCGACCAGGTTGTCGGGATAGGCAGGTGGCAGCTATCGCTCATCGCGCCAGGTTTCGGCTTCCTAAGCCCGACGGGCTGACACAATGACTGCCGTGGCTCATCGAGCCACGGTCTACGCACCACTCGCACTGAAAAAGGCCTGAAGGGCCGACACATTAACGGCCGTTCGCAAACTCCCCATAGCGGCACAAGCCGTAATCAATAACCGGCTAAGACGTGCCACCCACGCATTGCTTCACGCATCGTCTCGCTCTCGAATACGTCGTCGGGATTGGCTGATGGCAACGCTCATCGGGCCTGACTGGCCGTGACTTGAGATTCCTAAGCCCGGAGGGCTGGCATCATGACTGCCGTGGCTCGTTGAGCCACGGTCTAATCGCCTCGCGCGATGAAAAAGCCTGAAAGGCTGACACTATAACGACCGTTCGGAACCTCCCCACCGCCGCGCGAGTCGCAAAAGCCCGACACGCACGATGGTCAGATCGAACGAATGTTCATCCATCGTTTCCGATGGATTCGTGGTGATTCGAGAGATTCGTGGCAGTTTGATTTCGGCTGCTAAGCCCATAGCTCACCAAGCCACGGGCTGGTCGGCATACCACTCGCGAACTAGTACCCTGCCTCAGCAAAGACTCGACGCACCGCCCGCTGGCCCCGTCGCCATCGATGCTGATGCGCCGCCGCATGGGCCGCCATGCTGTCGGGCATTCCCGCCACGCTTCCTTGGTAGTACTTCTTGAACTTCCACACCAAGTCCAACCATACCGATCCGTCGATCCCTAACCTCTTTAGAATCGGCTCCACCTCCGGTGTCATCGGCGGCTTGCCCACCGACGGCTTGTTCTTCGCCGTCCATTTCAGCAAACTCAAGTA
>JBKDPB010000308.1:0-21950 GCA_046342615.1 Planctomycetota bacterium | reverse complement strand
GAATCATACTGGTATCCTGTTGCTCTGGAGATGATCGAACGCGGAACCGACCGTAGCGAATCGATGGAGATGTGAACGCAGGGTATCGGATAACCAAGCGGTGAACCGAAGACGCCGATCACGCGTTTTTTAAGTCACAGTTTTTTGGCGGCGGCTCGGTTACCGCCAGCGTTACCCACGAAAGGATTGCTCGTCGCAACAATAGTACAATGCATGATGTTTCGATAACGGAAATGTTGACTCGGGTAGGACTCGTCGTCGTAGCTCATCACTCTGATGACTCGTTTACGATTGCCCGACCATCGTCTGTGCGCGGAACGGTGTTTCGCGACTTCACCGAACCAACCATGATAGGAATTGGCAGTGTATCGTTACTCACTAATGCCCCTTTCGCCACAATCACACGCAAGCGACGTCCGATTCGGTGGGTTGCCGAAATATCGATACCTGCCACGCCCGGTCCAGGGCCAGTCTATTATCGGGAGACTTTTGATAAACTTACTGATTCCGCCTCAGCGATTATTGATTGCTTTTTCGGTACTCGAATTGATTTCGACAACGAATCCCTCAAGACATGGGGCATGGACGGCGACCAAACGCTAAAACGTGGGTAACAAAAAAATCCACCCGAGTTGCCGATCGGGCGTTTCCTGAAATCAAAGTCTCGTGGCGGCAACCGGGTGATTTTTGCCGTTACCCGCTCAACGACTGCCAGAGTCTCTTGACATGACATCGGACACCGCGAAGTTCTCTTATGCATTCAACAGGAAGCTCCTACTTGCTACGACAGTCTCCCGGTGCTGAGCAATTCGGCGGTGCATCAGTGAAAGTATGTCCGAAACGTGGCGACACCGGTTCACTTCAAATTCGTTTGACTGACTTTCGCACACACGAGATGTTGGGCGACGACGCCGAGTTTCTGAGAGGCATTTCAGAAAGGGCGTACGAGCGATTTGTTCGTGACTACATGCTTGCAAATAACGACTGGGATGTTGAGATTTACGATTTTGCATACCACCCAATCGATACCGGCGAGCGGACCGTGCACGTTGCCGTATATAATGCGCTGGTGTCGGC
Organism: Planctomycetota bacterium; assembly: GCA_046342615.1. Lineage (GTDB taxonomy): Bacteria > Planctomycetota > Planctomycetia > Pirellulales > Pirellulaceae > JBKCUI01. The sequence continues at coordinate 20,873 of JBKDPB010000308.1, read as the reverse complement.
TTTCTCTACGTGGGATCACACACTCGCAGTTTGGAGCCGAAGACGCGCGTAACAATCGCATGCAACGGAGCCGGCGGTCGGGTCGGTTTTGAAATCAACGCGTCATACAACGGCCCGCTGATGCGTAGCGTTCGTGGCACCAGCGGCTTGCCTGATCGAATCGGACTGTTGCGGACGAGAGTGTCGAGAATCTGCGAGGGCTGACCCGTCGCCGTCTCACATGGGATTGGACGCTGGTTCGTTGCTTCGCCGAAATGTTTGTCACGGCAAATTGATGGCGGTAAACTCAATGCTTGCTGGGCGTCGTGGGAAACGAGAGAATCCTCGTACCTTCCACGAACAATGCGATCGACCGAAGGGCTCGATCGCCGCGTTCGGCCTTATTCAACTTCCCTTCCTCGCCCTCGGTCATCGCGGGCGTTCGCCGTGAACCGAATTTTCCAGCCTGTGTCATGTTCTTTGAGGCATACCTAACCCTTTCCATGAAACGCTCGTAATGGCATTCCCAGGCGGCTCCAAGTCGAAAGTCAATCTAGCAGGGGACCGTGTTCGTACCCAAACTGCCACTGAATCCGACCTGAACATCATTGATGAGTGGCGAGCGGCGCATCGAAACGTGCTCAATACATTTCAGGCAATCTTGAGAACGCGTACTCGAGGCTTGCCGATTACTGTTGCCCAACGCCATAAACGACGCAATACGATTTTAGAGAAACTTGTCCGCTTTCCGAAAATGCAGCTCAGCCGAATGGATGATGTTGCGGGCTGTCGTCTCATTTTCGAATCCATTGCCGATCTCCACGACTTTCGTGATTCGTTTCATCAGGCTCGATTCAAACACGAGATACGTAACGAGAAAGACAAGTACGACTATATCAAACGTCCGAAGCTGACAGGCTATCGAGGTATTCACGATGTCTATTCATATGACGTCAGCTCGCAAAACGGAGAGGACTTCAAAGGCCTACTGGTCGAGATCCAATACCGCACGTTAGTCCAGCACACATGGGCGACTGCCGTTGAAGTCGTCGGATATGTAACAGAGAGTCAGCCCAAGTTTGAGCAAGGGGATACGAGGTACCACGAAGCAATGGCATTCGCCAGTGAACTACTTGCTCGCGCCTTCGAAAATCTCAAGGGCCCTTTTCCGGACATGACCGATGCGGACGTCGTCCAGAACTTCCGCCGCTTTGATCGGGAACTTGGATTACTGAAAACATTAAACAACCTGAATGCGGTTGATTCTCAAATGACCACAAAGAAGAATACGATTCTCTTGATCACCTCTGAGGGAAAGCTTGAAGTGAGATCGTATAAAGACGCTACTAAAGCAATTCAAATGCTCTTCGACTTGGAAGAAGAACGCCCAGGGGCAGACGTCGTCTTGGTGCGTGCGGAAACATCAGAGGAGATTCGGCTTGCGTTTAGAAACTACTTTTCAGACGCAACGGATTTCGTTCGGATGGTAAGCGAAGCATGTACCCGAATGTCCTCTAAATCTCGGAAATCAGGGACTAATCGGCGAACAAAGCGGTGAACCGGAGCCGCCGATCACGCGCGTTTTGAAATCAGACGTTTTTAGCGGCGGCCCGGTTACCGCCAGCGTTCGTCGAAACTGAAACATGCTCGAAGACAGCGTTGAAAACAATCATAAGCCACGCGCTTTTCGTTTCACGATCGGAACGTTACTCCTGGGCACCACCCTAACTGCGCTATTCATTACCGTGATGATCGTGCAAAGAAACGTTCGCCAACTGCAGCAAAATGGCTCACCGCAGAAACCGTTTTCCATTAGCGAAATCGCTACGAGTGTTGAAAACTATGCATCCGTTCATCCTAAACCCGTCAAGGTGGTTGATGTCCAATACTCTCCCCGCTCCGATTCCTACAAGGTATGGTTCACGTTCGTTGATACTACAACCGGTGAATCACTGAAAACCAACGTGATTCTCAACGGCGATGGTTATGGTTCGTATATCGGCTGCATAAAAAACGACAGGTTTCTCGCGCCGCTGCCAAACAAAGACGGATTGTGGCTCGGAATAGAACCGCCAATGCGAACAAACAGCAACTCGTCGACGAACCAAGCGGTGAACCCACGTCGCCGATAGTGTCGTTACTTACATTCACATCAATCGCGGCGAATGGGTTACCGCGGCCGTTGGGAGGAGTTCGAATGAGTAAAAAGAAGCTTGAAGATTTATCTGGGTTTCTGTTGCTGACCAACATGCTTGTGCCCGGTTGCTTGGCGGTATACTGGTTCGGCGTTTTCATTCAGGAGGCGTTTGGGCCCGGCATCGGCACGCCATGGAAAATCGACTTGCCTGGTCTTTTGGTACTGATTCCTGGTTTAATTCTGTCCCTGCTTTTTGGCATCGTGGTAGGAACGCCCATCGGTGTACTCTTAGCCACAGCAACGACGCTTCCGTCAATCGTCAAGAAACAACTTATTTATCCAGGTGTGCCTTTTTTCTCGTGGTACGCGGAAAAATTAGCCGACGCATTCTGCTCCGGCTCTGATCCGTCTCGATCGAGATCGGAGAGCCGGCTACGTTATGCGGCAGGCGTAGTCAGCGCGTTTGTGGTAACGATAACTCTCATTGGTGGAACAATTTTCGTCACTAAAACCTACTTCTAATGTGGTTCCGCCCAACAAGGCGTTGCACCGGAGTTGCGGCCGGTGGGGTTTCTGTTTTTCAAGCATCCACCGGCCGCAACCCGGTGAACGCTGTCGTTGAACTAAATGGCTTCGCCTAGCAGGACTCGCTGCAGGGATTCGGTCTTGCGCGATCGAGAGTCTGTTGGTAACACTTCGGTGCAGTAACTTGTTCAGATGGAGTCTGGCGTTGGCGCTGCCTCTCTCGCGGTTCCGGTTGTAACGACTCCGGAACCCGAATTCTTTTCACCCTGTAACACCCTTAACGATGAAAACGCTTGCGCTATTTGTAACTCCAACCATCCTGATTTACGTAGCCCGCTGAGTCGTTCATGCTGGCCTGCTTCGCTTTCTGCTTCAGGATTGGATACCGTTACGTATGCCCCCTTATAAAAAGCGTGTCACTGCCTTCACCCAACGCATGACCGAGGACGTGCAACTCCGGAACCTCTCGCCGCGAACTATCGATGCGTACACCATTCCGCTTCGCTTCAGTCGGGATAGATCGCGATTCGTTATCCTACTTTCTTCAGAGTTCGAGGTCGATCAGTGCCCAAAGATGTTGAACGTGAATACACGTACCGCCCCGGATGGATGATGATCCTGTTGGGTGGCGGGTTCTTCACAGCCTGCGCTCTCTTCATTGGAATCAAGGCTTGTGGAAACCAAGAAGGTTTAGTGATCAATGGCATCCTGCAATTAGGACCGAACGGTGCAACGATTTTCTATTGGATCCTATGCGGACTTTCCATCGGATTTGTCGCAATAGCTGGCATGCTGATCTTCCACAGGTTGGCGTGCGACCAACGGATAGCATTTACGTCGAACGCCATACTTTTGCCTGCTTCTCCCTGGTCGACGGAGGAAACCACCATTCCATTCAACGAGATTGTGAAACTGGCCTCAGCAGAAGTGAGCGGACAGAGATTCCTATACCTTTACCGAAACAACAACACGAAATTTACCATTACGGGATCGCTGTTGCCTTCCAAGCAGTCATTCGACGAGATCCATACTTTTCTCGAAACGAAAATTCAATCCTCCGCGATGGGCGCTGGATAACAAGTCAAGGATTCGATGTTGCGTCGTTGGGCTTGGGGCTATCGGACCGGCGCATGGTCGGCCCTCCCAACCGGACGTCGCCGTCGCCATCGAACTGTTAGAACAATTCTCGCTGGATGTAGCCGTTCTGATTCACAGTCGCGGACGAACGGGGGGGTGCGGAACCGTGCTCGACCATCCAGTTCATGATCTGTCCCGCAAGGGCTCGGCCGCTTTCTAGAGCCCCTTCCATTCCTGCGGATCCGAACCAATCGCCGCAGGCACCCAGGCGGCTCGCGCCATCCCAGAACCATGCTGTTGCACCTCGGGATGGGGTGAGTGCGAAACGCCATCGGTGCATTTCTTGATGGGCGATCTCGGGCCACGGAGGCAAGCCCGCGTCTCGCAACGCTTCGAGCATGCGTTGGGCCACCTCGCGAGGGTCGCCGTCGATGCAACCGGAGGACCAATCCGCATCCATCTGGATCACCCAGGCATCCGGATCGGCGGCGCGATCCGGTTTGCTCGACTCGCGTCCCAGCCACGACAATCCGTTTCCTCGGCAGCGAGCGCCGTCAAAGGGGAGATCCCAGCGTCGTTCGAACAAGGCCATCATCGTCCAACACGGAACATGTGTTTGGATGGGGATCGCATCATGCCAGGAGCAGTTCGTCGGCACAAGACCGCGCAGCTGATCGCCTGGAACTGCGAACAGAACAGCATCCGCTGGCTCGAGTGTTTCGGATCCTAGGCCAGTTTGCTTGTCGCCGATTTCCAAGTGCAGTCGATACGCATTCTGGATCTCCTCGATATTGACAAGGCGTGCATGCGTTTTGCAAGGAAGGTCTTGAGACAAATGCTTGCCGATCGCATTCATGCCTCCCACTCCCACCCAGCGGGTGCGTTGCGTAGGGCATGGGTGACTGGTCTGATCGGACCATTGGACCACCACCCCATCCCAGGGGGCGACAACCCCATCGTGGTGCCAGGATTGGACAAAACGCTCCCAGCGACGATCGCTGATTTCCAGATACGGCGCGCCGTGATCCACCAGGACCTTGTCCCAGATACGACGGGTCGCGCAGCGGCCGCTCGGTCCTCGCGATTTTTCGATCAGCGTAACATCGACTCCGTGGTCCGCCAACGTCCGAGCGCACATGCATCCTGCAACGCCCGCGCCGATCACTGCCACTCGCATGGCTTGGCGACTGATGGGTCGCCGTGCATGGCGTTCGTAAGCATCCAGCCGCAACCGCTGCGCATGTTCGCGTGTGGGGCGATCTCGCACGGTTCCGAGGACAGGTTGCTCGGGTTCGAAGGGTCGGTCGAATTGCCCAAGGCACCAGAGAATCCCACCGTACGAGGCGGGGTCGCGACCATCCAGAGCATAGCGATGGTTCAGATCGATCAGCAACTCGAGAGCCTCCTGGGCCGTGCGCGTCCAACGCAAGAATGCTTTGCCCCAGGTCATTCGAACGTTGTTGTGCAGCTCGCCATGCCTCTGAAGACTCTCCTGGCATGCGTTCCAAAGCGGATCGTCGGTTCGAGCCCGCGACAGCGTTTCCCACGAATAGAGTGCCGGACGAGGATCCGCCTCGTGCTGTTTCAGCGTTTGCAACGCCCACTTGGGTAGCGCGCTGACGGTCGCATATTCGGGTCGATAGAAACAGAAACCGTACGCCAGCTCGCGCCAGATCAGAAGCTCATCGAGGTATTTTTCTGCATTGCGAGAATTCGCTTCACGCGCCAATCGCATGGGTGACACCATGCCGTAATGCAGATAAGCGGACATGCGGCTGGCGACCCCGGACAGAGGATCGTTTCGTTTCGCGGCATATTGTTTCAACGGACCCGCAACAAAAGCGTTCCAACGCCGATACCCCTCGACCGATCCTCCGAGCGTATCGGCAACGGGTGGCACTCCGTGATCGATGTCGCAACGCGATACCAGCTGATTCAAATCGATCGATTCCAACTCGATGGGGGCGAAGGGAAGTTCGCCCGAAAATGGCTTGGCCGTCGCTTTCCCCTCGGGCCACAACGCGTCGATGCGCTCCGCATACAACTTCTTCGTCGCATCGCGAAAGGCAAAGGCGCGATCGAATGCGCGTCCCACCAATCGCATCGGAACAACGCAAGCCGTATCGACCGCAATACAAGGCAGGTTGGGCAAATGGGCAAGCCGTTCCAACCATCGATCGGTTGGCTCGCCTGGAAAATCATCGGTCACCAGGGAGCATGCCATCCGGGCGAGATCGAGCAGCGACGGTGATGCATCGTCGCGGGTTTCGATATGGACTACATACCGAATCCCCCGTTCGCGATATTCGCGAGTCAGGGACCGGGCCGACTGGAGTTGGAACAGATGATGCCGATCGGATGCATAGCGATATCGCTGGCTAAGTCCGTGGTAGACCAACAACGGCCGATCCAATGCGACCGCTAACTGGATCGCGGTATCCAATGCCGGATTCTCGTCAACTCGCTGGGCATGGTGCGTCCAGTAGACGACGGGTCCGTCGCTCAATACCCTCGATGGAGAGTCCGCCGAGTGCCTGCGGTGTCGCTTATTCGAAACCGCGAGGATCCGCTCCTGCAAGTGCGATGGCAGCCGCAGGAGTGCTCGCGCGATCGACTCAGGAAGCGTCTTGAATTCGGGAGCAAAAGCCATGATATTCCTTCGGAGCGTTGGGCCGACCCAGATCCACTTCGGTTCACCGAGTTGTTAAAAATCTGCAATCGCTCCTATTCCAAATGGAATCGGATCTCGGATCGGCGTTCGAACGGCAGCGATGTGCAAGTGACGATCGTCACCTTCGAATTGCGAGAATCATTCTGGGCGGTAAAGGTATCGACCGCAGCTGGAGCAAGGGATTGGGTTACCCAGTCGCAGTTGATCGAGCGAGCGTGGCGGGAGGGTGGTATGGCAGCCGCCACAGGAGTTGTCGTCCAGTGGGGCCATGGCTTCCTCCCCGCGGGACTCGACCAGCCTCTGATAGATATCGATGAAATCGGGGGGGATGGCGGACTCGGCGACTTTCAGTTCCTCCTCGGCGCGTTGGAGATCGCCGCGAAGGCTGACCATCCGCTCTTGAATCCGAGTTTCGGCTTTGGCGGTGTCGGCCGCAACAACGGTCCATTTCGATTCGAGGTCCGCCAGGATTCGTTGGGCAGCGTCCAGGGATTCGAGAATTTCAAAAATCTCGTCCGAGAGGACGCTGTTGGCTTGGGTATCGGCGGCGATCTGCTCCTTGACGGCCTGGTATTCGCGGTTGTTGGTGGCCGCGTTGAGTTTTCCTTGCCATTCGTAGAGTTTGGCTTCCCGTTCCCGCTGTTGAAGCTGTTTTCGGTCCGCGTCCATTCGCTTTTGTTTGATCGAATCTTTGCAGTGGGTGACCGCATCCTTGGCGGCCTGCAGTTGGGATTGGGCGAGTTGGAGTTGTTTGGGCCCCCGCTCAATCTGGCCACGGATATCCGCCACCCGCATCAAAATCTCGTGCAAACGGCGCACCATCGCATCGGAAATAGGCATTTTCTCGTTGTCCAGAGTGTTCAGGGAGGAGTCGCAGGACGGTCGAAAGTTGACCGTGAAATCAACCAACGTTTTTTGGTATCTTAATGCTCTTCCTAAAGGCTGCACTACCTCGCGAGGAATGAGAATGAAAAAACCTGAGTTTCGTGCCTATCGATGGCTATCTGGATTGATTGTCCCTGTCGGAGTCGCGATTTTGGGCGGGCCGGGGCTCGCACAGCAGGGAACGCCCAAAACCGGATGGGGCGACAAGGAGGTGGTTGAGCCGGTCAAAGCCGACGTCGCCCCCGATTTGCAGGCGTTGTTCGATCGGAGCAACAAAGCCACCTCGGTGATCGAGTTCAACAGCATTGTCGAGGGGAGTCGCACGATCGCCAAGGACACCACTCGGACCGTGGCGGAACGGGATTATGCAAAGAAGCTCCTGAGTTGGGCCGCCAATCGTCGCGGAGAAATCCGGACCGATATGGCGGCGGACATGGTGCGGGATGGACAAACCGCGGAAGCGCAGGTCTTGGATCGGAGCGCTACCGAGGACTTTCTTTTAGCGATCCAATACGACGACACTCGCTGGAGGGCGCATCACAACCTGGGTATCTTGAGGGCTTTGTCGGGGGAGACCGAAGCCGCGCTGCAATCCTTCGACAAAACCATCGAATTGCAACCGCAGTTTTCCGACGCGTACTACAACCGTGCGGAGATTCACGTCAAGCAGAGCGATCTCCGAAGCGCGGTGGCGGATTACGATAAAGCGATCGAACTGACGCCCGAGGACGCGGGGATGCGGATAGCGCGAGGTCGAGCCCATGTTGGACTCCGCAACTTCGAAAATGCGCTGGCGGACTTCCAAGAGGCGGTTCGGATCGATCCGGAATCCGGCGAGGCGGCGGGCCAGTACGCGGATACCTGCCAGAGAATGGCGCGTTGGAAGGAGGCTGCGTTGGCCTATCAGAAGGCTCTACAGATCGCTCCAAACGATCCGAGGATTCTTCAGAACGCGGCATGGATGATGGCGACCTGTCCGGACGAATACTATCGCAATCCCGAAGCGGCATTGAAGACGGCCCTGCGGGCGGTGGATGCCAGCGAAGGGCCCGTCTCGGCGCACCGCTTGCACGTGTTGAGCGTATCCCAAGCCTCGACTGGCGATTTCGCTTCCGCAATCGCATCGATCAATGAAGCCCTTCAATTGACGAGCGATCCCGTCCTGAGGCAGGAGTTGTCCCAGCATCGCGCTTTGTTCCAACGCAAGAAGCCGTTCGTTCAACCGGAATAGATTTCGACGGGGTTATTGGTCCTGATCGAGGTACACGCCGGGCGGATAATCGACTCGAACGAGGTACAGCCCCCGAGCCGGCGCCGTCTGGCTGTCCGAATTCCGTGTTCGCGATTCAAGGACATTGCGGATCCAGCTGGGAGAGAAGCGGCCTCGACCGACGTCCACCAATGCACCGACGATGTTTCTGGCCATGTTGTAGAGAAAGCCATCGGCTTCGATTTCCAGGATCAGTTCCTTGCCGGCCAACGCTTGTTGCTCCGACAAATCCACGCTGCGAACGGTCCGCGTCGTACTTTTTCGTATCGAGCCGAGCGTTTGAAACGATTTGAAGTCGTGGGTTCCAAGCAGAGTGGTTGCCCCCTCTCGCATGGCATCCAGATCCAACGATCTCGGTAGCCACCATTGATACTGGTGTCGAAGCGGGTCGGGAACCCGCGAGGTTCGGATACAGTAGCGGTAGCGTTTACCGGTAGCGTTTCGGATCGGATCGAAATCGCTGACCACGGCACGACTCTCGATAACCACGATATCGCGAGGCAGATGACCGTTGATGGCTTGTACCAATCGCGAGGCGTGCGGTTCCCACGCGGAAGTCGTAAAGGAGGCCACTTGTCCGATCGCGTGCACACCGGCATCGGTCCGGCCGCTCCCTTGGACTTGAACGGAGTGCCCGACGACCTTGCTGACCGCGTCGGACAGCACTTGCTGGACCGCCAAACCGTTGGGTTGGATTTGCCAACCCGCGTAGCGCGTGCCGTCGTAGCCCACGGTCAACGCAAAGGTCTTGGGGTGACTTGGTTCCTTATCGAATGATTGACCAGTCATCGATCCAGACGAATCGCCAAGCGCATAATTCGGAAGTCGGGCAAACGGGTTTGGAGGGTGCGGAGAACCGCTGCTTTACGGAATTCCAATTCCGTTCGGACTACGGGAGTGGGAACAAAAACCTGGAGCGCCCCGCGCGAGACGTTGCCGACTCGCGTTTGGTTGGCTAAGTCCACCCCTACCGCTTCGCGCCATGCTTCTCGCAGCGCGTCGGCGGACTGAACCGCCGCGTAGCCTCGCTGCTGAATCACCCGCTGCAGCAGAGCCGATACCTTCGTCGCACCCAATCGTGTCGGCAGAGGTTTGGGAATCAAGCTCAGGTAGTACTCTTCGTCGTCCATGATCGCCATTTTACCGATTCTTTGGGGAAAAAACATAGACGACGATTCCGAGGGCAAAGGTCGCCGCACACAGCCAGAACTGGACCGGTCGGACCTGGATTGCGACCATCAACAACACGACAGCCCCGGCAACGTACAGTCCGAGCCCGAGGTGCTCCCACCATCGAACAGGGCGTATCGCGTTCATTTCCCGATAGGCAATCCAGAGCGTGCATGTGGCGACCGCCCCGCAGGCCGTCAACGTTAAGCCCAAGTAGTCGATCAAGTTCTTGACACTAGCCATCCAGACAAAGGCAATCGTCGCGATGGCTTGGACCGCAAGAGCGACTCGGGGCACCCCAACCTCCGCCGCAAAGATCTGTGGCAACCGCCGATCCCGAGCCATCTGCGAATAGACACGCGGACCCGTCGCGGTCATCGCCAACACACTCGTCGCCGAGGAAATAGCGATCGTGACCCTCATCAATCTCTTAAGCCATTCCCCACCAACGTCGTATGCCACATCCGACACGAAATAATCGCCCCCCGCGATGATTTTTTGCGGCGTACTGCAAGCCAGAAAGAGTGCATTCAAAACGAGATAGATGACCGTCACCAACAGGCAGGCCGCGATCATCGACCTCCAAACCGCCGGGGAAGGCGATGTATTTACGGTCGGGGGTGCCGAGTTGGACTCCTCGTGGATCTCGTCGGCAAGATAGATGCTGGCGTTGAATCCCGTATAGGACAGGGAGATAAAGAACAACTGGACCGCGATCACCAGCCACACACTCGGTTCCAAAAGCCGAGCGAGATAGCTCGGTTCGAACCAGGAACCACGCCAGGCGAGTTGCTCTCGCTCGACGGGGCTCGCCCCGACCAGGAACATCGCGCACGCCACGACAAACACGAGTAGACCGATCAGCTTGAGAGCCACCACGCCGTTGTTCAACCAGGAACCCGTGCGCAGATTGATCCAGTGAAAACCGGCGCACAGCGCGATCCAACCGGTTGCCACGAGCCTGACGGTTAGGGTTGGCTCGGGTTCTTCCAACATGTACTCTCCCAACACGAGGGCGGCAGCCGCAACCGGCGCTGCAAAGCCCGCGGTCAAGGAGATCCAACCCGCCATCAATCCGACGGCGGGATGGACATAGCGCGACAGAAATGCGTATTCGCCACCCGACAGGCGTACGCGGCGCGCTAGTGCCGCATAGGCGATGGCACCGCAGATCGCGTGAAGCCCGCCGATCAACCAGGCCAGCAGTACCAGCCTTGCGTCTCCGAGCGCACCCAAGGCGTAGGAACTGGAGATGTAAACGCCCGATCCGATCATGTTTCCGATGATCAAGCAGACCAGAGACACCATGCCGATGGTGGTCGAGTTGGCGCGCGATGTCTGCTCGGGGGCTGGTGCTGCTTGAGGGATCACGCGGGTCTCTCGGTTTCCGGTGGCAAGGCCATCATCGATTCGAGTAGGGGATGGGCAGCGTCAGGGACGCGGAATCGCAGACGGTCGTGCCGCGCGTAGCCCCGCAGAAACTCGACGCCGGTCATTGCACGCTTGCCAGCCGGCTGAACCGACTCGAGCAGCATCACTCCATCGCGAGCCACGACGGCCAATCCTTGGCCCGACCCAAAGCGACCGAGAGAGCGGGCTTGATTTTCCTGGAGCAAATCCCCGACGTTCCCCAAAGGGGAGTTTCCGTCGTTGGGCACACCGATCGCTCGGTGGACGATCACCCGCAACAAGTTGCCGTCCGGCAATTCGAGATGGGTAAAGCACCCAGGCCAAGGTTGCAGTCCTCGGATCTGTCGATCGATCCACGCTACGGGATAATTCCAGTGCAGTTCACCATCTGCTTTTTTGAGGCGAGGCGCGCGCGTCGCCAAGGCGCGGTCTTGCTGCACGCCTGAGGGATGATCCGTTTGCTCCAACATGCCGATCGCGAGCATCGTGGGCTCGACGCCGAGCTGACTGAGACGACTCTCGAGCATGCCGGCATCTTCCCCGGCTTCGATGCGGGTCGTTGCGGTGGTTAAGACAGGGCCCGCATCGAGCGCGGGCGTCATATGGATGACGGACACCCCCGCCAGGTTGTCTCCGGCCAAGATCGACCACTGAACCGGCGCAGCGCCGCGATGACGGGGCAAGAGCGAACCGTGCAGGTTGATACCTCCGAACCGCGTGGCAGCGAGGGCTTCGGGTTTCAAGATTTGACCGTAATCGCAAACCACCAAGAGATCCGCCTGCAAACTCGCCAGCCACGTTACCGCGACAGGGTCATTGACCGAAATCGGCGTATGGACTGCCAAACCCCGGGTTCGGGCCCATGCAACCACGGGGCTTTCAGGCGATCCCTTGCCTTGGCTCGGAACCGCTGGACGAGCCACGACGCAGGCGATTGCATGGGACGAGCAAGCAACTCGATCAAAGCTCGGAACCGCAAAAGGCCCGTTTCCCATCAACACAATGCGCATTGCGATACACCAAAAAATGGGGAACTACTCACTTCGCATTTCCTTTCGATTGAACCGGATACGATGTCGACGCATTGTAACGTCGATCGGTCCTGGAAGCTGCATGCGGCGAGGGTGCGTTCCCGGCTCCTCGGTCTGAAGAAAAGTTCGCAGTCGTATCCAATGCCTCGCGGTCATCCCCTGGAGGGGCCAAGCCAATTCATGCCAGATTTGAACGAGCCCCTCTCGGACGACGCACCACTCGACTCCCGAAAACGCGTTGGCAGGGAACTCGACTTCGATCCCATGCTCGCCGACGTGGGCTGCGGCCATCCACGTGCGAGCGGCCGCTTCCACCAAGGCGTGCTCATCGCGAATCTGCTGTGCCGCCTGCCATAGCCTCTGATCCAAGTGCGGCGTGCCGGCAAACTCCCTCAGATAGGGGAGCAATTGATGCCGTATCCGATTGCGGGTGTAGGCTTGGGATGTGTTGGATCGATCGGTTCGATACTCCAGAGCGTTGGCGGCGACGTACTCCATGATCCCGGCCCGATTCGCCTTGAGGAGAGGATGGACCAAGCGGACATTCGGGGCGACGGTTCGAACCGGAGCGATGGATGCGAGTCCCCGCGGACCGCTCCCCCGAAGCAAACGATGCAGCATCGTTTCCACCACGTCATCCGCATGATGGGCGGTTACGATCCATGCCGCACGATGCTCCATGGCAATGCGTCGCAGATGCCGATGCCTGGCTTTCCGCAATGCTTCTTCGCTGGTGTTCAACGCCGCTGCGCGGTGCTCCGACAACCGGACTGCTTCGCATGGAAGGTTCCGACTCGCGGCTAGATTCTCCACGAATTCCCGATCCCCATCGCTTTCCGTCCCTCGAAGCCCGTGATCGATATGAACGACAACCAAGGATGCCTTGTTCGAGGACAGGGCCCCAAGGGCGTGCAAGAGGGCGACGCTATCCGGTCCGCCGCTGACTCCGACAACCGCCGTGGAATGAATCCATGAATCGAGAGGCCACAAGCTTCGGATCGATGCTTCTACGGATTGCATTGCACGGGTTATTCGGAATTGCCTTTACCCGGTTTGACCGGTGTCGGCTTGGCAAAATCGCCTGCGGTTGCGATGACCAGATAGTCTGGAGATAGATACTCCGAGATCGCCTCATTGACATCTTCGACCGTCAAGTCCGCGATTTGCGATTCGAGTTTCTGGTAGTACTGCATTTCGCGCCCTGCGAAGAGGTTTTGGGTCAGGATCCTAGCCAGAACGCCATCGCGAGAGCGGCTCAATTTTTGGCTCTGCAGGTAGCCTTGGGTGGCGTCTCGAAGCTCTTTATCGGTGACACCCTCATCGACCACCTTGCGAATTTCCTCGTCGATGGCTTTGACCAGCGCATCGCGATTGGATGGATTGGCGATCGCGGTGACGGTCAACTCTGCGAATTCATCGATGGCGTTGGCGCGGAGGGAACTGAATATGCTGTAGGACAGGCCCTCCTTCTGACGAACGCGATCGCCCAGTCGGGACGAGAGGGCGCTCGCCCCGAGAATGTAATTGCCCATCAGCAAGGCTGCGAATTTGGGATGGTCATCGCGCAGCGCGTATTGCTGGCTCGCGTAGTAGACGGAATTGGCTTTGTCCGGCGTCTCGATCGATATCATGGCGGCTTTGACATCGCTCAGCGGGGTGATGGGCACCCGTTGGTAGGGGATTTTCGAGTTCCATCCGCTGAGAATGTTGGACAATTTGCTCGCGACCTCCTCCGGGTCGAAGTCGCCGACGACGGCGATTTCCCCTTCGCTTCCCGAGAGGAATTTTTCGTGGATTTGCTTGACGTCGTCGAGCTCCAAGCGGCGAATGTCTTCAAGTTCCTCGTCGATCGTGGCGACATAGCGCACATCACCGCGTTCATAGGGGTTCAAGGTTCGCGCCACGGACAGGAACGCGAGCGTTTGCGGGTCCTGGCTCTGATTCTCGAGTTGGGCGATGGACTGTTCCTTGAGCAGATCGAATTCCTTCGAATCCAAGGCTGGCTCTCGAAGCAATTCCCGGACAACATCGAAAACCTCCATGAGGGTTTCGCGTTTGGTCTCGATCGACACGCTCAGGACTTGTTGCTGGGAAACCGCGGCAACATTCGCCTTGAGTTGGTCGAGTCGATCGTTGAGCTGTAGCAGTGGTAGCCGTTTTGTCCCTCGCACCATGAGGGGGCCCAGCAAATCAACCGCCGCCATCTTGTCAGCCAGCGATGTTTCGTCGCCGAAGCGAAGGTTGATCGAAACATTCACCGTGCCTCCCCGCGTTTTCTTGGGCAAGAGGGCGTAGGGGACGCCGCTCGGCAATTTGCCTTTGACCAGACGGCTCTGGATCGTTTCCGGGGATGGATCAAACACTTCTCCTTCGGAGGCTGCTTCGCGTCCGCGATATTCCTTGACCAATTGGCTGACATTGGGTCTGTCCGGAATTGCGATCCGCTCGGCGGTGGCGGTCGGTTCGAACAACCCGATTGTTCGATTATTTCGCACCAGGTAGCGCAATGCCGTTTGCTGCACTTCCGCCGCGGTGGTTCGTTCGATTCCGTCGCGATGGAGAAAGTACAAACGCCAATCTCCCTGGGCCGCCCAATCGCTCAGTTCGATTGCCAGGCTCTGGGTCTTGGCGGCCATCATTTCGCGTTGGTTCAAGACCTGGCGCCGCGCGCGTTCCACTTCCTCGTCGGTGATCGGCGCCTCGGCCAACCCTTCGAGTGTCTGGACCATCGCCTCTTTGGCATCCTCCAGCGATTTGTCCTTGGGGACCTGAGCCATGAAACTGATGGCCCCGGGATCGTGCAAGGCCAACGCACCGCCACCAATTCCCGCCGCGAGCTTGGTCTCTACCAACGCTTTGTAGAGTCGACCGCTGGGTTCGTCGGTCATGATGATCGAGAGCAACTCGACCGCGGGAAACGAAGGATCAGCCCCCGAAGGCACGTGATACATCGCACCGACATATTGGGAGTCACCGACGCGACGGACCGTCGTCAGCCGATCCCCGTCCTGCGGAGGCTCGACCGTGTACGTTCTGGGAAGAGGCGTGGTGGGTTTCGCGATCGCCCCGAAGTATTCCGTGATCCAGTTCAATGTCTTCTCTTCGTCAAAGTTTCCTGCGACGATCAGCATGGCGTTGTCGGGACGGTAGTACTTGCGATAGAAGGCCCGGAGGCTGTCGATGGGAACGCGCTCGATATCGCTTCGATTGCCGATGGTGGACTTGCCATAGTTGTGCCATTGGTAGCATACCGACGCCATCCGTTGTTGCAGGACGCGAACATTGCTGTTCTCTCCCCGCTCGAACTCGCTGCGAACGACGGAAAACTCCGACTGCAGATCCTCGTTTCGAATCTTGCTGTTCACCAAGCGATCGGCTTCGAGTCGAATCGCAAACTCCAGATTCTCATCCGAGGCTGGCAGGGTCTCGAAGTAGTTCGTTCGATCCAACCAGGTCGTTCCGTTGTACTCAGCCCCGCGGTCCTTGAGCTGCTTGGGAATATCCGAATGAAGTTCAGTCCCTTTGAAGAGCATATGCTCCAAGAGATGCGCCATCCCGGATTCGCCGTAGCCTTCGTGACGCGACCCGACAAAGATGGTGCAATTCACGGTAACTTTGGGTTGACTGCGATCCCGAAAGAGGAGGATCCGAAGCCCGTTGTCGAGCGAGTACTCCGTGATCCCCTCCACCGTGGTAACCTTCGTCGGCATGTTGTCGGCGATTCCGGAGAGAGAAAAGAGGGTCAAAGCGAGGACAAAGGATATCGTACGTTGGCAAACGCACAGGATGGACATCACGCACTACTCCGGGCAAATCACCCATAACCGATTGAATTTCCGCCTATTGTAAAGCATATTCTGGATTTGCGATGGAGGGCTACTTGTCATGGCTTGGCGTGAAGTGCTGAATTCCCAAGATGTTGCCGAGGGGCAGGGGATCGAAGTTTTGCACCAGGGGAACATCATCGCCGTTTTTCGGCATCGCGGGGATTTGTACGCAATCGATGGTTTATGCATGCATCAGGGGGGCCCACTGGCGCGAGGAAAGGTTGCCGATGGGACGATCCAATGCCCGTGGCACGGCTGGATGTACGCGTTGGCGACGGGAAAAAACGCCGTCACGGGTCAGCCGATGCTGCGATGTTACCCGGTCCAAGAGATCGACGGGAAAATTGCAATTGACTTGGGAACCTGAGTCCTTCTAGCATCCTTTCGCAAGTTGGAAGCATCCAGGATTTCACGGTCAGGAGGACCGAAGTGCAAACCCTCAAAACCGCAGTCGTCGTTGTTTTGCTGTTGTTCGTTCTCTACGGCGGGTATGTCGCGCTCAATGGGACGGACACTCCGATGTCCGAAGAACTGCAGAATCTCGTGAGTGTCGGGGAGACATCTGCGGATGTCTCGGCTCCCCCCCCTTTTCAACCGAGTTCCGCCGCTCCCGGGGACACAGCCAAGAGCGAAGATCCCTTCAAGAAGTTTGCATCGTTGCCCGCTCCGAGTTTCACTGCTCCGGGAAAACCCTCCGACAATGCGCCTGCACCCGATGCCTCCTCCACTCCGTCGTTCCCCTCGCCTCCAAGCCTGCCGGAAATCCCCGAGATTGACGTTCCGGAACTCGAGTTACCCTCGAGCGATCGCAATTCGAACAACGACCCAGCCGCATCCCTGCCGAATCGCAAATCGAACGCTGGGGAAGCGTTGGCCAAGGTCGACTCGACAAAGCGCGAACCAGGCTTCGGGTTAGCCCTGCCGTCGTCGAAGGCGAACGACGTGGCTCTCCTGCCCAAAACCACACCGGGCTCGCCCCCGGGCGCCCCCGCCCTCGATCTACCGACCATTCATGGCAGCGCACAAACGCTGGCCGAAGCAACTTCGCCGAAATCCGACACCGCCAGCCACTCGAGTGAACCGAGCATACCTTCATCGAAGCCCGGCCGCTCCTTCGAGAACGCGAAGCAACTCGCCTTGGATCAAATCAAGGAAGGCGAACTCAAGAAGGCTTTGGCCACCCTATCGCTCTTCTACAATGCAGCTGAATTGACCACTCCCCAGCGAGAAGACTTGATCGACATGCTGGATGCCCTGGCCCGTGAAGTGGTTTTTTCCCGACGGCACATGATGGATTTTGCATTCGTTGTTGCTGCCGGCGACACGTGGGAGCAGATTGCAAAACAATATGATGTGCCGGCGGAAATCCTCGCTCGAATCAATGGACTCGACCCCTCGCAAGATCCGCCGCCCGGAACCAACCTGAAGGTTGTGCCCGGCCCTTTCCGCGCTGAAATTGACTTGGCTCACAACGAGCTAACCCTCTTCGTACGGGACTTGTACGCAGGTCGCTACCCATGTTCCTTCGGGCAGGAACCACAGCCCGTACCAGGAGTTTACGAAGTGCAGAAGAAAGCGCTCGACCGGAACTACTACTCCAGCAATGGGGCGAGCATCGCATCCGACGATCCCTCGAATCCCTATGGCGGATATTGGATCGATTTAGGCCAATCGCTTTGTATCCATGGCTCACCGAAAGAGGACCGAAGCGGAACTCAGATGGGCTGTATCAGCCTATCACCGCTGGATGCCAACGATGTTTTTGGTATGCTCGGCGTAGGATCGCAAGTGACGATCCGTCGCTAAGATTCCTCAAAAGCACGAGCAAGCCTTGCAATACGATAAAGACCTCTTGAAAGCCTTGGTGCGCGAGCACGCGCTGCAGTTCGGACAGTTCACGCTGGCCAGCGGAAAACAGGCGTCTTTCTATTTGGACTGCCGCAAGATCACCTTGCATCCGCAAGGCTCCAACTTGATCGCGGCAGGCATCCTCGACGGGATTACCAGCAACCGGTTTCCTATTATGCCCGATGCTGTCGGTGGGTTGGCGATCGGTGCTGACCCCATCACGGCGTCGATTGTGGATTTGGCAGGCCAGCGAGGTCTTCCATTGCGAGGTTTCATGGTTCGCAAAGAAGCAAAGACGCATGGCACGGGCAAACTCGTCGAAGGTCCGGTGACATCAGGCATGAAATGCGTGATTGTCGAAGACGTGATCACGAGCGGCGGCAGCGCCCTTCGAGCCGTCGAATCCGCCAAGGACTTCGGAATGGAGGTGCTCGGCATCTATGGCGTTATCGATCGACTCGAGGGAGGTCGCGAAGCGATCGAAAAAGCGGGCCTTCCGCTGAGCACGCTGTTGACCATCAACGATTTTCGCTAAAAGCCCGCGAACGGGACGGGTCAAGGAGACCCGGGAATCACCCGCTCCCTTCGCAGGCTGCGGCTCCCCCTCACGTCTGCTCCGCGACCGCGTCTCCTCGGACATGGATCACGGAAACACATCCCAGTGGGCGATCCCCTTGTCGCATCGCCATGTACCGTCCGGCAGTCGCTTGACGATCGCACGGAGAATGCTCCTCGAATCGAGCACGGCCAGCCTCGAACCTCCGCATACGGGCACGTCCGCGGGGTCGAGTCGCTGACCATCGAGAATCCGACGCATGGTCGGGTCGTCCACGCGCCAAGAATCCCACGCCTGGAGCGCAGCGATCGCTGGCTGAAGGAACTCGTCCGGCATCGGATCGGGAATCGCATCCAGAGCGACCGCGGTTTCCAGCGCAAAGGGGCCCACGCGCACGCGCGTCAGCTGGGTCATCACCGCATCGGTACCCAAGGATTTTGCGAGATCGCTTCCCAGCGTTCGGATGTAGGTTCCAGTACTGCATCGAATCCGCAATCGCAGCTCCGGCAATTTGCTTTCGAGACATTCCAGGTCATGGATCGTTACGTAGCGGGAAGGAATCTGCACCGCCGTTCCCTGCCTCGCGGCGTGATGCGATCGTTTGCCATCCACCCGGATAGCGGAATAGGCCGAAGGCACCTGTTCGATTCGTCCCACGAACTGCGTCAATCTCGATTGAATCGCGTCGATGTCGACGTCGGATGGCAATGGCACATCCTCGCACTCGGTCTCCAGATCGCAGGACGGACTTCGCAGCCCAAGACGAAAACTCGCCACGTACTCCTTGTCGAGTTCGTGGATTTCATCCATCAAGCGCACTGCGGGACCGACGAGGATCAGCAACACACCTTGGGCGAGCGGATCCAAGGTTCCGGCATGCGCAACCTTGTTCTGTTTCAACCGTTTATTGATTTGGTTGACACAATCGCGGCTGGTTGGCCCAGGCGGCTTGTAGAGATTGAGGAGACCGTACTTCACCAGCTGACTACCACATCGGCTCCAACGCGAACCCCGAGCATCATGGCGGCGGAATCAGAAACCAGATGCAAACGCAATGCTCCCGGGGGATCGAGAAGGGCCACCAGGGTCATCGGCGGCTGCTGATGGTCGAGGCTGAAGATCCCGAAGGTCTCATGCTCGTCATCGACCGTGATCTTCGTGTTGGGATCGCGACCGACTCCCTGCAATTGTTCAGCAAGCAAATCGGTAATGAGATCCCCTTGAGTCGTAATCTCGACGATTTTTCCCTGGATGCGTCCGGACACTGGGCAATATTCCTGAAAGCCTTACAAGAAAAGCGGGCACGCATAGTGTAACCGTTGTCACCGAGAATTGTTCCGCCCTGAGCAGAAAACGACGCCGGGAAGCCGGGGAAAAACCGACCTGACGAAGTGTGAAGATTCCGAGAAAAAACCGCCCAGCTCAGCCCATCGGGAGGATGGGACAGGTATCGAACCAGGTTCGACCTTGGCTTTGCATCCACTCGCTGCACTGGGTGGGTCCCCACATCCCGGGTTCGTAGATATTGAGTGCCGGCGCCGCAGGGCTCTTCCATGCCGTGATGATCGGATCGATGATCTGCCACGATTGCTCGACCTCGTCGCTCCGCGCGAACAATCCGGGATCCCCGAGCATGGCATCGAGAAGCAGGCGTTGATAAGCGTCCGGGGGTTCCTTGCCGCTGCTGTCGAAGCGGAAATCCAACTCGCTGAGCCGAAGCCGCATATCCGAGTCGGGAACCTTCGATTGAAAAAAGATCTGCACCCCTTCGCCCGGCTGAATTTGAATCACCAACCGATTGGCCTCGGGACGATACGACTTTTGCTCTCCGAACAACAGATGAGGCGGCTCGCGGAATTGGATGACGATCTGTGTCGACCGACAACTCATCGCTTTGCCGCTTCGCAAGTAGAAAGGAACTCCTCGCCAGCGCCAGTTGTCGATGTAGAGCTTCAATGCCGCAAAGGTCTCGGTCTGGCTGTCGTTCGGAACTCCCTCCTCTTTGTTGTAGCCGTAGTACTGGCCGCGGACGCCGAACTCGGCAAAGTCGCTTCCGCGATAGGGTCGAATCGCCTGCAGAACCTTGACCTTTTCATCGCGCACGAACTCGCCCGTGTAACGGACGGGCGCCTCCATCGCTGTAACCATCATGAGTTGAAAAAGGTGATTCTGGAACATATCGCGAAGAACGCCAGCCTTATCGTAGTAATCGCCTCGCCGGCCTACCGTGACCTCCTCGGCTACTGTGATCTGAACGTGTTCGACGTAGTTGCGATTCCAGAGAGGCTCAAAGATGGTGTTACCAAACCGCAGCACCAAAATATTCTGGACGGTTTCCTTCCCCAAGTAATGGTCGATGCGATAGATCTGGTCTTCGCGGAACGTTTGGTGGATGGAGTCGTTGAGCGAACGAGCGGTCGCCAAATCGGTTCCGAAGGGTTTCTCAATCACAACTCGCCGATGCCCCATTGGGTCGTTATTCAGCTT
>JBKDPB010000307.1:0-3353 GCA_046342615.1 Planctomycetota bacterium | reverse complement strand
GGAGATAACCGATCGCACTGCCGACGTGGGGCGTGTTGACCCCGCCCTGAAATTGGCGGCCGGTTTGCATGATCTGCCAGCCGGCGTCGTGCACCGCGGCGCCGCGATGGAAACAGGATCGCACCAACGAGAATCGATCGGCGATCTGGGCGTGACGCGGGAAGATCTCCGAGATCTGTATGCCGGGCGCTTTGGTGGGAATCGGTTTGAACGGGCCGCGGACTTCCGCCGGGGCATCGGGTTTCATATCGAAAGTGTCGAGCTGACTCGGCGCGCCGAGATTGAAAATCATGATGGCCGAACGTTTGGATTTCGACGGGTCGACCGCTCCGGCTTCGCTCGCCGCGAGATATTGCGGAAGTCCGAGACCGATCGCGCCCAGCGTTCCGACTTGCAGAAAATCGCGCCGCGTCACGCCGTTGCAGGTCTGTGCCGAACCGTTGCCGATCAAGTTCAACATGGAAACGTTCCTCGCCTGGTCTCTCGAGAGGTTTTCAATCGAATCATCCGCGACGATTATAGCCTAGTCGGACTGGGATTGTTGATCGACGATCCGGTAGAGATCGAGATCCTCTCGGCCGCCGATCATAGCGAATACTCGTCGAATTTCCTCGAACGCTCCCGGTAGACCCGCACCGCAGCCCTCCTCGATCGGTGCGGCTCGCAACGCGTAATATCCGGGTTCTGCGGTCACAAAGCGGGGCGCTTTCCAATCGACGGTAGCCTCCGAACCGACCCATCCATCGGCATGCGCGTGGAGTTCTGGACCGAGGGAGCGATAGCGATACCCCGTTCTGCGCATCGCGAGATCGGTCTCGAGTTCGACCGAGGACTCGTCCTCCTTGAGAAGCGTCCAGCGAAAACTTCCGTTCTCCTGCCTGGCGATCGATTCCACTCCCAAGGTCTCGATACAGATGATGTTGCGAAGCGAAGCCGACTCGATCTTGGCCCGCAAACTGGCTACTCGGTCCGAGCAGCTGGCTTCACTCGGTCGAACCATCCATACCAGTCGCGATTCGCCATCCTGGGACAAGTGATCCAGCCAATCCTCTACGCACTGGCACGCCGTGGCATGTTCGCCGATCACGCCCAGACGTTTGCCTGCCAGGTGCTTGGATTCGTACTTGCGATCGCCCGGCGCGTGCAGCAAGAACTCTTTCTCGTGGTCTGTTTCTCCGATGGCGAGTCCTCCTCCCGGCCCCATACCGATCGGTTCAATCGCGTGGCCGCGACAGTCGAGGATGCAATCGCCGCGAGCCGTCCACGGCCCGCGATGCTGCCCTTGAACCACAACGCGAAATTCGTCGTTGCATCGTTCCTGAAGATGGATCGTATCGCGACGGTGCGTTCGAAGTCTCGACACATCAACGACCGGACTCAAAAAATGGATGTCATCGAAGAGGAGATCGGTCTTGGCCAAGGGGAGCAGGTACTGTTCCGCATATTCGCGTCCGGTGAAGATGCGGTCGGGATCGGGCCGTTTGTATTCGGGATTTTGAGCTGCGATGGCCGCATGTCCCAAAGAGGTCGTCACCTGGGAGACGGGTAAGGCGAGAGGTCGATCATGCCAGTCGAGCATGCGGTGCGCGACCCGACGGCTCTCGAAGATCGAAACGAAGTAACCGAGGAAGCGAGCGTAGATGGCCGCTTCGATACCGACCGGCCCTCCACCGATGATCAGCAAGGTTGCGGGTGACTCCATCTCGGGGTCCCAGGGCACGTTCGCACTCATGGCAGAACGATGCCGCCGAGAGAATACTCCACCGTTTGTTGGCTGATCGATTGCGGTGCGATGAAGACGAATTCGTATTCGGAAAGATCGTCTTCGACTTCGAACAGGAACGACATCCCCACATCCCGATCCGTGATGCGATTGGTCGACCAACCTGCATGTTCCGTCCGGTTCCCTTTGCCATCCACGAGGTAGGCTTCCATGAGCGCCGTCCAACCCTGGATCGAGTCGGTGGTTTGCTCGCCGCGCAGGGCGATCGCAACCATGATTTCGTGCACATCGCGATTTTTGCGGGTTCGTTCGAGGGTGACTTCAAGGTCTCCCATGGACAACATCTTGTTGCGTGCGGTATCGAGTTCCGTGAAGCGAATCGCAACCGGTTTGCCCGGAATCGAGCAAAGGAAGCTTCCCTTCCATTCGACAATCTCCTTCGCCGACCGGGTTGGGCGATCGAACTCGAGGAGCGAGATGAGTTGGGAGCCTGTCGGCGTGAAATCGGTTCCTTGGTTGGGTTTGGGACGCAGGACCTCGCCATTGTTGCACTTGAGTTCCAACCCCTTCAGCTCATATCGGACAAAGACGGGATTGAGCCGGGGTTCCCAAGTCAACGAGAGTTCGATGCTCGTCGAGTTTTGGTCGGGTTCATACATGCGCTGCGTTTTCGTCAGGGCGATGGGTTCGATGCGAAAGCTGCCAGAATAGCCGGCCATCACGAAGCGTTGGGGGAAAGATTCCTGGCGAGGAACCAGTCGCAACGATTCGCCGTCATTGGGCAGGATCGTCAAATAGAGTTCGTCGAGAATCTCATCGACCGCTTCCCAGTACAACACATCCTCCAAATCGACGCTGATTTGCGAATCGAGGCCAGAGACCTGTTGCAGCGGCAAATGGTTGCCTGTCTGTTCGGCGATCGCCTCCAAGGCATCCATGCCCGTCATGGTCCCCGTCAGGGTCACTCGCGAAGGCTTGGAGAGCGTTTCCTTGTCCGTGTCCAGCAGCTTGCTCCGCACCCGTTCAAGCCTCAATCGAAACTCGTCCGAGTCGTCTTCGGAGATGGCGGGCAGGAAAGGAATCGCGGCGGAACCAAGCTCCATCAGCCTTTTCTCCGCGCGATCCCGTTCCGCCTCGCGGTTGGCGTCGAGCATCAAGGCAAGATCACCCACCCATTCCCTCATGACTTCTTTGCGATAGTTTTGCGAGAGCGCTTCCTCCGAGGTGTTGGATTTTCGCCATCGCCTTTTTCTTTCTCCGGCCGGGGCATCGGTTCCGCTCAGCAATCCCATGCCTCGAAGGGTCTTTCGCGACATTTCGAGTTGTTCCCTTTCCTCTGGATCCTCGGGCGCCAGAACCGTGATGGCATCGATCCAATCGTCCCGCGTTTCCACGTAGCCCATGTGGATCAAGTGCAACTCGATATCGGGCATATGGGCGGCGCCGTAGATGATCGCAACACTTTTTACGTCCGGTTCCCGTTCGATGATCGCGGTGAGGTCGTCGATGACCACCCGGTTGCGGTCCTCGAGGATGACTTTGGCAAAGGCATCATTGCTGGAATCCAGCAACTGGATGGGAGACTCCCCGAGAGTTTCCAGGAAGTACAGTTTTCCTGCATGCCTTAAGC
>JBKDPB010000306.1:0-11924 GCA_046342615.1 Planctomycetota bacterium | reverse complement strand
GAATTCATCCGGTGTCAGGAAACCATTTTTGTCCTTGTCCTTGAGGGCGAGTTTCTTTCGGCTCCATTCCAGCATTTCGGCACTGACTCCTCCGCTGGAGGCGGCTGGTGCGGTGGGCTTGGCGGTTCCACTGCTGGCGGTCTTGGTGTTCGCGGCGACTGCGCTATCCGACGATTCCGACTTGGAACTGGCGGTGGTTGCCGGGGAGCTGGAGCCCTTGAGATAGCCTTTTTTAACGCCGGCCAGGCACTCCTTCGCGGTAATGTACCCGTCGTCGTTGGCATCGAATTTCGTGAAGTCTTCGAGGGTTGATGCATCCCACTTGCGAGCGAACTCGCTCATCGCGACTTGGTTGTCGCCGTCGGCGTCGTCGCGGACGAACCACTCCGGTAATCCGGCGGGCCGTGCCGCACCGCCATCGGTGCCTTTGATTCGAAAACTGGCAGTCTTTTCAAAAGGCCGCGAGGGCTCTTTCTTGTCGGTTTCGTTCGATGCTTGCTGTCCTCCGCGCTTCTCTTCGCCGGTTCGCGTGCGAGTTTCTTGTTCTTGTCGTTGTTCTCGGCGGCGGGCGTAGCGTGCGGCGACCTCGTCGCGCGACAGCTTGCCATCCCGGTTGCGATCCCATTGGGCGAGCGAATCGCTCCATCGCGCTTCTTTGATCTCGTCTCCATCGAGCGAGCCATCGTTGTTCTTATCGTAGCGACGCATGCGTTCATCCGCATCGCGTCGATCTCGATCGTCGACTTGGATTGCCGACAACGCGCCGGCGGATCCGAACCCTGGCACGGGGGTTCGCTCCAATCGGACTCCGAAGCCTGGGACGAGCGTTTGGGAGGGGATGTCGACACTTTCGTCGTCACCGCCAGCGCCTCCCCAGGGGCCTCCCCAGCCACCACCGCCTCCGGGTGCTCCTCCGCGCATTTGCTGAATCGACTCGGTCAAGACGGAGATCGGGATCGGTTTGGACATGTCGATCTTCGGATTATTGCGAGCCATCCGTTCGAGCATGAATCGGGCGGGTCCTTGGACTTCTTCGGGGTCGAGGGAACCGTTGCCGTTGGTATCCATTCGGGAAATGAATTGGGAGGGGTCAAAGCCACCGCCACCCCATCCGCCACCGCCGCCCCAACCACCGCGTCCACGTTCGCCGCCTCCTCGATCGCCCCCCCAAGGCCCGCCTCCCATCATCATCATGCCTCCCATGGGTGGTCCGCCAGGAGGAGGCCCTCCAGGAGGTGGTCCGCCTGGAGGTTGTGCGACGAGCGTGTTGGCCAGCACGCAGACTGTTCCCCAAGCGAAGAGGGAACCAGCAGGGATTTTTGCAGCCGAAAGATAGGATTTCATCGAGGAATTTCCGCGAAGAATGTTGTCAAGGAACCGATTCGGACCTTCGGTCACGGCTCACTCGGATACCGATCCGTATTCAGTGTAGTCGCTCCGGCCCGCTTTTTCTTGTCAACACGGAAGGGACCGGTTTGTTTTCGCCAAGGTTCGAATTCTTCTAAATCCTTGGCCCTACGGGGATTTGTGGGGTTTTCGGGAAACCGCTACAATCCCGGCTACACGTGTATCGGTTCCTGGTTGCACCACGGGAGATTATCTGTGCAAGTCAACGTTTCTGCTCGACATGGGCACCTCAAGGCTGAGGACCAGAAGATCATCGTCGAAAAAGTCGACAAAGTCCGCCGCCTATTCGACCGCATCAATGCGATCGAGGTCATTGTCGATTTGGGACGATTGGACCGCCCGTCGGTGGAAATCAACGTTTCGGCCGAACATTCACCGGATTTCGTCGCCTGCGCTGAGGCGACCACCGTCCTCTCCGCCTTAGATTCGGTGATTGGCAAAGTGGAGCAACAGATACGCAAGCACAAAGAACGGGTGACCGAGCACAAGGGGCCAGGCCACCGGCATGCCGAGGGGGACGCGAATGCCTGACGGTGTTCGGCTGTCTCTCGCAATGCCGTATTTTTCATCCATGGGTTTCATTGCTCCGCGCGTCGCGCGGTCGATGGACTTTAGAGATCATTGAGGATTTCCTTATCCATGAAATTTTCTGTATTCATATCGCCGAAAGCGATTCGAGCCCAATTGTCTTCCTCCACGAAGGAGGGTGTCATCAAGGAATTGGTGGGGGCCTTGGTGGCGGCAGGCGAAATTCGAGCTGCCGACCAAGAGGACATTGTCAAAGCCATCATGAAGCGGGAGGAACTGGGCAGCACCGGCATCGGTCGCGGCGTTGCGGTCCCGCACACCAAACACGGCAGCGTCGAAAAGTTGGTCGGGACCGTCGGAGTTAGTTCTGAGGGGCTGGATTTCGAGTCGCTCGACGGGCAGAAGGCATCGCTGTTTTTCCTTTTGGTATCACCTCCTGACCGACCTGGCGATCACCTGAGGGCGCTCGAAAACATCTCGCGGCAATTGCGAGACGATCAATTCTGCCGCTTTCTTCGCCAATCGACGACTGCCGAGGATATTCAGCAGTTGCTCGACGAAGCCGATCGAAGCCAGTTTGGTTCGTGATGGCACCATGATGAATGAAGGTATGCTGCATCGAACGGTCAAAGTGCTGAACTCCGAGGGATTGCACATGCGTCCAGCGGACACGCTTGTTCGAACCGCAGTCGGTTTTCAGTCCACGATTGAGCTTGAGCGGGAAGGTCAAATCGCGGATTGCCGTTCCATGATCAGCTTGCTCACCCTCGGCGCCACGCAAGGGTGCGAGCTAACTCTGAGGGCTCAAGGTCCAGATGCAGATGCTGCGATTGCGGCCATCTCGCAGCTGTTTGAGTCCCAGTTCAACGAATCACCGTCCAACATTAAGCAATAGGAACGCATCGTACAGACCGGTGTCTGTCAGGCATCGCTCTCGGTGTGCAAGCAAGAATGCGCGAACTGCAAGGCATCGCGGTATCACCCGGTGTCGCGATCGGAAAAGCTCTGGTTTTCGACCGCGAGGGGTACAGTATTGCGCGTTGCCTGACGTCGCCGGAGGAATCGGAGCGCGAGCGGGAGAGGCTCAGCGCGGCCATCGAGCTGGCGGACAAGAGCTTGGAAGCCAGTCGCGAGAAGACCACGGCGTCGTGGGGGCAACGCCTCGGGGGAATCTTTTCCGCCCAGCAGCAGCTTCTGCGCGACCCTCGCATCCACTCCGAGATGGAGCATTTGATTCGGGACAAGCAGTATTCGGCCGACTACGCGATCAGTGAAGTTTTTGCCAAATACGCGGCTGCCTTTCGACGGGCCAGTTCCTCGTTCCTCGCGGAGCGAGCCGCGGACGTCCGCGATGTCGAACGCGCGTTGTTGGAAGCGTTGTCCGGCAAGCCGACCGCCACCATTCGAGAGCTTCCCCACGAAGCGATCGTCGTCAGCCACGACTTGACGCCGGGCGAAACCGCAGGTTTTGATTCCTCGAAGGTGCTCGGCATCTGCACCGAGGCGGGAGGTCCCGGCGGCCACACGGCGATCGTGGCGCGGGGGATGGAGATCCCGGCTGTGGTGGGGGTAGGCAACTTCCTTCACAATATTCGATCCGGCGATGAGGTCATCGTCGATGGCCATTTGGGACGGATTATCGTTTCGCCGGACGAAGCGACGCGGGAACGATACCTTCAACGCCGAAGGGCTCGACAATCGATCGCGGAACAGCTTTGCGAGCTTCGCGATCTGCCCGCCGTCACCAGCGATGGTGTCCGAATCGAGCTGATGGCCAACGTGGAGTTCCCCTACGAAACGCAAACCTGTTTGGAACGCGGCGCCGATGGAGTCGGGCTTTATCGGACCGAATTCCTCTACCTCGGGCACCAGTCCGAACCCACTGAGGAAGAGCATTACCAGGCCTATTTGCAAGTCGTGCGGGATATGCAAGGCCGCCCGGTGGTCATTCGAACCTTGGACCTCGGGGCGGACAAGATGGGGATGGTTCGCCCCGCGGAACCGGAGAACAATCCGTTTTTAGGTCTCCGTTCGATCCGCTTGAGTCTTCGGAACCCGGAACTGTTTCGGATCCAAGTCCGCGCGATCCTTCGCGCCGCGTGCGCGGGAGATTGTCGCGTGATGTTTCCGATGGTGACGACCCTCGATGAACTCCGCAGCGCACGGTTTCTGCTCCGCTCGGTCTCCGAAGACCTCCGCTCGGAAGCGATCCACATTCCTTGCGCGGTCCAGGTCGGCATGATGGTTGAGGTGCCGGCAGCTGTTTTGATGTTGGACCGATTCATCGACGAAATCGATTTCGTCAGCATCGGCACCAACGACTTGACTCAATACACGCTGGCCGTCGATCGCAGCAATGATGCGGTCGCCGACCTTTATCAAGCGTGTGACCCCGCCGTCCTGCGATTGATCCAACGGACGCATCAAGTCGTATCGGAGCGGGGGAAATCGACCAGTGTTTGCGGAGAAATGAGCAACAATCCCGCTCATGCCCTCCTGCTGGTCGGCATGGGGATTCGCACGCTGAGCCTCGCGCCAGCCGCTATCCCGGTCATCAAGAAAGCGATTCGATCCGTGACCATCGGCCAATGTGAAGCCATGGCATGGCGAGCCCTTCGGTTGAGTACAGCTCGCGAAGTCGAAGCTTTCCTGATGAATCAACTCGCCGGGCTCGTGCCCGAGATCGTGCTCCAGGCATGATCGAACGTCCAACGAATACCAATCAAGCAAAAAGATTTGCAAAGGAAACAATCAGGACAATGAAAAAGGAAATGCTGATCAACGTCTCGCAAGCGGAGGAATGCCGAATTGCGCTGCTCGAGGATGGAACCCTCGAAGAACTCTACACCGAACGAACCAGCCAGAACAATTGGGTCGGGAATATCTACAAGGGGAAGATCGTCAACATCGAACCCAGCATCCAAGCGGCCTTCGTGGACTTTGGCGTCGGCCGCAATGGTTTCCTCCATATCAGCGACATCGAACCCCAGTACTTTCGTCAAGCCGGATACGATCCTGCGGAAATCATGGACGGCAGACGCTCCGACGTGGATGACGACGACGAGGACCAAGACGAAGGTGATGGAGGAGAAGACGAACCGTCTCGGGGCGACCGTCGACCGGGCAATCGCCCTTCGCGCACCGGTCGGCTCCGCAGCGGGCGCCCTCGATTCAAGCCGCCGATTCAAGAAATCTTTCGCCGGGGAGACGAAGTCCTCGTCCAGGTGATCAAAGAAGGGATCGGTACCAAAGGCCCAACCCTTTCGACCTATATCAGTATCCCTGGCCGCTACCTGGTCCTGATGCCCTCCCTGGGACGCGTCGGCGTCAGCCGAAAGATCGAGGACGAAGATGCCAGGCGCAAGCTCAAGGCGACCATGCAGGAGCTCAATATCCCCAAAGGTGTTGGATTCATCGTCCGCACCGCCGGACAGGAGCGAACCCGCAGGGAACTCTCGCGCGACGTAGCCTACCTGCTGAGGCTCTGGAAGGTACTGGTGCGCCGCATCAAGAATCAGCCCGGGCCATGCGATGTCTATGAGGAGAGCGACATCATGATCCGGACCATTCGCGATACGTTTACGGAAGATATCGATTCGATCGTCGTCGATCATCCCGACGCGTTCCATCGAGCCAAGGAGTTCATGGAACTGGTCATGCCCCGCTACGCCAGCCGCATCCAACTCTACGACGGTCGCGAGCCCCTGTTCCACCGATACAAACTGGAGGCGGAAATCGCCAAGATCCATCAGCGGGTTGTCCCGCTCAAGGGTGGCGGTTCCATTGTCATCGATTCCACGGAAGCCCTCGTGGCGATCGACGTCAACAGCGGCAATTTCCGGGGCAACGAAGAGAACGCCGAGGAAAACGCATTCCATCTGAACCTGTCCGCCGCCAAAGAAATCGCCCGCCAGTTGCGTCTGCGCGATCTCGGTGGAGTGATCGTCAACGACTTCATCGATATGCGCAAGGAATCGCATCGGCGGAAAGTCGAAAAATCGCTACGGGACGCCATGCAGCGGGATCGAGCTCGGACCAAGATCCTGCGCACCAGCCCCTTCGGTCTCATCGAAATGACGCGACAGCGCATCCGGCCTAGCTTCAAGCGAAGTGTCTATGAGGACTGCCCTTGCTGCCGCGGACGAGGCCTGGTTAAAACCTCCGAAAGCATGTCGATCGAAGTGTCGCGGTTGCTGATGCTGGCATGCCAACAGCAAGGAGCCAGCCGTATCGTGGTTCGCGTGCACGAAAACGTCGCCTCGTATCTGAACAACCGAAAGCGCCGCGAGATCATTGCGCTGGAAGAAAGCTCCGGAGTTTCGATCCAAATCCTCGCGAGCGAAACACAGTTTCCCGAACACCTGGAACTGGATTGCCGCGATAAAGATGGCGGCTTGATCTCCCTGCCCTTCCTCTCCGAAACCTAAACCACTGAATTCTCTTTTCCCAGGGAGATACACGCACACCGTGAACGAGTTGCCGCTGTTCTTGGCTGACGGAGGAATGTCGATCCAGCTTTCGCGTTGGGGGCTGATCGGCTTGGCGATCGCGATTGTTTTGTACATGCTGGCTCTGCTCGGGGTCAGTATCTACGCGTCGACCCAGGTCAAGGACGAACAGGATTTCCTCGTGGCCGGCCGACGTCTGCCATTGCACCTGTCATGGGGCGCCCTCATGGCAACGTGGTTCGGGTCGTCCGCGATTATCGGCGCTTCGAAGGCATCCTGGGAATCCGGCTTGAGCGGCGTCATCCTCGATCCCTTTGCTTGTTCGGCAACGCTCCTGTTGACCGGACTGGTTTTCGCCTCTCCACTGTGGCGATCGAACTTGTTCACGATCGCCGATTTTTATCGCAAGAAATACGGACATCGGGCGGAGTATCTCGCATGCTTGATCCAGTTGACGACGTTCTTCTTCTGGATCGCCAGCCAATACATCGCCTTGGGGTCCGTGTTGCAGGCATACTTCGGGATCAACAAGGAAGTTGCCATCATCGGTTCCGCGATCGTCGTCACGATCTACACGCTGATCGGTGGGATGTGGTCGGTCACGCTCACCGATGCGATTCAGATCGTCGTGGCGTTGATCGGATTGATGGTGCTCGGCTATGCCGTGATGGCCCACATCGGCGAAGGCAACGTTTTCGCAGGAGTGCAAACCGTCCTCGCCAAACAACCGCCGGAACGTCTGATGTTCGTGCCGGAATGGACCGCCTTCGGTGCCTTGGCCGCCTTGGGAACCTTTCTGACCGGATTGCTAGGCAATGTGCCAGGGCAGGATTTGCAGCAGCGGGTCTTTACCGCCAAAAACCCCAGGACCGCGAGCCTCGCATGCATCCTGTCCGCCGCTGTCTATTTTCCGTTCGGCTTGATTCCCGTCATGCTCGGCCTGGCCGCGTTTTCGCTCGGGATTCAAATGCCCGAGGGGGACTCGGACGGACACATGCTCCTGCCGTTGCTCGCAGCCAAGTTCCTGCACGAAGGGTTGGTCATCGTCTTCGTCCTGGCGGTGATCTCCATCATTGTCTCCGTGGCATGCAGCGCCACCATTTCCGAAGCAACCATCCTGGCCAGCAACGTGCTGGGAGGCGTGAAACTGTTTGAAGGCAAGCACCTGCTGCTGGATCGGATCTGCGTCGTCCTGGTCACCATCGGAAGTGTCGTGGTCGCCTTTAGCGGCGAATCGATCATGGGATTGCTCGACCTGCAGCTATCCATTGCGATGGTCGCTTTGTTTGTGCCCCTGGTGATGGGGGTCTTCGGCCGACCTCGCAATGAGATCAGCGGAGTTCTGGCAATGCTCGTCGGAGCCTGCGTTTGGGGACTGCGCTACGCGTTCGAAACGTTCTGGTTTGCGGCTCCCGAGGAGACCTCCTACGCCAAGTATCCCGAGTTTGTCTTGGACGCTCTGGGGGGGGCCAACGGGGGATGGGTTGCCAACCTTGGATATGCCTACTCCCTCATTCCCGCCGACATCCAAGGGCTCGCGATGAGCTTTGTTGGCTATTACGCCGGCCAGTACTTTTTCCGCCATACGCCTGGTCATTTCGACGGCGACCGGCTCAGCGAGCCCGAGGCGTCCTAGTCGATCCCGGTCGACCCAGGTCGATTAGGAATGCCCCTTGGAAGGGGGCTTGGTCGGCTTTGCCGGGTTGCAAGGCGTCGTGTCTCCAGCGATTGCTTGCATATAGTGCCGCTCGTGTTGGCGCATCCGTCGGGTATGGGCTGGCGTGTCGTCATCCAGGCCGATGATGTGAAGCATGCCGTGAATCACGTAAAGCAGCATTTCGAGTTGGGGGGGCCATGGCTGTTCTTGGGCAACTCGGGCGGCGGTTTCCCAGCTGACGAGAATTTCTCCTTCGAGAATCTCGTCGGATTCGGTGAGATCAAAGCTGATCACATCGGTCGGGTAATCGTGTTGGAGGTACTGACGGTTGATTTCCTGGATACGTTCGTCGTCCAGGATTGCAATCGAGATCTGCCCGGAGGACCATCCAAAATCCTGCGCGATTCGATCGACAGCAGCCTGGATTTGCTTTTGGAGGAGCGGCTTGACGTGGGGTGACGGACTGACCAGAACGTGGATGGACATTGGAAAATTGGAGAACGGAGGGAAGACTTAACGATCGGATAACTTACCACGAATTGGTTCACTTTGCATGTTAGGAACTCCTTGCGGGGCCATGATTAATGCTCACTGTAGGAATCCTCGCGAAGCTCGTCAAAATTGGCAAAAACCTTTCGATTCGGACGTTTGATTGCCGAAAACTAGACCTGTATTCGCAAAGCGCGAGGCTTGATCGGCGAGCGGAAAGGCGTGTCCAGTAAAACGCGATTCCCCATCTCCGACGGAGCCTCTCCCGATTGCAGGTGCCGAGGTTCAGACTCAGTGGCTCCAAAGCGCCGTTGTTCCCGCAAAACAAACCGTAGGAGGATATCCATGCGACGATTCTTTTTGGGCATGGCGATTGCCTCGCTGACCGCCGGTGCTCCTTTGACGGCGTTTGGTGGAGATCGCGAAATCGCTGATGCCATCATCACCGCCGTCAAAAAGTCTCAGGTGAGCCTGAGCGGGCTCGAGGTTGATTTGACTGTCGAGAACGGCAACGTTCTGATCACCGGCACGGTAGCGCAACAATCCCAGCTTGACAGTGTTCTGAACGCGGCACGAAACATTGACGGCGTCAAGTCGGTCGAAAATCAGGCCAAATTGGTTGAACGGACGCCTGCGAAGACCAGTGAACTGGTCTCTCCAGTCATACCCGCTTCTGCGAACGATTCGACTTCCTTGATGATCGAGGATGAAGTCACCGTGAGCGATGCCGAGATCACCTCCGAAATTCTCGGAAATCTCAGCCAATCGAAGCGAGTCGGTCAACTCAGGAATTTCGATCTCAACGTCTCCACGGTTGACGGAGATGTCACCGTTCGAGGCAGCGTGGCCAGCCAGCAGCAGAAAGATCTCGTGTTGGGAACCGCTCGGAACGCCGCCGGTGTTCGAACGGTTGTCGATGAATTGGTGGTCACCAACGTTCGTGCGGTAAGCAACGAAGTGCCAGTCGTTCCGCAAGCCAACGTGGCGGCACCTGGCGTACAACCGCGAGCTTTCGCGGCCAGCACGATCAACAGCGCACCAGCGCAAATTGCCCCAGTGCAAGTTGCTCCTGTACAAGCTGCCCCCGCGCAGCTCGCCCCGGTTCCGATGGCTGCCGTACGCGGGGCTCCGGTAGCCGCAGGAGTCGTAGCGCCTCAGGCACCTGTTCCGATGGGCGCCGGTCCTTCCTACGGCGGTGGTGTTCCCCGTTCGGACAGCCCCTATATGCCTGGCTATGCATGGCCGAGCTATGCTGCCTATCCGAACTATTCTGCGGTCACCTATCCAAAGCAGTACAGTGCTTCGGCATGGCCTTACATCGGACCCTTCTATCCCTACCCGCAAGTGCCGTTGGGATGGCGTCGGGTCTCCTTGGAATGGGATGACGGACTTTGGTATCTGGACTTCACGCACAAATAGTGCCCGGTCCTGATCGAGAATCAATGAAAAAAAGCCTTGGTTGCACGCCAAGGCTTTTTTCGTTGATCCGCCGAGTGCGGGATGTTTATCGGCCTTTGATTTCGCAGCTCAGGCCGCCTGAGGCTGGGACATAGGCGACTCGCGTGTAGTCCATGACCATGCGGTGGCTGCTGAATCGCCATGCAAGGGTGCTGATGCTGCTCATCATCATCTTGATCCAGGCGCGAGGCAGCCCATCGCGATCGCGATCGTAGAAGGTGGGGATGACGTGTTGTTCAAGCGTTTCGTACAGGTATTGCGAGTCGCGTCGGTCGGTGATTCGATCGTCTGCGTGGCTCGACCCTTTGCCGATCGCGAACCCGTTGGTGCCATCGAAGGCTTCAGCCCACCAGCCATCGAGGATACTGCAGTTCAAGCCGCCGTTGAGAACGGTCTTTTGTCCGCTG
Source organism: Planctomycetota bacterium (assembly GCA_046342615.1). Lineage (GTDB taxonomy): Bacteria > Planctomycetota > Planctomycetia > Pirellulales > Pirellulaceae > JBKCUI01. The sequence continues at coordinate 1,530 of JBKDPB010000306.1, read as the reverse complement.
GTGCCTGAGGCTTCCAAGGGTCTCCGCGGATTGTTGAGCCATACGTCCACGCCTTGAATCAAGTGACGGCAAACATTGATGTCGTAATCTTCGATGAAGGCGACGCGACCCGCGAAACGGGGATCATGCCGAAGGTTGGCGATTTCTTGGATGAATTTCTTGCCTGGCTCATCCTTCGGATGCGCTTTGCCCGCAAAGATCACTTGAACCGGGCGGTCCTGGTTGCCGAGGATCGCGGCGATTCGATCGAGGTCGTTGAATAGCAGGTTGGCTCGTTTGTAGGTGGCGAAGCGCCGCCCGAACCCAATGGTGAGGATGTTGGGACTCAGGATGTTTCGAGCGGCTTCGATGACCTCGTCGCTCTCGCCCCGGCGTCGGCATTGCCGCGATACGCGGCGGCGCACAAATGCCAAGAGCATGTTTTTGAGCGCGTTGTGCGTTTCCCATAGCTCGCCTGGGTCGACGTTGTGAATGAATTGCCATACGTCGGCTTCACCCATGTGGGTGCGCCAGTTTGCAGGGAAGTGTCGATCGTACAGTTGGGCCATCTGGCCCGCGAGCCAGCTTTCCGTGTGCACGCCGTTGGTGATGTGACCGATCGGGATGTTGTTTTCTTCGCGGTTAGGCCACAGGCTGTGCCACATGCGACGCGAAATATGGCCATGCAATTGGGAAACCGCATTGGCGGTCCGCGACAATTTCAATCCGATGACCGTCATGCAGAACGATTCCGAAGGATCGGAGGAATGGACTCGTCCGAGGCTCATCAAGTGATCCTGGCTGATCCCCAGTGAATCGCGAAGCGGGCCTAAATGCTCCTCGATCAAAACGCTGCTGAATCGATCGTGCCCCGCAGGGACGGGCGTGTGCGTTGTGAACACGGTGGACTGGGCGACTTCGCGAGCCGCGTCGTCGAACGACATGCCGTCATCGGTCATCCGCTCGCGGATCACTTCCAACGGAGCGAACGCGCTGTGGCCTTCGTTCAAGTGGTAAGCGCCGGGGGTGATTCCCAGGGCGCGCAGGGCTCGAACTCCGCCGATTCCCAGCACCAATTCCTGCCGAATCCGAGTCCTCTCGTCTCCACCGTACAGACGGCTCGTGAGTTCTCGATCTTCGGGGCGATTTCCCTCGACGTTGCAGTCCAGCAAATGGAGAGTCACCCGTCCGACGCGAACCTTCCAAACCTTGGCCAACAATCGGCCGTTCCGCGTATCGATCCCTACGACCAAGGGGGTGCCATCGGGGAGTAAAGCCGCCTGGAGGGGCAGGTCCTCGACCCGGGTCTCGAAGTACTCTTCTCGCTGGTAACCATCTCCGCTGAGGGCCTGTTTGAAATATCCGTGCGAATAGTAGAGCCCCACGCCGACCAAGGGAACGCCCAGGCCGCTGGCACTCTTGATATGGTCCCCCGACAAAACCCCCAAGCCCCCGGAGTAAACCGGAAGGGATTCGTGCAGCCCACACGCCGCCGAAACCTAGGCCACCGGCTTGCTCCCCCAACCCCCGGCGGTGGTGTGAGCCCAGGTA
>JBKDPB010000305.1:0-3753 GCA_046342615.1 Planctomycetota bacterium | reverse complement strand
TCGAGAACACGGGCCTGCTCCGTCGAGCCCTTGAATACTGCAACATGTTCGATCGCTACTTGTTCGATCACCCCGAAATCGGCTCGCTGGCACGCGGGGGAGTCATGCACGAAGGGCTCGAGCAATTGAAGCTGGGGCTTGCCCCCATTCCCGCCGAAGCCGAAGACTTGGCCACGTCCCGCGATCTGCGGCTTGTGGAAGCCACCGGCGGCAAGCTTCACTTGACCAGCATCAGCACCTCCGGCAGCGTCGAATTGTGCCGCCGCGCAAAACATCGGGAACTGAGTTTCTCCGTCGGGATCCACGTCGCGAATTTGCACATGAACGACGGATGGATGACATTGTTCGACACCAATTGCAAAGTCAAACCACCCCTTCGGTCATCCGACCACGTGACCGCATGCATCGAGGGACTCCAGGATGGAACGATCGATATTATCAGCAGCGGCCATCGCCCCTGCTCGCTGGAAAAGAAGATGCTCGAGATCGACGCAGCTCCGTTCGGCATGATGGCCCTCGAGACGGCCTTGGCGCAAGTCATCACCCACCTGATTCAACCAGGTCATCTCGACTGGATGAGTGTTTTGGAAAAAATGAGCACCAATCCGGCCAAGCTTCTCAAACAGCCAGGAGGCTCGCTCGCCGTAGGCCAATTCGCAGACTTGATTCTCATCGACCCGTTTGCCCGCTGGAAAGTCAACGCCGCGACCTTTCAGAGCAAGTCCTACAACACGCCGCTCGAAGGCCACGAACTTCAAGGCATCGTGCAATGCACCATGGTGGCAGGCCGCGTCCGCCATCGAAGCGGATGAGGACGCACGGCGGCTGATGCTCCCGTCCATCCATCGCATGGCTATTCGTGCCGCAGCGCTTCGATCGGGTTCATTCGCGCTGCTCGGGTCGCGGGATAGATCCCGAAGATCAATCCGACCGCGAGCGAGATAAAGAACGCGCCTGGAATACTCGCCGGCACGATCGATGGCTGCACCGTCCGAACCACTTCGGGCAAATCCATCATCTGCTTCTCGAACCAGATGTTGGCCAGCGTTCGAGCGATATTCACCGTGGGACCGCACAGCAGGCCAAACAGAATACCGGTGATGCCGCCCGTCAAACTGAGAACGCTCGTTTCCACAAGAAATTGCCGAATGATATCCCGTCGCTTGGCGCCCAAGGCCCTTCGGATACCGATCTCGCGCGTTCGCTCGGTGACTGTCGCGAGCATGATATTCATGATGCCGATGCCTCCGACCAACAGCGAGATCGCTGCGATCATGCCCATGAACAACATGAACATCGCGCGGGTCGTGCGGGCTTGTTCGAGCAACTCCAACGGGACCACCACGGAGATGTCTTCCATCTTTTCGTGGCTGTTCAATGCCGAGGAAACCAGCTCGGCGGTCTTCTTGACATCGTTGACTTCACTGCATCGCAAGGTGATTTGGTTGAGTTCGATAATCTCTCCCTCGCGCGATCCGGATCGCATGGTCATGACCGTGTCCCCGATGCGCTGCTGCAGCGTCCGAATGGGGATGTAAACGTCGTTGGAAAAGTCCTGGGCAGCCATCGAGCCGCCGATCGCCGCGGTCGCACCCTTGGGCTTGAGCACCCCGACGACAAGGTAGAAGTCCTGGTTCTCAGGCATGTAGATGCGCTGCCCGACCGGATCCTCGAACGGGAACAGCTTCTCGGCGACTTTGGCCGACAGGACACAGTGCGTGTCGCGCGAAAAGTTCTCGACATCGGTGATGAATTGCCCTCGATCGATTTCGAGTTTCGTCACCTCGGCATATTCGGGGGTGCATCCCACCAGGCGACCATCGAGCTTGCGATTCTTGAATTGAAACTGGCGACGCATCTCGCGAATCGGAATCGCGCTTCGGATGGTGGGGATCGTCGCCACCAGCATGTCGTACTCTTCGCGGGTCAGTCCGTAGGGAGTGAGCCCTTGCGAGGAAAGCTTTTCGCTGGGCGGCTTGACAGTGCGAATCATGATCGTGTCCGCGCCCAGGCTTTCGATTTGCCGTTGCGCTTCGTTGCTGATCCCTTGGCTGATCGCCAGCAGCCAAATCACGCTCGCCACGCCGATAAAGATCCCGAGAACCGTCAGGATCGACCGCATGGGGTGGAGCCACAAGCTCTTGATCCCGAGTTGCACAGTGCCAAGAAACTGTCCCACGGCTAAACCTCAACAGGCATGTTTTCAAGAGCGTAACGAGCTGCTTCGTCGCGAACTTCCTGGGAATTGATCCGGTCCCATTGCAGCATACCATCCTTGAGCCGAATGACCCGCTTGGCTCGCTTGGAGACTTCGTCTTCATGCGTCACCAGGATAATCGTTCGCCCCTCGTTATTGAGCCGCTCGAACAATTGCAGGATCTCTTCCGTCGTGCGCGAATCGAGGTTTCCCGTCGGTTCGTCGGCCAAGATAAAGTAGGGGTCGTTGATCAGCGATCGAGCGATCGCAACACGCTGCTGTTGCCCCCCGGACAACTGCGTTGGCCGGTGGTCCAATCGCTCTCCGAGCCCCACCAAGTTGGCCAAATCGAGGCACCGCTGTTGCTGTTCTCGAGACAATGGCCTGCCCTGAGAGAACAAAGGCACCTGAATGTTTTCGACCACGGTCAGTTGCTGAATGAGATTGTAGGCCTGAAACACAAATCCGATTCGTCGCGAACGGATATCGGCGAGTTGGTCGTCCGACATCTTGGCAACGTCATCATTGCCGAGCCACAGGCTGCCAGCGGTCGGCTGGTCGAGGCATCCGAGCAAGTTCAGGAGGGTGCTTTTCCCCGAACCCGAAGGGCCCATGATGGCGACGTAATCACCGACGGGGACGTCAAACGAGACACCGCGAAGTGCGCGGACCGTCTCGCTCTTGAGAACGAATTCCTTCTTCAGATCGACGACGCGGCAAGCGAATCCTTCCGTGGGGAAATCGGAGGCTACCATCGTTAGTTCGACGTCCCTCCGGCCCCGCGGCCGCCCGGTCCACCGCCGCCGGGACCGCCCGGTCCACCGCCGCCCGGTCCGCCAGCACCCATGCTCGCCATCCGCTTCTTCATTCCGGCGGCGAGTTCCTTGGCATCGACGGACCCGTCTTTGTTGGTGTCGTATTCGGTGAAGGCGCTCTTCATGCGCTCTTCGCCTGCGACTTCTTCTTTGCTGAGTTTGCCGTCGGAGTTGGTATCCATCCGTTGCATGATCATTCCTGCGATGGCGTCTGCGTTCATGCCGCCGCCCGCTCCGCCTCCGGCACCACCCCGTCCGCCTGCACCGTTGGTACCCGGCGTCCCTCCTGGTCCTGCTGGCCCGCCCGCCGCTCCCGGGGTTTTGGTGGGCAGGGGTTCGTTGGAAAGAGCGACCAATCGAGATCGATCGTCCTCCTCACGGATTTCAGGAATATCCATCTTGTCGAGATGGTTTCGAGGATCGAGGACGACGCTTTCATCCGACTTCACTCCCGACTTGACCGTGACGAACTTGTCGTTGGTGGCTCCGATATCGATTTCACGAGTTTCAAAGCGATCGCCGTTGCGAACCAACACGAAGTGGTGCCGCTTGGTCTCGTACACTGCATGAACGGGAACTTGCAGGGCGTTCTCGATTTGTTCGACAAAGATGCGGACTTCCGCGGTCATCCCCGTTCGAATCGTTTCCGGGGGATCGACGATTTGAATGAAGGTGGCGTACTCTTTGACGTTGGAGCCCCACCAGTTCCCGGGCTCGGCGTACTTGTTCACTTTGATGACT
>JBKDPB010000304.1:0-41573 GCA_046342615.1 Planctomycetota bacterium | reverse complement strand
CTCGGTCCAGTTCGATGCGCGAACCTTGCCCTGTTTGAACTTCTGGAAGAACACCGCGGGGGTCGAAGACGGTTACGTCCTGGGGATTGAACCGGCCTCGGGATTCCCAAACACGAAATCTTTTGAGGAGCGGCACGGACGCGTCGTCAAACTGCAAGGAGGTCAATCGCGCACGTTCCGGCTGAAACTGCACGCGCTGTGCAATGCCGGCGAGGTTCAACGCGCCGCCGAACGGATCGCCAAACTGCAATCTCGCCCGTGCTCCGTCGAAACCTCACCGCGCAAGGGTTGGTCCCCCGCCGCGTCCTAACCCTTGCCCATCTCCGCGGACGATAAACCCATGCATGGTTCCTGGTGGCAACAACGTTGGATACCCTTGCTCGGGTTCGCCGTCGTTGCCTGCATTCGCACCGCCGCGTTGGTCGTGGGCTGGGGAAGTTTGGAAAGCGATCCGGACGCGTATCGCGCTCTGGCAGCGACATGGCATGACACAGGAACCTTGGGACGCTTGGCGACGGACGATACTCCGACCCCCAGCGCCTATCGGCCTCCCTTGTATCCGTGGCTCCTGTCTTGGGTCAGTTCCGCAACAATAGGCAATGAGGACCGATGGTGGATCGCATGTTTGCACGGAGTGCTCGGAGTCGCAACTTGCATCGTGACCTATGACATCGCTCGGCGACTGGACTTTCGGCCAATCCCCTGTTGGATTGCAGTAGCTTGCGTGGCATGCGATCCAATCTTGATACGGCAGTCGACTTTGGTCATGACCGAAACCACCGCGACCTTTCTGGGAACTGTGTTGTGGTGGTTGTGGCTTAGGGATGACAACGATGGCAAGGACCGATGGCGTTTTCAATCGCTGATGCTCGGGCTCGGTATGGGGCTCGCCGTGCTCTGTCGCCCCACAGCTTTGGCCTGGATCGTGATGTGGTGGGGAGCGGCATTCGCGATGCAGCAATGGCGATGGGTCGTTGCCAGCGCGTTGGGAGTTCTCGTTGCCATCGCACCATGGACCATTCGCAATGCGATGCAATTCGGAACCCCGATCGCGACCACGACCCATGGAGGCTATACCCTGTACCTGGCCAATAACCCGGTCTTGTATACGCATTGGCAGACCAGCGTCTCGCGCGAGTGGGACGAAGAGGCGTTTCATGTCCAGTGGCGGCGGGAGCGGTCGGAATCTGAAAGGCAAGACGAAGTAGCCCTCGATCACCTCGCTCAGTCGCTTGCTTGGTCGACGATTGCGGGCGATCCGGGGACGGCGCTCCGCGGATGCCTTATCCGGGTTGGATGGTTGTGGGCATTGTGGCCGTCCGCTCGACAAGCCTCGCCAACTGCTCAAATCGCGATCGCTGCCTGGTACGTGCTGCATTTCTTACTGGCCCTTCTCGGATCGATGGTTTGGACCCGATTGGGGCTTGGCCGTCGGCGATGGCTGCCGGGTTTAGCGCTCGTGATCAGCCTGACGATGGTCCACTGCGTGTACTGGAGCAACATGCGGATGCGTGCTCCCGCGGTACCGGTCCTCGGCTTGCTGGCCGGCGTTGGCTGGGCCGGTTGCCGGTCGGGACGAGCAAGTTCCAGTGAGGGCAATCGGTCTTTTCCGGCTTAAATTCCCAATGAAAACGCGGCGATAGGGTGGGTTTTCTTGACTTTGCGTCAGGGGTCCGTACCATAGAAGTTAGGTCGCGACAGGAGCGGGCGCGGCCTCGACGACGATTTCTGCCTTGGCATGCATCACACACCCGTGCTGGCGAAACGGGACGTGCCGTTTGCTCATTTTTCTGCAACCGCATGCATTCAAGTACTTTTCAGCTATCGGAGAAAGACTCTATGAAAATCCATCGACGGCCTGTTCGAGGATTCACTTTGGTGGAACTCCTCGTGGTGATCGCCATCATCGGCGTTCTGGTGGGGCTCCTGTTGCCGGCCGTCCAAGCGGCTCGTGAAGCAGCCCGACGCATGAGCTGCAGCAATAATATTCGTCAGGTTGCGATGGGAGCGATCAACTTCGAATCCGCTCGGAAACAGTTGCCAGGCAATTACGGCGATTTTATTCCAGGTAGCCCCCCGCTGGATATTCTCAACGACCCCCAGCCAACGCCTCCTGCGCCTTCGGCGACTCAAATGTCGTGGATGACAGGTATTCTTCCATACATCGAACAGGACAACCTGTATCGCGCCGTGGTACCCACTCTGGATGTGTCGAATGACACCCGTAACAGCGGAGGTCCTGTTGCGCCGACGCCTGGCACGAACCCTTGGGTGGCCCAACAACGGATCCCGTTATACCGCTGCCCGAGCGATACGACGGTCACCCCTCTGGCTGGCCGCGGCGATCGATTCAACGGTGGTCAGCAATATGCAACGACAAGCTACAAGGGGGTTTCAGGGACCAACTGGATTTGGGGTGTTTATGGCATCAGTTCGGCAGACATCTTTAATACCGACCCCTTCCTCATCAACAACGGCAACAATTTCGGAAATGGAAACGGGATCTTCTTTGCGGGATACAAGGGTATCGATCCCATGCGCACCTCCACTCCGGCGTCGTCCCCGTTCTCGGCACCAGGACGGGCATGCAGCACGCTGATCGCAGCCGTAAAGGATGGCTTGAGCAACACCATGATGGTCGGCGAATCGGTCGGCAACAATACGCGAGACAATTGGTGGTTCTGGTTTAAGGGCTCGGTTGCCACAACAGCGATTCCGCTGAATGCTCCTGCACAATGTTCCGCAGGCGTAGGTCAGACTCCGAGAAAAGCATTGGAGTTGTGCAATGCAGACTGGCCCAACAATTACGGATTCAGCAGCGACCATACGGTTGGTGGCAACTTCGCATTTGCGGACGGCAGCGTACGCTTCATTTCCAACGAAGTTGATTTGCGTACCTACCGAGCCCTGGGCGCCATCCAAGACGGTCAGGTCGTCTCGGTTCCCGACTAGATGCATCGTCGCTTGGACGTGAGCACAGCCAACCGGAGTTCGAACAGGACTCCGGTTTTTTTATTGGCAAAGCGCGAATCTGGAGCCTTCCGAGCCACGCCGTGGGCTACGCGTGATTGGTTTACTCATCCATCCAGAACGTGTAATGTCCCGAATGAGTCAACGGATAGCCGCCGGGGTAGCGTCGAAACATACTCAAATTCGCATATTTTCCGTACGAAGTGTGTCCGTACACGGAAACATTTTTCGAGATGATAAGATTCGCGAGTTGTTCGGCGAAGCCTCCAGCCGCACCGGTGGAGCAGGCGTAGAAGACAATCGATGCATTGGCTTCGCATTTATCTAGCAGCAATCTCGAGAATTCCTGCAACTGTGCAGAGCCGATCCCGGCGCTTTCCAGGCCGTGGGGGGTTCCATGTCCGAAATAGGCAACAATTCGGACCGAGGATGGCGCGTAACCGCTCAGTGCCGCAAATATCGCTTGCCTCCGGCGTGCAGCAGGCAAAGTGTTGTCATAAATGAACGTAGGCTGAACGACTTTGCATTGCCGGCGCAGGGTAGCGGCACCTCCGTGAAAACTACCTGTGGCATCGCAGAAATGCGTTGGAGTTACACCCGTTGGGGCACGTCCGTCTGCAACACACACGACCCGATTGTGCGCGCGAAGCGAAGGCGTATCAGGGGTATTGAAACGCTGGGTAAAAACGAAACCATTCATAATCGGATACTCCGGGTTCTACTCATCTCATCCCATCCATGCTCACCAAACATCATCCATTCTCAATTGCATCGGTAAGCGATCGCAGCCTCAATACCCAAGACAAGATTGGCACTTGCGATCTCGGCTTGAAGCCCCGAATCCTTTGGGCTCTCCCAAGCTGAGCCGCATCGCGTCTGACCTTCTTTGACAATGTAATGAAGTCCTCCTTCGATGCAACATGGCTACGGAGTTGCAGTGCCTGATACCATTCGCGCCTGATGAGCTCGGTGATTACTTCGTACTTATGGATAAGTTGTCAGGATAGGCAGATCGCAATCGACATTCATCGGGCCGTGACCTTGCCTTCGTAAGCCCGAAGGGCTGGCACAATGACTGCCGTGGCTCGTTGAGCCACGGTCTACGCACCACTCGCACTGAAAAAGGTCTACAGGCCGACATGATAACTACCGTTGATAACTCTTCCCCGATATGCATCCAACGTGATGGCTCTATTCAACCAAATTCCAAAACGCTATATTTTGAAATCCCGAAAATTGGGCCGACTTTTGTCGGCTGTGTCGCCCCAGCACAACAGGCGCCTGGCTATTAGCGAAGTGTCCGCTGGTGAACGCTTACGAATGGTCGATGTTAAGGAATCTCCATAACTGCGAGCTCCCAAGCCTTCTCGGGCGAGATTCCCTTGGATCGAAGGCTCGCGGCTCGGTCTGCGCGTGCGACGGCTTTGTCGTCAAATGGATATTTCGAAACGAGGACGTCGTACTCGTTTTTTTGCGCCGCTCCCCATGTGGGACTAATGGCATGCAGAATCTCAATATGCTTTTCAAAAATCAATCGCCTGGGATCTAATCCCGGCTTTCGATGATGCAATTCCCAGTCAATTGCAGTTCGTTTTGTTCTATCTCGTACTATCCAAAAAAGCAGTTCCGTTGGATCGCGAGTTTCTCGACGACTTAACTCTTCGCCACGCTCCGTGATGACGTAGCTATAGATATCCTCGGATTTCTCAATATGAGGTGAACCGTCATTGGTTGGAGACCAGGGTATTCCGAGTTCGACGTGATGCTTGGCTTCAATTTCCGAAAGTGCTTTTTTAATATCGAGTAAATCCATAGTGATCTCTATCGTTGGTATTTGGGATTATTCGTCGTTAGGACAGGCTAACCTCATGATCTTGGTAATTGCGGCTTGCTCGTTTCAAGAAACCTCTCGAATGTAACCTTGATCAAGCAAATCTTGGATCGATTTGTCCAATTTGAATTGCTCACCCATACCGGGTTGACCAAACCATGGTTCGATCTCACCGGCTTTTACGTCGATTGGTTTGAGTACTTCATAAACTTTGTAAGGTTTCTGGTCCGATCCATGTGGTAGAGCGCGTGCTTCGTATGGAGTTCCTGCTGGAGAAACGAACTTGCCTGACTCGCCTCCGTAACGGTCAATTCTCGTACCAGGGGCAAGCGTTATATTCTTGGGTATACCATGAAATCCATCATTCGGAGGCCAGCGGGGAGAACCGTCTGGGTTGTACCAACGCGGATTGTTTGGGATTTGAAGATCTGGAGGTTTTGCTTGTTTTTGCAGCCTCTTGTTTTCAATCGGTCGTGATCTCGTTCCCGTCGCCCCTACTTCCTCCGACTTGTGTGCGCCGCCCGTGAGTATTTGGACCTGCTCCTTAAACCAAGCTTTCACTTGGTTGGTCATGTCGTCGATCTTGGATTTGGCTTTGTCGATCGCTTTCTTGTAGAGTCGAACTCGCTCATCAATTTCTGCGGCTTTAGTGGAACTAAAGAAAGACACTGCCGAGACAGCTTTGTCTGCAGTCTTTTCGATGGTGTCGAGTGCACCACGAATCGTCTTCGATGCTGTGTTCATCCAGCCATCGATTTTTGCTGGGAATTCCACCTTGAGCCATTTGTGTGCGTTTCCGACGCCAAAATGATTCAGTATTTTTACTAGGAATTCCCAACCCTTGCGGAGTTGAATCGGGCTAAGCTTACCTGCAACTTTTCCAGCTTGTTTCAGATAGTGTATGACACCCTTGAACACCCCTTTGACCGCGGAACCCACAATAGGAATACAACCAATGGAGATGATGAAGACGTTGATCCAAATCCATTTTTCGTAGTCGAGCCCCAATTCGTCGGGATGCTTTTGCTGTTCCGCTTCGTCTTCTATGTAGTAGTCGATGATTGCCTTCAGGCCAGCCGTAAGATCGCGAGCATCGAGAACTTGATCGACCACCGGGATGAGACCTAACAACGCATTAACGGTAATCTGTCCAATCGTTTGCTCTTGGTTGAAATCGCCCTTCGCTGTATCGACAAGCCAGATAGCGATCGAGTCCAGCATCGATGCTGTTTCGTCGCGATCGGGGGTCTTCGAGGGAACAAGTTCTGGTTCGTAGGGCTTTGGATCTTTCTCAAAGTAGTATTCAAGTGCCTTTATCTCAGGCACATTGTCGATGTGGGCCTTTCCATTACCGTCGAGAGTTCCGGACTTGCTAAACTTTCCATCTTTCTTGCCGTCCCAGTTAACGGAATAGACTTGGTACTTTGCCCCGCCGATTCCTTTTCCTCGACAATCCAGATATTCCAAGTCGACAGTTGGCTTTGGACAGCATTCAACCGGCGATTTGACTGGGCTGCTGTTGGCCCTCTTTCGATTATCGCTCATGTGAGCTTCTCCTCAAGCTCATCAGGATGAAGTCGTTTCCAAATAAGATCCATCTTTGCTTCCCCCCCCAAATCGCGACGGTGAAGGATTTCGTAGGCCCACCCCTCCACTCGAGCGAAATCGAATCCGATCTCGAACAAGCAGTTGAGATAGAATGCAACGTCATCTTCAGCGATTACACCAAAGGTTTCCGCAAGCTCGATCGATTCGAGAACAACATGCTGCAGTTTTGTGGCGTCATCGGTGAATCGAGCGGCAAATGTATCGGGATAGGCTGATCGCAGTCGTTTCGTTTGCGACTCTACGAACCTTTGTACTTGTGATTCCTCGAATGCTCTCCAGTGCGAATCGGAAATTCGAAACACGATCATGGACTCCCATCAATCATTCGAATCGCACGACGATAGGATCGAACTTCCTTGTTGGAGTGTACGACAACAACTTCGCTGACAGGACCAAAGAACAGGTCGATTTCCATCGCAGTAGATGCCGTCAGAAACGTCTCCAATACACGCGGATCATAGAAGCGGAAGTATAGTTTGCGTCCATCGGGTACCTGCACCTTGAGGAATTTTTTCCAGTGTCGGCGTATCGAAGCAAAGTCATGCACAACGTCCATAACGAAGAAAAAACCCCAGGGTGTTCCTCCAAATTCCGAACCAATCCAGTGGATCCAGTCCTGATCAATCTTAACCAGGTACGGGGCGATCGACGCGTATTCAATAGCTGCATGTCCGCTATAAAGCGAAGCTGCCCGGTCGTTGCTAATCTTTGCGAACATGATTGGGACCCTAGGTTCGTCGCAACCATCGATAATCGCGTAGATCTGCTCGCCATCATTCGCCCGCTTGGCCAGCGACTCCATGGTGTCAGCAGTCACAATGAGCTCATTGGATCCTGCAGATGCCATCATCAATCCTTACTTGCATTCCTCACAGAATGGTTTTCCAGACTTCTTGGAAGCGATCATAGCTTGACCTTGTACGGTCACTGCTCCCCCCATGCCGATGTCGCCGATCATGACGGTCGGGCATCCCAGAGTGATGGTGCCGCCATGGGCGGTCTGGTCTCCCAACCGCGCCGCAGGCATCCCACCAATCTTGACCGTCATGGAGCCTTTGATGATCGAGTCAGGTGGGCCGACGCAGACGCACATGTCACCGACACGAGCTGCTGGCATGGCCCCGATCAGGACCGTCGGACATCCCATCGAAACCGGGCCGCCAACATGCGGGATCGGGGGTGTTCCGGGCGTAGCCATCGGACAGACATGCAAATCACCGATTCGTGCTGCTGGCGGCATGGTTTCTTTCTCCTCTCATGATCGATTTTTCGAAATTGTGTTTCTGTTGGTCAGGCTGCGACGGGTATTATTGGTTTCGCCTATCCTCCGGCCTTGGATTCCTTCGCATCGCGAAGTCGGATGCCCATCGATTTGCAGAGCGGATCCAAAGTCGCAGACTTGCCGATCCAATCCCAGAGTTGCGGATCATCGGCCCCTTCCATCCATACAGCGTCGATTAGCCCGAAATACTCATTCGCAAAGCCGGTGGCCTCCACCTCGAGCAGCGATCGCAAGACCGACGGCCAACAGATCCCTTGGATCGCGTCTGGAGCGGGAGCTTCCAGTTGGTGACCTCGAACCTTAGTTCGTAGCTGCCCGAGCAGTTCGTCTCTGGGCTTTTGAGACGTCAAGACCATCATCGCGTCGCTTCCCCATGCGTCTTCGATAGCGGATGGCCATCCTGGCCACGTCCGCACATCAAACAGGCACGGAGTCTTGGGCTGCGCGATGGTGGGGAGCCAGTCGAAGAGGGAAGCAAGATTTCGGTTCTGGCTCTCGGCGAGTTCGATGCCAACACGGCCCAGGTCGAGGAGCAGATAAACGTTCCCTTTCTGCGCCAGAAGCCGCTCAACCCAAGCGATCGGCTCGGGTTCCTCGTCCCATTTCCCTTGGATCCGGAGTAAGCCACTGGAAAACACGGATCGCGTGGCCTCGGTTCTTTCCTTGATCCGCGACTGCGGCGAATTGGAAACTGGCAGCGTTGCCATCGGAGTTGCGTTTGGAGTGGACGCCCACTCGATGCCGACCATTTCGACGTGGAAGATGGTCGAACCAGCCTGGATCGTGGATCCATGGACTAAAGCGCATCGCTCGATGCGTACTCCATTCATCCAGGTCCCATGTTTGGACTGGAGATCTTCAATGACGCATCCATCTCGCTGCAACGTCACGCGGAAGTGTTTGCCGGACATTTTGGTATCGTTCGGAAAACTGTAATCGTTCCATTCGCTTCGCCCGATCTCCATCGATTGGTCCAACGAAATCCAGCAGAGTTTCGCGTACCCGTCGTCCGAGACTTGTCTCAATCTGCATTGAATCGATTCAACGGCTTTATGTGGAGGGTTGGATGCAGGGGAATCAGGCGGTGTGGAGGAGACAGAGGGTTGGGGATCCTCGGTGACGATGGGGGATAGGATCTCCTTGGGTGTTGGATTTGAGATCGCAAACTCCAGGCTTGTTGAACCGATGAGGATGGTATCTCCTGGATGGAGAGCCTCAGGCTTTGAGATACGTTGATGGTTGAGGTAGGTCCCATTGCGACTCGCCAGATCGTGGATGAAGCATCCTCGGGTGTCGATGGTGATCTCGCAGTGTCGCGACGAAATTCTAAGGTCTTCCGGGAACAGGGCATTGATGTCGGGGGCTCTGCCCAGGATGAACGATCCGCTCGCAAGCGGAATGGATTCGCCGGCGCGGCTACCGTTCAGAATTTTGATTTCGTAGCTGTCCATAGGTTCTGAATGTCTGACAAATCAGCTCACTTCGAATTCTTGGCAATATTCGGTTGCTTGGGTTTCGTTTTCTTGGCCTCCTTAACCTGTTTGGTTTTACAACCCTTACCGGTTCCTTTTGAGCCGCCGCTGTTGATGTTGACGAGGATACCCTGGATGGTGACTCCCGAAGGTCCGATATCGATGAATCCGCCGGGGCCGACGAGAGACAATTGCATACCAGCCTCGATGATGACCTTCATGCCAGCCTTGAGGTGGATATCGCCCATGGCTCCCGCTTCCATCGCAATGTCCTTGGATGCTGCGAGATTGTGGCTGCCGCCGATGGCGCTCGACACATCTCCGCCCACCGATTCATTGCGGTGGCCGTTAATCATCGTATTCGATTCTCCTTCGATCAACTCGCACTTATCCCTCTCAATCACCACATCGAGGTTGCCTCCGGAGGCCGCGTCACCTCCGCCGACGATCAGCGCCATGCTGCCTTCGACATGTTCGAACTGATGGCGCTTGACATTCACGTGCTTATCTTGGTAGACAGTCTCAACCAGATCGCCACCTTTTTGACCATCCTTTTCCCATCCGACCACTTGGTGTTGGTTTCCGAAGACGCGGCTGGTGACATCGTTGAGGACTCGCACTTCCAGATCCTTTTGCGCATGCATGAAGATGCATTCATCATCGGTTTTGTCCTCGAAGATGATTTCGTTGTAGCCGTCTCCTTTGTAGGTCTTCGTACGAAAACCAGATCTTGTTTTGTACTTAGGGAGGTCGAAGGGGGGCCTATTTTCGGCGTGGTAAAGCCGACCTGTAATAACGGGTCGATCCGGGTCTCCTTCGATGAACGACACGATGACTTCCTCGCCGATGCGGGGGATATCGATCCCTCCGAAACCGGGCCCCGCGTGGGTTTGTGAGACACGGACCCAGCAGCAAGTATTCTCATCGCGTTTGCCTTCCCGATCCCAATGAAACTGAACTTTAACCCGTCCGAATTCATCGGTATAGATTTCCTCGCCATCGGGTCCCACGACGATCGCTGTTTGGATGCTGGATATGATCGTGTTTGGAGAGCGCCGCTGCGGACGAAATTGTCGCTCTTTCGGAATACAAACAAACTGGTTTTTGTACGAGTTTTGCTGTGTGGAGCCTGCGAGTCGGCTTCCTTGCTGGGCAAGATGCATCACGGACGTCAACAGGTAGCTCTTTTTGGCTTCGGACGGAACGTTAGGGTGGGACTTGATTTTGAACACATAGCCTGGAGCAAACGCTGGGCAGGAACTTGAGCCATTGACGGTATCGAATCGTGTTTCCTCCTCCTCCATGCGCCGTTTGGACTCTTCCCGTCCTTCATCGAGTTCCGAATAGGTATTTGGATTGTCGTACAACTCGTATCCCGAATTGCTGGTGAGAGAGACCAAGCCGTGCTTGCTGGAACTGACCTTGAGGCTGGTCGATGGCTTCTTGAAATCGTAGTCCACTTGCTCCCAACGGCCGGAAACAAAGTCATAAGAGTGATCCCAAGAAAGAATGCACTCGTTTGCGACTCGATCCGCCATGGAAGCAGGGTAATCGATCTCCGCCACATCGCAGTTGGGATAATTGAGTTTGTCGGACAACACGAGAGTGTGTTTGTCCTTCTCATGCTTGAAGTAGTAGAAAACACCGTGGGATTCCAAAAGGCTAGACAGGAAATTGAAATCCGTTTCCTTGTACTGAATGCAGTGCTCAGTCATGCGAGACTTCAGAATGGACGCACCGGAGGCGTCGTGCCAACATTCGACATGTCCGTAGGCCCGTACGCGTTCAATGATTTTGTCGAAGACCTCTTGAAATGATTTCTTTTGCTTGTCCGGCAGGTAGACAAAAGATCGAGAGGCCTTGCTCAAGAACCACAACCATGGGACAAGCACGATTTGATAGATCCGCGAGGGCACGCCTCGGTTGTCCTGGGATTGCTCTGCCTCACCGACAGACAAATGACTGATGTAGCCGTGAATGAAGCGTTCTTTGTTGTCGCCGTAATCGATTCGGACAGCCATAGGCTTGCCGATGACATCCCCCGCCTTGATATCTTCGTTTGGCGAGTCGATTGCGATCCGAAATTCAAAGGGTCGAGAAATCTCTTCTCGTCCTTCGAGGGAAATCACCACAGCGCCGTTGCCAAAAAGATTCGTAGGCTGGATTTCGAGCCATCGCTGAGTCATGGAGTCCGCCTTCCGGAAAAGGGTAGAGGAAACGTGCCCTCGAAAAAAAGTCGTCTGCCCAGGGGCGAACCACCCGAGAATCGCGTTCGAGCCCATCCAAAAATCCTAAACACCGCGGCTGACCCGCCACGGGCGGATCTGCGACGCCAATTCGGCAAATGGTTTTCGGATCGGCTATTTATGTTATGGATCAATTGCCCGGGTTGTTGCGTGAAATCCCAGAAATCATCCGGTTTTACGCTTATTCGATATCGAATGCGAAGTGCTGATCTGGTGTCGGTTGAACGACCACTTTCCGGATCGCTTGGCCTTGGGCCAGGCGGCCCAAGAGTTCGACCGAGAGGGTAGGAAGCAGGGATTTGGTGAGGATATGGTCGATATTTCGAGCGCCGGTATCCACTTCCTTGCATCGGTCAGCGATCATCTGCACGATCCCGTCCGAGAACGAAAACTCCGCTTGATAGTTTTCGTGGAGTCGGCGACCGATCTTGCCGAGTTTCAGGCCGATGATCTTGCGGATGACGTCCTCGGAGAGTGGATAATAGGGGATCAGGGTTAAGCGTCCCATGAACGCGGGTTTGAAGGATTTGAGGAGTTCGGGAAAGATGGCTTGCATGAACGTGTCGGGTTCGGGGATCGTATCTGGGTCCGAGCATAGGCTCTTGATGACATCGGTTCCGGCGTTGGTGGTCATGAGGATCAGGGTGTTTTTGAAGTCGATGTCACGTCCCTCGCCGTCTTTCATGTTTCCTTTGTCGAAGACTTGGTAGAAGACGTCCTGGACGCCTGGGTGGGCTTTTTCCATTTCGTCGAGGAGGATCACGCTATAGGGTTTTCTCCGGACCGCTTCGGTCAGGACGCCCCCTTCGCCGTAGCCGATGTAGCCAGGCGGGGACCCCATCAGGAGCGATACCTTGTGTTCCTCCTTGAACTCCGACATGTTGATGACCGTCATGTTCTGTTCGCCGCCGTAGAGGAGTTGGGCGAGGGTGCAAGCGGTTTCTGTTTTTCCAACGCCGCTGGTTCCGGCCAACATGAACACGCCGATGGGCGTTCGCGGATCGTTGAGTTGGGCGCGCGAGGTTTGGATCGATTGCGCGATCCGTTTGAGAGCATGGCTTTGTCCGACGATCTGTTTTTCCATCAAGGCATCCAGTTCCAGGATGGTTTTGATTTCGTCGGACATCATGCGACCCACAGGGATCCCGGTCCAGGACGCGACGGTTTCCGCGATGGCATTGCGATCCACGAAGGGATGGACCAGGGGATCTTCACCTTGATTTTTCCGGAGTTCTTCCTTGAGCTGCAGGAGTTCCTTGGTTCTTACCTGGAGAGTGGCGGGGTCGGGTGGAGCGACATTTGCGTCGGCGGTTGGATCCGCTTTCTTTTGAAGCTGCTCGGTGAGAGCATGGATTCGGGCGACGAGGTCTTTTTCTTTTTCCCATCGCTCATTGAGGGCGATGATCTGTGCATCGACTTGCTGGAGATCGGATTCGATGGACTGGATCTTCGCGGCGTGGTCGGCTCCGGTTTGGGTTTCGCGTTCGAGGATTTCCTTCGACAGTTGAAGTTGGTTTCTTTTTCGGCGAGCATCCTCGATGGTAGGAGGGGTGGAGGACTGGCTCAGGTTGATCCGGGCGCAGGTGGTATCGATCAGGCTGATCGCTTTATCCGGGAGTTGCCGCCCGCTGATGTAGCGGCTGGACAACTTCACGGCATCGATAATGGCTTCGTCGAGAATGTACACTTTATGGTGCTTTTCCAGGGTCTTTGTGAGACCTCGGACCATATCGACGGCAACGCTTTCGCTCGGTTCCTCGACTTTAACGACTTGAAAACGACGGGCCAGAGCAGCATCGCGCTCGAAGTATTTCTTGTATTCGGCCCAGGTGGTTGCGGCGAGGGTCCTCAGTTCGCCGCGAGCGAGCGCGGGCTTGAGGAGGTTAGCCGCATCGCCTTGGCCGGCGGTCCCCCCGGCTCCGATGAGCGTATGGGCTTCGTCGATGAAGAGGATGATCGGCTTGGGAGACGCTTTGACTTCCTCGATGACCGACTTGAGTCGATTTTCGAATTCCCCTTTGACGCCGGCGCCGGCTTGGAGGAGCCCGAGGTCGAGTGTTCGCAGGGCGACATCGCGCAGGGGGACGGGGACATCGCCTGCGGCGATGCGCAGAGCGAATCCTTCGGCGACGGCGGTCTTGCCCACCCCCGCTTCGCCGGTGAGGATAGGATTGTTTTGTCGTCGACGCATGAGGATATCGATGACCTGGCGAATCTCGCTATCGCGACCGAGGACGGAGTCGATTTTTCCGTCCCGAGCGCGGGCGGTCAGATCGATCGTGAATTGGTCGAGAGCTGGAGTAGCACCGGACCGGCCGCTCGCGGCACCCGGGACTCCGGATCCGGAAGCGCGTCCTCCGGATGCGAGCGAAGTGGATTCCCGATCCTCGACGGTATCGGCGCACAATTCGACGAATGATTTTCGAAGAGATGTCAAATTGACTTTCTCGAATTCCGAGCTGGCATCCGAAGCGGTGCGCCGGAGCGATTCGTTGCCGAGGAGGGCGATCATGAGATGCCCGGAACGAATCTGCGCTGAAGCATAATCGATCGTTGCGATCGACCAAGCTTCCTTGGTGATCTCGATCAGATCAGGACTTAATGACGGAGACTTTGCGTTGCCTGTTCGGAGGCGATCAAGCGTTTTTGTCAAATCCTTTTGCAATCGACTCAGGTCCACGCCGAAAGAGTCCAAAATCCGAACGAAATCCGACTCGCGTTCCTCGAGAAGCTTGAAAAGCCAATGCTCGAGTTCGACATTGTAGTTGGTGCGAGTCATGCAAAGGGACGTGGCGTGTTCCAGGGACCGGCATGCCAGCGGACCTAATTTGTCAAAAAGCTTCTTGAGATCAATCTCGATCATTTACGGGCTCACTTTGTTGAATCGACAAACCATGAAAGGTTCGATATTACCAAGTTCTTGTCACAAATCCACCATTCGATATCGCGATGTTGACCATCGGCTATCCCTTAGCGATATCCGTCAATTCGAAGATGGCTTGTTCTGCATCGCTAGAATCTTCCCAGGTTCCCAACCAAGTATTCCACCCCAAGAGAAACGGCTGCGCTGGATCCAGCTGAACTCCTCGCACCTGGTCGGCGGAAACGACGATCTGGACATCGAAATCCCACTGGGGTCCAACGTAGCGCCTCGCAAAGTCGACGGCGGAGCGCAGCGACATGCCGGTAGGCAGGTACTCGTTCAGAACATCCCATCCGA
Organism: Planctomycetota bacterium; assembly: GCA_046342615.1. GTDB lineage: Bacteria > Planctomycetota > Planctomycetia > Pirellulales > Pirellulaceae > JBKCUI01. The sequence goes on along the minus strand of JBKDPB010000304.1, from coordinate 26,944 downwards.
CCGGTCCGAGACGCAATCGAAAACGATTTTCGACGTCCCACGTGGCTTCACCCACGATGGTATCGACACCGAGACAATTCCCTGCAGGTTCTCCGAAGGCAAAGGATCCGATTCGGCTCTGGTCTGCGAGTTCGAGACGCAGCCATTGTCCGACGAGATTCTCGATCCTCGTGGGGATGATCGTGAAGTCCTCGATGGCCGACCGCAGCGATTCTTGGGTGGGTCGTGCGTTCGCGAACAGCCCTCCATAGTACAGAACGCAGGTGTCATCGAAAGAGAGTCGATCGCGAGAGGCGTCAAGCCGATTGCCAACCATCGCCCACAGCGCTTCGGTGACGACCGCTTTCTTCAGGGAGACCGCTGCGGTTTCCATCGAAACTGCGAAAGCATGCTTTTCCCATGCCTGGTAGAACATGCACAGAATGCGGTGATTGAAAATATTCAAGAACTCGAGCAGGGCTCGATCTTTCTTCGCAAGCCTTTCCTGAATCAACTGGGTGTAGTGGTTCGGGAGGACGCCGCTGGGGCCGAAAAGGCCAAAGAAGTTGACGGCCAAGGTCGGCCTCGCGGTATCCGATGATGCTTCTTGCCACCACGACAACTCGCTTACTGGAAACGATGGTTCGACATCGGGCACCAATCGAACTGGTTGGCGAGCGAGTTGGATCTCTTCGCCGATTTTCGTCCCCGACTCGCGCTGCAAACAACGAAGAAACTGAACGAATTGGACCACGGTAAGCCGGCCTCGCAGTCGATTCGAGATTGCCTTGTCGTTATCCCTGTGTTCGCTCATAGCTGTATCACACGAGAATCTTGGATCCCGAGCGCGCGGGACCTTGATAGATGGTTTGGCTGGTTCCACGCGACAGAACTCGCAACCGAGTGAACGAGTTTATCGTTGCAAAGGTAGAGAAGAAATGATCCAGCACCCAGGAGAAAAGATAGACTCCAATACCTTCGACAGGCTCTTCGTCGATCTCGACCGTGATGGACAAACCTCGACAGATGCCAGGGCCTTTCCCTCGATCGATGGACGCGTCGACCAAACGAGCTGTGCTTCTCTCGTAGCGAATCCTTTGAATGGCGTCGATCGCTTTGCGGATATCCTCGCGTTCTTGAAAGTTGTAGAGGTCGAGGATCTCTTTGAGTAGTTTTCCTTGGGAGTCACTGGCCAAGCTCAAATGGTTCAGCGACAAATGCGAGATCAATTTCCAGACCCAATCATCGCGTTGCACCGGTCGAAGGGTCGGGGTTGGAGTGGAGAGGAATCGGACAGTGAGCGGCCCTCCGTGGTAGTAGAGCTTAGCTTTCGGTCCGATATCGTTGACCACATCGCGATTGCAACAGAGGGTATCGACGTGGAGCGTCCAATCGTCCTCAGGGATGGGATTCGAGTGAAGATCGACGATGGTCAAGTAAACCTCGGTCCCGCGATCCATGCGTTCGGTTCCCTCGATTCGTTGGCGCCGCGACGCATGCCAATAACGATCGCGATCGGATGTTCTCATGCGATGCGATGGTTCATGGAAAGGAAGGAAGGGTACTTTTTGGTCACCGCCTGCGCGGGTTGCATTGACTTTCTTGATCGAGTGGACCTCCATGCCGTTTGGATTGCGGTGGCTGGGTATCACGCGATACTCGACTTGATTGGCTGAGACCTGGATCGGCTCCGCTTCGTGGTGGAACAGATTGACGGCTGGCGTGCATCCGAGTTGAATTGCATCGGGAGACATCAATTTTTGAAGATTGGGATCGTGCTTCTTCAAGAAGATGACGAGTTGCAAGTTGTTGGCGGCGACGCTAGTCCAAACATTTGATGGATCGATCTCGATAAAGCGGAACTTCTCTTTGAGCACGAAGAACTCCCACAGTATCCGATAGCTGGTTTGAATCCGCGGATCAGGCTCCATAAGCGATTGGTCCGCCTCAAGCCCCACGGGTCGGATCATTTTCTTCTCATCGAATCGACCGGCTTTGGCTTTCGGGGAATACCACCCTACGCCCAATGCATCCCGACAGATCGATTCAAAGAGTCGATTTGCGCACGGGTCGGGCTCTCTCAGATAGAATCGGAGCGGGGCGTTGGGGATTTTCCCCCAGTCGAGTTTCTCGGAAACGCCTTCGATATGGATTCGAATGGCCGCCTCCACCGCACCGGCCCACGTTCCCTCGGTCGGAAATTCAAATGGCGTCTTCAAATACTCGGATCTGCGGACACGGAAAGGAGGTACGTGGGTCGCGAAGCACGTGCGATAGCGGCACGAAGAACCACGGATCTCCTCCGTCTCCACCTCGGTACCGCGCGGTACCTTGACTCCGGCTGCCAACTCAGCCGAGATCGTGTTCGGTTGAAACTGGACGATTGCAGCGGAAGGTACCGGAGCCAGATAATGGGGATACAAGACGGAGAGCATTGCCTGGCAGATCTCAGGAAACTCATCTTCGAGTTTCAATCGAAGACGCGCCATGAGCAATGCGAACGAATCGACCAACCGCGAAACGTGAGGATCTTCCGTCAAGTCGGTCGACTGACTGGAGAGCCGCAGTCGGGCAGCCACTTTCTCAAAACTTCCACCGAACTCCTGGACCTCCTCGCGGATGAACTTCAGCTCGTTCTCAAACAGTTCGAACAGACGTTGATCCATTATCGTTCGTCCTTGACCTCGAACTGTTTATTCACAGCGCTCATCTGGGATGTGTACTTGACCCACTCCGGCGACGGATCAGCCTGCAGAATACCCTCAATTCGGAATTTGACGACCCGCACATCGCGCAGTCGTGATGCGCCTTCCGACGTGACTTTGACATTATGGATACGGTGTTCGAAATTTTCGAGGACCTGCAGAATTTGCGACTCCATTCGGGAAACAGTATCGCTGGAATCGGTGACCAATGCATTGAAGTCGGGAACACCGTAATTGGCAATCGACGCACGGACTCGCTGAAACGGTTCGGGGATCTCATCGAAGGAGACTCGGGTATTGAGCAAGTTTTCGATATCCCGAGCGACGCTCAGCTTGAGTTCCCGAATCCGCTGTGCGCGGTCTTTGGGAAGCTCCTTTCGATTCTCTGGCTCATCGTCGAGAAGTCGATCGAGCACGCTGGGCAATAGCAGATCTTCGGGTCGAATGCGGGACATGGTTGCAATCCTGAAATCGTTAGTCAGAGGTCTTCAAAACGATTTCGCCTAGTTCGAGCAGACCGCGCGGTTCATCCCCCACCAGGAGAGTTCGTTGCCCACTGCCGGTGATGAAACCGCCGGGATGCTCATGCCATTCCGTCTTGCGACCCAATTGTTCCTCTTCGTCCCAGCCGCTAACGCCGGGATACCTCGCTGGAAAATACACTTCTCCTTCCGGCCCCCCTTCCACAGAGATCGCGGCTCTGCGCCAGATCAAATCCATGGGACGCTCGGGTTTGGAGAACACCAGGGAGCGGATGCAACTCCAGGAGACCCAGAAGTACTTTCCCGTGCCGGTAAGAATTTCGGCAATGCCTCGCAAACGGTCATCCAAGTCGATCAACGTATCGATCGGTTTTCCATCGCAGGTGCCCGTCAGCTTGGGACGGCCCTCTTCGGCTTGTGCAAGGAGCGCATTGCATTCCTCCCATTCGCTGTTCCGGCAATGCATACAAATCCGCAGCTGCAATTGACCATCTTGGGGAAGTGGGACCACGAGCTCGGGCGGCCTCCCATCCCGAAAAACCTGTTCCCGAAGGATTTCGGCACGGAGCAACTGTCGCATCAGAAGCGGCTGGATACCCGATTTGCTGTCTTGGTTGATCGCAGCTTCGAGTTGCCGATCCGCTCGATCCCAGTCTCCCTGGAATGCCGCGAGCTCTGCCAGGAAAATCCGCTGGGCCGTGTTCGTCGGAGCGGCTTTAACGACTTCCAATTGGGATGCGACCGCTTCGGCTAGTCGACCATCTCGAAAAAGGATTTCTGGTTGCATAGAGGACTCGCGCTGCGATAGATGGTATGTAAAGGGTTATTGGCGTCGGGTCAGGCGCGTATCCAGTTTGACCGATGCGCGAACATCGTCGAACCCGTGGAAGGGTTCCAGCTGGACGACGCAGTCGTAGTCCCCTGGTCTGCCTAGTCGTTCATTAACAACCACCGACGCATCGAGAAGGGGAGCGCTCGCTCGTGCGGAAACGCTCGCGTCAGGATCGCGGTTGACATAGCTCATGAGCCAGTCGGAAAGGTAGGTTTCAATGTCGTAGGCTCCGATCAAGGAGCCGATCTTTTCGCGGGACAAAAACTTGACGTAATGACCAAATCGAGACGCGCAGAGAATGTAATTGGTGAGTGCGGAAAGCTCGGCATTCGTATTCGCGATCGGGTCGTTGTAACGCTTGGGCTGCTGGGCGCTCGCGATCGAGTAAAAAACGGCCTCGCTCCCGAACTTGGTCGCGCACAACGGGGTAAAACCGAGACGGGTCAATCTGCGTTCGAAATGGTCGCTGATGATCGTTTCCGTGATCGGCTTGGGGGCAGTGTCCCGAGTCTCGGTGGCGAAAACCTCGTGCGCCGGACCACGGACCAGCCCGCCAGTGGCTACGCCTTGGGTCAATCCACGAATATTCGCGAACCATCGAGATTCTGCAAAAGCGCGAATGAGAACTTCACCCATTCCCCAAATCGGATTTCCCCAAAGATAATCCTCGCTCGAGGCTGTCGTCTCCTCGAACAGAAAACCGAACTCGTAATTGACTTCTGGTCGGTACGGTTGACGAATCAGCATCCTGGGCAAAAGCATCGTCACAAATCGCGAATCTTCCATTTGCCGAAACGATCGCCAGGACGTGAACTCTGCTTGCTGGTACATGGTTTCGATCGGATTGGATGGTTTGAGTTCCGAATAACGATCGATTTGAAACATCGAGGGGTGAGCGCCGATGAACAGGGGTGCAAACGCCGCCGCCGCAGTCGCTGACATAGCTTGCAAGAGTGGAAGGTCGTCGTATTTATGCTCGCGACTCGGCCGCGGATGGATTTCGAAATCCATGAGGATGGCAGAAAACGCTTGCCAGCCTGCCGTCCCGATTTCCTCCTCGTAGATCTTCTTGAAAAACTGGCTCTGATCGAACTCCACTGCGCCTTCGAGATCGTCTCGAAGCATGCGCCACGTGAGGTTCCAGACCTTGATCTTGATCAAATCATCGTTGGCTTTTTCCTGGCAAGCCACCAAATGATGAAGACCACGCCATGATGCTTCAAGTTTTTGAAAAGCCGAATGATGCAAGATGGCGTTCAGTTGTCGACTGACGAGACCATCGATCATCGCGATATCCCGATCGAGTTGCTGTGCGACATCCCGCCGGGAATGCATCAATCGAAGCAGATCAGGCCCTAGCCACAGGGATAATTTTTCGACCCATCGGGACCATCGCTCGCCAAGGGGCAGTTCGGCGGGAACTCCGGCGAGGAACTTGGAGAGGACGTCGTTCTCGTCATCGGAACCCTCGCCATCGGCCCCCTCGCCATCGGGTACCGATCGCGACGGGTCGTGTCGCTCGGACAGGATGGACTTGAGCAGACTGAACGGGCGGAGGCCAAGCGCTTCCTGAGATTGCACCTCCAGCAAGACTTCGCTCGGGTTCTCCGAGGTGTCGGCGTCGCCAAGTCCGTCCATAGGACCTAGGCTTTTCGTTTAATGCTCGTGACCATGCGCATCGATGCTGTAAGGGCCTCGAACTGGATCCACGGTCGCAACTGAGCTACAGCGGTGTACTCGCCTGGCTTCCCGGGGATTTCCGATACTTCGATGGTGGCTTCGGCCAAGGGGAACTGGGCCTTTTCCTCTTGAGAAGGATTCTTGGCCGAAGTGACGTAATTGGCGATCCAATTATTAAGCCATTTCTCGCAATCGCTCCGTTCCAGGAACGAACCGACCTTATCGCGAGCCATGATTTTCAGGTAGTGGGAGATGCGTGAGGCCGCCATAATGTACGGCAGTCGTGCGCTGAGGGCTGCGTTGGCGGTGGCATCGGCGCCATCCTTGCCCTCGAACTTTTTCGGCTTTTGAACCGTTTGACCTCCGAAGAAAACGGAGTAGTCGTTGTCCTTGTAATTCACCAGCGACACGAAACCGCAGTCGCTGAGTTCCTTTTCCCGCCGATCGGTGATGAGCACTTCTGTCGGGCACTTGACCTCGGTGTCTCCTTCCTCGCCTTTAACGACGTGAGTCGGCAGGTTCTCGACTTTGCCCCCACCTTCGGCACCGCGGATGGCGGTACACCAATTGTACTTCGCGAATGCATCGGTCAGCTTGGTGCCCAAGACGTAGGCAGTGCTCATCCAACAGTACTGATCGTGATCGACCGTTTTGGGTTTGCCATCCGCCCCGAGAGCAACTTCTTCGTAGTTGAATTCGTCGATTGGCTTCGTATTCGAGCCGTAGGGCAACCGCGCTAAGGTCCTCGGCATGGTCAAGACCACGAAGCGGGCATCCTCGGTTTCGCGGAAGCTTCGCCATCCGACGTAGTTCTTGGTATCGAAGATGTTTTTCAGATCGCGCGGCTTGTCGAGTTCGGTCCATGTATCGAAACCGAAGAGTTTGCAGCTAGCGGAAGAGATGAAGGGGCAGAACGCGGCCGCGGCCACACCGGAGATATCGCGCAGCATTTGGATATCGTCCGGGTGATTCTCAAATTCATAATCTCCGATCAGCGCTCCGTAGGGAATCCCACCGGGCTGGCCAAACTCGTTTTCGTAGATCTTCTTGAAAAGTTGGCTTTGATCGAATTCGACCGCGTCGGAGAGATCCTTTTGCAATTCCCGTTTGCGGCAATTGAGAACGCGGAGCTTGAGACTGGTGCCGGTTTCGGAATTCTTGACGAGGTAGTTGAGTCCTCGCCAACTCCCTTCCAGTTTCTGGAAATCCGGATGATGCATGATGGCAGCCAATTGCTTGGAGACTGCCTGATCGATTCCGGCGATCGCATTATCGAGAGAACGCGTGACGGTTTTGTCAAAGGTGACCGTTCCCTTCATGACGTTCGAGATAAAGTTCTTCAGAAGGGATTCGGCATGCGACCGTTCGGTTTGCTTGGTAGCCTTGATGGCATCCTCAAGAATATTCGTTCGCGTTGTGGTGGAGGCTTCAGCGGCTCCGCTTGCTTCGTTTTGGGCTTCTGACATCGCTACTCCCTTGGGCCGGATTGAGTGATTGAAATTCGTTATTGGTTTTTTGCACGCCTGCGAAACTGCAGAGGATCGCTCGGCAAAACATGAAACCGTTGTTATGACTCGCCAGGCTCGTTGCCTAAACCGAGTTCTCTCGCGAGCGCCTCGACGTCTGCGGTATTCTTGAGCCATTCCTCGGTGATGGCTTCGAGTTTGGGGCTGGAACCCGTCTTGACCTTCAACTCCATCAATTGATCTCGAATGTCGAGAAGTTTCTTCAACGCGGGCACGCGCTTGGCGACTTCACCCGGATCAAAATCCTTCATCGATTCGAAGGCGAGATTGACCTTCATGTTGGTGCCGTCGCCCTTGAGCGTGTTCTCCACTTCCACGCTGACTCCAGGAGTCATCTTCTTCAGCACTTCATCGAAGTTATCGCGATCGATATCGACAAACTTGCGATCGCGGAGATGCTTCAGTTCAGTCGCAGGAACAGGGACCACATCCCCGTTGACTTGGCGCTGCATCGGAGTTCCCGAGAAATCTCCAACAACCCCCATCAGGAATGGAATCTCCTTCTTGACGGTGGCATCCCCTACTTGAACGTCATAGCGAAGGTGCACGCGAGGGGTGCGCACACGCTGGAGCTTGTCTTGACTGGAACTCATAAACTCCTCGAAGGCAGGCTAAGAAAAGAGTGGTCACGCGTTCAAGGGAACCCCTTGTTTATCCGAGAAAGAGCATAACCGATGGGCCCGAGGAATGCAAATTCTGCGAAATTATTCCTCCTTGATCTGGATCCCCATCCTTCGATAGACGCCGTTCAATACCTCGTCGCTGTCGATGAACTCTTTGAGCAAATCGGGAAGGCTCATCCCCCCCCATCGTACTGTCTGTTCGAGGGCGTAGGAAAGAGGCGAGTGGGGTTCGGTCTTTCGGAAAAACTCGGCGACTTGTTTGAGCTGTCGCAAGGCTTCCTCGCGCGAGCCGACTGGGCCTGTCTTCGGGGTGCTGGCCCCTGATGCCGTCCCCGCACCTCCGTCGGCATTCGCAATCGCTTCCTCGTTGGAGACGGGGGAAGGAAAGGTCTTCTCAAACCAGGTATCGATCTCTTGCAAGAGGTCCAGGACCTTGTTGAAGCGGAACTCCGTACCGGGGGCTTTCGATTGCAACAGGTTGTCCAAGTCCTGGGCTGCCGCTACCGCATCCGTCAGCGAGCTGCGAAAGGTTTCGATACTCGTGGAATCGAGTCTCTGAAGCGATTCATTGAATTCGTTGGCATCGAGAAAGTCGCTGTTGGATTTGAGCTCGGCGATGTCATCCTCGGTAAGCGACGGCAAGGTCAGCGTGGTCTCGATCCGAAATTTGCAGGCGAAGCAGACGGGGTTTCGCGACTCGATTCGGATCCACCTGAAGCTGTCGAGGAATGTTTCCGAGTTTTGCTCTCTAGCCAAATTCTGCCAAACGATGGTTGGGTCGTCATCCGCTCTGGGATAGAGGTCGGTACCGTATGTGTCTACAAGTCGCATCGCCCCGCGGGCTACAGCGAGGAAGCCTTCGAGCCCATACAATCGGGTCATCGGTTCGAACAAGCGACCCAGCAGCCTCGCATCCTTGCTGCACTGGTACAAGAGTTGGCAGCCGAGATCTGCGACGCTATTCCAATCGGGATTTTTTGCGGGATCGTTGGGCAGGCCTTTCTTCTCTTCTCGAAAGCCGTTGCGCAGAGCCTTCGACGCGAGCTTTTCCAATTCGACTTGGGACTTCTGGATGAGCCTGGCTGTCTTGTAGGCGGTCTCCATCTCGTAGTAGGCCGCCTGAGAATTCTCATCCTCTTCGAGGGGTCTTCCGCAAGGGGCTTCCGAGTTGATCGGCGCTAACAGCTTTTCCACATCGAGCATCGTCATAAGGATTTCCCTTAGTCATGAATTCCAAGTTGCCGCATACCGCGCGCTAAATCCTCGAGAACTTTTGCGTGCAAGCGGCTGGCCCAGGACTTGCTAAACCCTAGGATGGCAGCGGCGTCTTGAAGCGTATACCCTTCAAAATAGACCATCTGGATGAGACGCCCCTCGTTCAGGGGTAGCTTTTTAACGAGCATACGGAGTTTTTCGTTGGCTTCCACATGCAGAGCCCGCTCCACCGGGGTTGGCTGGGAATCGGGGACCTCGGCCATGACATCGACCTCGGAATCGATGCCGCTCGCCAAATAAACGACGGCTAGTTGCTCGGTGGTTCTTGAGAACCATGTTACGGCGTCGGAGGACCCTTCCTCGCTTTTCCGCTCCTCCTCGCGTTCAAGGACTTGATTCGCCATCTGCTCGTAGCGCATGCGCCGGTAGCGTGCGCGGCTGGTCCAAGTCATCTTGGCTACGCCGTCGTAAATCGCTCCGCGGATGCGATAGTATGCAAACGTGCTGAACTGATTACCTTGGTCGGGATCGAAGTCTCGAGCCGCCTCAGCCAAACCGAGTTCGCCGTATGCGATGAGATCCTCCAAATCGACTTTGACAGGAAGTCCTCGATAGATTCGCAGCGCGAGGGACCGCACCAGCGCCCGCCCCTCGGAGATCAACGATGCCACCCCTGCCGTCGTATTCACAGCCGATCATCTCCCAACAATTGGGACTGCAGCTCGGTCAACCGTTGTTTGGATGCGGGATCGCTACACAGCGTCGATGCGATCATGCGGCTCATGTGGTCGAGGGACTTGGATTTCAGCACCGGCTGCGGCAACCGGATCTCTAGAAGTTCTCGCACCAGCGCCACGCACCACTGATCCATCGGTAGGCCGCCTTGCTGAGCGGCGAGGAGAACCTTCCTGAGCCTGTCCCACTCCTCGGGCTTGATCTTTCGTCTTCCCTGCGCCAAAGTCGCTTCGAGGACCGCATCCAACGCGTGGGATCCTCCCTCGAGCGAAGATGGATCGCTCTTGGAATCACCATTCGATTCGGGCGACGCAGGATTCATGATGTCGGGTAGTTCGCACTACCGCCCCGAGGAGAGTTTGTCCTGCGACATCCAAGCGGAAATACGTTTCTTGGAATCGGAGGCGATTAGGGTATCACCATCTCCACTAAATGCAATCCTCGTCACTCCCGACTCATCTTGTCGATCCAAGTCATAGACCTTTCGACAGATCTTGTTCTTCGGCGACGCGAACCAAATCCGGATCGTCCCTGTGGAATCTCCTGTCGCAAGAATAGAGTCCTTGGGAGAAACCGCCAGCTGCACTCCTTGGCCGATGGTTTCCTCGAAGACGCCGCCCTCCGGTTCTCGCGAAACAAACATCACCTTGTCTTCAACTTGAATCGCCACGTATCGACTGGAGGCCTGATTCGGATCGCTCCACCTCTCGTTGAAGAACGTCAATCGCGATGGCTTCCTGGCGCCGATTTCGGCGGAAAGATTCCGAATCGGCTGAGCCTCTCCCTCGATTTTCAACGATCCATCGACCGCGAGCGTGGCAAGCCCTGCTCCTTGTTCGGGGTCCCATTCGAATTCGAGGACGCCTTGGATCTCTCGAAGGATCTGACCGTTGTCCGCAGCCAAAACGCGAATCGATTTTCGATCGGAATTGTAGACGGCGAGTTGCTGACTATCGGGGGACAGGGCGATCCTTTTCTCACCTGGTTCGACTCGATAATTCGCAAGCTTCAGGTCCGAGCCGTCCTTCACATTCATGAGATGCACCGAGCCGTCCTCGTTGAGCAACATCAAACGGTCTCCTTGTCGATCGCTGGTGCTCATCACACACTTCTGGCGGCCGTAGAGAACCGGGTTGCCACCTTGGGGATTCAAGCCGTACACGCGACCGTTCTTCATCGAAATGAAGACTTGATTGCCCGCGCGACGCTTCGAAAGAATCTGCGGCTCGGGAGTGATGCTGTAGGTCGGGTGCGCCTCGGGCCACAGGAGCCGAGATTGAATTTCACGCTGGGGTTCCGACTCCAGGCGCACGGACTTTCCATCCACCGCAAAATTGCAGGTGATGGTGGTGGTGCGATCGTTCGCGGTGCCGTCTTTGGCACGGTAGATGGCCCGTTCTCGAACGCTGCAAATCACCGAATCCCCTGCGCCGTAGCTGCGCACGAACCAATCAATATCCTGAAAGGACCGCAGGGCGTTGAGGATGGTTCGATCTTTGAGATCGACAATCGCTTTCTTGTCTCGAACGAGTTCGCCATCGGATACCGAATAGGGGATGATCGTGCCCGACATATCCAAGACATACAATCGCTGGCCATCGTTGGACCAGGCAGCGTGAACCGGTATGCTTTCTTCCAATTGAGCGTCCTTCGTCATCTCGGGGGTTTCCCCGGATTCGCGGTTCCATAGCCACACGCGTCCTTTTCCACCGTCGCGTCGGAACATACCGATGAGGCTGGGCCGATGGGGATTCACCACTGCAAAGGTTGCTCCCTTGCCTGGAAGATCCGCGAACACCCCCTGGCCCTGATAATCGAAAACGACGGTCTTGGCTTCGTTGCCTGCGTAGAACATTCCGCCGCCCAACAGGGTTAATCGCGGTTCGGCCGGTTCGTTCATCTCGCTTTGCCAGCGGCGCAGCATGTTTCCGGTTGCTTGATCCCAAACGCAAAACTCGGCCCAAGCCTTCGTCGCATCGAGATCCCCCGCGTAGCGAGTCGCGATGGATGGGAGCACCGCCGAAGTGACAACAACTCCCCGTTGCGCATCGATCGCGGTGTCGAACAAACTGGCCCCGGGTGTGTGACCGAAATAGCTGTAGCGGGATGCCGGACCAGGATGCTTCTGGGCGGTCAAGGCGAGGGTCTTGCCGGTTGCGAGATCCCACTTGTCCACCGCACCGTTCTCATCGACCGACAGGACCTCGGACGAGGTGCCGCGAGGATGGATGCCGATCACGACTCGCTCATAGAGATCGCGGGTCAATTCACGACGCTGTTTCTGACGATCGATGTCCAACGCGACCGCTGTACCTGCGTTGTCCACATTCACCACGTGGAGGCCATCGACAAAGGCCGTCCTGTCGATCACATTCTCCTTGCTCGCTTCGCCCGGGGCTCCCGTGAGGAACGTTTCGTAATTGACCAAGCCCGAATTGGGCTCGAACCTCCAGACGTGAACCACCGATTCCCTGCTCCCCGTCACCATGCGACCCGAGGGGTCGATATCGATTTGCGTTACCGTACTGCGATGCCGCTTGGGCAACACCTGGCCGTTTTCCAGCGACGCCTGAGGTTTGGACGCAACGCCCGCGGGGTCGAACGAGACGGAGAGATTGTAGGTTGCTAATCCGCCTCCCTCGGACGCAACAATCAACTTATTGTCGCCCAGAACCCCGAGTTGCGTGATTCGGTTTCTGCGCAGGGCTTCGGGTTGAGCGACAACCGTCGACTCCGGTTCGGAACGGTTCGATTCGGGCATCCCGATGAAGTAGAGGTTCCGATCACCATCCAAATCCGCTGCCAGCACCAGCAGACGACGATCATCGAGCCAATCGACATCCAACAACTCGCCTTTGACGCGCGAGGTCAGGAGTCCCCAATCGGAACCTTTCTTCTTGATCCAAACACCGCCGCGAATCCCGGCCACCACGCTGGAGCCATCCGGGCTGTAGGCGAAGCCTTGGAAAAAACGATTTTTCGTCGTTTCTTCCTGCATCGGTTCGACCTCTCCAGCCAATGGCCAACGGTACAGTTTGGCCCCCTCACCCCTGGCGTTGTCTGCGATCGCCAGCATCGCCTCATCAGCCGAGGGGGAGATTGCGGTGGTCACGACATACGAGCCGACCTTCGCCGAGGATCGCTCGATCAACCTGCCATCCTTCAACTCCAATGCGACGACTCTTCCATCGCTCAAGCCTGCAACACCGAGATTGCGTCCTTTGGCGAAATCGATGGCCGTCACTTTCCCAGCCAGTTCCTGCGGTCGCAGGTCCCGGTTGCTCAGCAATTCCACGCGGCGCGAAGCCCAATTGATCAACGCTGGAATCCTGCCGCCAAAGGCCTGCTCGGCTTTTTCATCGATCTTGAGATTTCCGAGGAGGGATGCCGCGCCGATTGGGTTGGCCTGGTCTGCTTGAGCGCTGGCGAACCCGAGATTCGTCAATTGCTGGCCCACTTCGACCTGGGCAAGACGTGCAAGGGCCGTGCGCTCACTCTCCTGAGCTTTCGTTCGTTGTTCTTGTTCTGCTTGCTGAGCGCGCTCGGCTTCTTCTTTTTTCATTTCCGCAATCGTGCGTTGCTCTTGTTCTGCTTTCTGGGCTCGCTCGGCTTCTTCTTTTTTCATTTCCGCAATTGTGCGTTGCTCTTGTTCCGCCTTCCGGGCGCGTTCGGCTTCTTCTTTTTTCGTTTCCGCGAATCCTCGTTGCCTCTCGGCTTCCTCATAATTATCAACCGCTTTCTTCTCGTTTGCTTCGGCGATTCCTTTTTGCTTCACAGCCTCTGTGCGTGCCGCATTAATCCAAATGGAAGCTGCGGTTGCGCCGACACCCCCCAGCGCCAGCAAGCCGATGAACGCGTTGCGCAGGAACTTGAACCGGCTCTCCCGATTCAAAACGGCAATCTTGGCTTTTTGAGCTTTATCGAGCAGGGATGCTTCTTCGGGGACTTTGCGGTCGAGGGTTTGGAGGGCGAGGTCGAAGTCCCCTTTGGCAAAAGCGCATTTGCCGAACGCGAGTCTGGCCTTGGCCAGTTCCGCTTCGGCTTCTTTGTTTCCGGTCCAAACTTCGATGGCGTTTCGAAAGCCGAAAATCGCTCGATTGAAGCGTTCGTAGTCTTGGCTCTTTTCGGCCAACTGTGCGGTTGACTTGGAGCTCTTCGTCAATTCCAAGCTCGTCTTGATGTTGGCGTTCTCGCGCACGATCTCTCGCACTGCGCTTTGCATATCTTCGACCGTTGCATAACGATCGGCGGGTTCAGTGCTCATCGCCTTCAAGGCGACCTGGAGCAGCGGGTTGTCGGAATCCGACGGCCGAATCTTGTTGTGGTAAGCATCGATCAGCTTGGAGTATGCCGCTTTCTTGCGGTCTTTTGTCTCCGCACCGGCGTGAGGCGGGTAGCCGGTGACGATGCGAAAGAGGACCGCGCCGAGGAGATAGATGTCGGTCTGTTTCTGCACGCGATCGATGGCTTTACGGGCCATTTCCGGAGCCATGTAGTCCGGCGTTCCGCCCGCGCGCAGGGGAACTTTCTTCGAGAGGTTGTGAGCCAATCCCCAGTCCGACACATAGACCTCACCGTAGCCACCGACAATCACATTTTCGGGCTTGATATCGAGATGAAGGATTTGCTTGCTGTGCGCAAATCCAATCGCATCAGCGAGTTTTTCGAAGATCTCAAGGTTTTCATCCAAGCTCCGCTTCGACATGACGCGTTGCCATTCCGATCCCTTGATGAGCTTCATCGTATAGAAGAAAGTTCCCTGCTCGGTCATCCCCAACTCATAGATTGGGGGGATGTTGGGGTGATCGAGATCCGCCGTGATCTCCGCTTCATAAAAGAATTGTTTCTGCGTTGCCGGATCGATATTCTGATCCTTTTTTAACGTCTTGAGTGCGACCACGCGATTGACTGCGGTTTGCGTAGCCGAGAAGACGATCCCCATCCCCCCTTCGCCGAGTTTGTCTTGAATGCAGTAGTCGAAGTTCGGTCGTTCCGATCGATTGATATTGGCATCGGCAACCTTTCGCACTGCGATGCGATCGAGAACGGAGTCGGAGGCTTCCGGGCGTTCGAATCGAAGGGATTCTCCGGATCCCTTGCCCGAAGTTCCAATGGCTTCGTCCCATTCGCGCCGAAGCCGTTCATCGCTTCCAGGAGTCTTTGCACTGCTTCCGCTTTTCGAATCCGACAAATGCCCAGATCCGCTACCCGTCGCGTCGTACAACACGGTCTTCGAACTATCCGAGTCCGGCGCGTTTTCCTCCGAGATTCCACTCTTGCGGGGGTCGATGCTCGACTCGTCAGCGGCGAGCAATTCGGTTTCCGAATCGACCTCTGGCTGGTCTTCGGGATTTGGTGTGTTTGGCGCAGTGCTCATCTTCGATCTCCAGGAACGGACGGTAGTTTTTTCGGATTGGATTGGGACTTCAGGAATCGCGACGTTGAGACTCGCTCCACGTCTTTAGCAGCGATTCGCGGCGACGTTGTCGCCTGGCATCACGGGCGAATTCCACATCATCGGCAGTGGCCGATGGCGCTGCATCGGTTGTCGATCGATTGGATCGCAGTCCGATTGCCCCCAAGAGGATTGCCAGGGACACCGTGGGATTCGCCATGGCAGCGCCGCGGTTTTCATCGCGCGTCGAGAAGCCACTTGGGTCGCCACCATCCTTCAGAAAACGCGGCGGGAGGAAATAAGCCCCATCATTCACACCGCCAGGAGGTTTTTGGCCCGGAATCGTTGGAATCGACTCAATGGTCTCTCGCTCTTCATTCGGTAGATTATCGGAATCTCCCAAGGGATCCGGATCTCGAATCGGGAAGATGTCGAGAACATCCTTCTCGCCGTTTGGCATCTCCTTGATGATGGAGTAGACGCCAACCTCGGCTTCGGGATCGTGCTGCAACGCTTCTTTGACGCGATTGATCTCAGCCTGGGTGGGTTGGACAGGCGGCTTGGTGCTTCCTCTCTCATCATTCGGAAACGCGATCTTTCGAGCCTGGTTGTTGCCGCGAACCTTCTCGAGCACTTCATCCTCGAGGGGCAAATCTTCGGGGTCGGGCTCTCCATTGCTATTGATATCATTGAACTCATTCATCCGGAACAGCAAGATATTGGGTTGACGTTCGAAGACATTGCGAAATTCGAGTGTCATCGCATCGATGCGAACCAAGGGTTCTTCGAGTTTTGCTTGTACCTGAGTCGCAACCGCTCGGACGATCGGGGCATCTGGACTTCGAGGTGGATCGCTGGCTGGAGACAAGGCGTCGCGTTGTACATTGATCTGCTCGGTCTTCACCGTCAGATCTTGCGCACCGCTGCTGTTGGATGCGTTTTGGAACATGAAGAAATCGTTCGCGCGTCGCATGACGGCGAAATTCTCAAAAACACCGTCTGCATCACTTCGAATGAAGTTCGCATTGAAGGGATCCTGTCTTACAAACCATCCCGTTTCTGTGATGCTGACCAGGGCTGAGGGGAGCACTGCGTTGTTGGCGTACAGGGTGCTGTTGATCAAGGATTTCAAAGCGGTGGTACCCGTCAAGGTTCCATTCGCGGCATGGCTCATTCCGTAGAGTCCATCGGCATAAGCGATGAAATTTTCGAAACCTCGTTCATTCGCTCTCCCGAATTGAATCGCCGCTTCCAAATAAACATGTTTTGGACCACCAGAGATCGCGAAGTTATCCGTCGCGAAGGCCGACTGCAAAGTCGTCAGGATCGAGCGGGTGGTATAATAGGTGTCCGTGGCAGTCGTTATTCCCGGCGCTCCGGTGAGAGTCATATCAGGAGTGGGAATGAGGCGGAAAAATCTGCTGTCTAAGGTTGCATAGCGAACGACCTGATCGAAGCTGGCGCCACCTGCCTGGAACGTTTCCAGACGGCCCGAGTCGTGTATATTCAGATAGGAACCACCGACGAGAATGATTCCCCCCTCAAAAGCGTTTTAAAATAAAGTCTTGTTGGGTGCAATGACGTGGATGTTGCCTGTTCCGAGCGTTTCAATGTAAACGTTCGGGGAATTGATTCCGCCAGCTTCTCCAGCTTTTACTTCGTGGACAGCCAAGGTTCGATCATTCACGACATACAGAGAGTAGCCGTTGTCGCCGTAATGCTCGGCAAAGCGATACGTGCGTTTGACGCTATCCGAGATAACCAAACCTGCGATCCTGGTTTCCAGATCGACGAGGAAGTCGTCTCCTCGCTGGCTGGCGTTGACGTTGACTTGTTCATGCAGGTCCAGCTTGGCGTTCGCTCCGGTCTGGGCATCCAGTTTATCGGCCGCCACATCGTGCATGTGGGCGTGATCGCGAGCTTTGAGCCAAAGGTTGCTGCCGACCACTTGAGCCTGGAGCGGATACAGCTGACTCGTCGCCGCATCGATGGCTTGAGTCAATCCGCTGCTTAGCTGAATCGTGCCGGGGCCGACGGCTGTCACTGTGTAGATACGCTGTGCGCTGTCGGCATCCCAGATCGCGACGCGCGTACCTACGCTAAAAGCAGACGAGTCGGCGACATTCACCGTGTTCGCACCGGCGGCCGCAGAGCTGGTCAGGTTGTGGAATTGATACAGATTGCTTGTTTCTGCGGTGATGGCTTCGGTTAGACCGCTGATTTGGATCGTCCCCGCACCGATCGCGGTGACGGTATAGATTTGCTGACGCGAATCAAGATCGGAAATACCGATCCGCATTCCGACGACAAACATCGACGTATCGGCGACGTTCAAGGTGGTGGCACCGAGCGCAGCATTGCTGGTCAAGGTCATGCGCGTCCCGGGCCGTTGCTCGATCGCGCCCCCCTGCGCGATCAGCGTGATGTCCTGCGCACCCGCATTGATGGTCCCATCGATGAACAGGTTGCTCTCTTGCGTCAGGACGCGAATCGAGCCATTAGTGGTCGTCAAACCCCACCGACGATCCACCAAGATGGGGAGGGTGTCTGATCTAAAGTGCACTCGCTCGACATTCGATTCACCGACGTAACCCACGACCAAGGCATTGGATTCGCGGAGGAAGATTCCGTTGGTACTTGAGCCAGCGATGGTTCGGACTTCGGTGTCGATCGGATTCCCTTCGATACCGATCGTCCCACCGGCTTGGAGCACCACGGTCTGGGCTCGGACATTGACAACCCGAGGGCCTCCGGTTGCGTTCTCAAAACCAGCATCGCCGAGTTGCACGGTATCGTTTTGGGCATCGAGGATGCTGCCACCCGCATTCAACCAAACGCCGCCGCTGCCGGCAGTTAGAGTACCGAGGGTGATGTTACCAGGAGCACGATAGTAGATATTCCCACCTTGGGTCGTCGAGGATGCATTGGCATCCATCGTGATCGAACCGGTCACTGCATAGGCATAGATCGTGTTGGTGGTAGTGTTGCTGCCGGTGGTGATCAACAGAACGCCATTGGCGCTCTGCGTGATGTTCTCTCGAGCGATCAAGCTTATCGCGCCTTGCTCCGAGTTGACACCAGCGTTGATGGCAATGCTTCCCGAATTGACCGTCTGCAGCAGGATGTTTCCGGTACCGTTCGCACTGATGCCGAGAGTCCCTGTCGTCCCCGGATTCACCGTGGTATTTCCATTGACCGCTTGCAGTTTGATTGGACCGTTGTTGGTAGTGGTCAAATCTTCCAGCGTTCGCGTGCGATCGGTTCGTGTCGAATTGAAGTTCACTTGATTCGCAGCAACCGTCACGGCGTCAATCGTGACATCATTGGTTTCTTGAATGTAGATCCCTGTCGCAGATCTTGCGGCCAGCGTATCGACACTTGTTCCAATCGCATTGCGATTTGTGTCTACGGAAGCTGCTGCAAGATCCGTATCACCGATTTTACCTCCAGCTTGCAGTCCCAATGCCGATGCAGTTACGTTTACGACATTGTTCGTTGCGTTGTTATCGCGAATATCACGCGTTGCCTCAAAGTAAACGCGAGCGGTTCCTGCATTGATGGTTCCCGCAGCGAGTGAACTATTAAATACAATGTCTCTACCTGCGGTGATCAGTAAGTTGACGTTACCGGTAACCAAGTAGTCGACTGTTACGTCTCCAGCGGACGTTACATAGATCGTTCCTGTAGAACTAGTCCTTAAACGATCTACCAATGTCAAAGGACCTCGAGAGTTGAGTGTAATATTCCCGGTCCCGCTTCGAACTTCTGCATTTGTAATAATCGTTCCGCTATTGAGCGTCTGGAGAAGCACATCCCCGCTGCCGTTGGCCGAAATTCCGAACAATGCATTCGCACCCGGATTGACGATGATGTTGCCATCCACCGACTGGAGTTTGATCGGGCCGTTCGCTGCGGTGGTAGTGAGATCTTCGAGCGACGCGGCGGTCACGTTTTCGTTGTTGGATTTGAAATTCACTTGCTGGACGGTGATGTCGCCGGTGTTGTCGATGGTGACACCATCGAGTTCACGCACATAGATCCCCTGAGCCGAGGATGCCGCCAGGATATTGATCTGCGTATCGATCGCATTGACGTTGGCATTGGAATCTGCGTTAGCCAGATCGGCATCACCGATCCGTCCAGCGGTAGCCACCATTCGCAGAGCGTTGGCGGTCACATTCAGCGCACCGCTATTGGCATCCAGGATCGAATTGCCTGCGGTCAAGCTGACGTTGCCGGTTGCTCCCGCATTGATCACGCCCAGGAGAATGTCACCCGATCCGGCACTCAACAGAACATTGCCATTGCTTGAACTGATCTGGGCGGCACCAGCCATGGTGATGTTCGTCGCGGCCGAGACGAAGACCGTACCAGGTGCGGTGGTCGTGATATTGGCGTTCTGGGTCACGGCGCCGATGGAGCGAACCGAGATATCGCCGGTGCCGCTGACGATGTTGGCGTTGGTCGTGATATCCCCTGAGGTCAACGTCTGGAGAAGCACATCGCCGCTGCCGTTGGCCGAGATTCCCAACGTCGCATCCGCTCCAGGATTCACCGTGATATCGCCATTGACCGACTGGAGCTTGATCGGACCGTTCTCCGCGGTCGTGGTGAGATCTTCACGAGATAAAATGGTCAAGGTGTTATTGGAGGAGTCAAGGTTCACATGTCGTACGATTATGTTTTCAGTGTTATCGATAGTGACCCCATCGAGTTCACGCACATAGATCCCCTGCGCCGAGGCTGCCGCAAGGGTATTGACCTCCGTATCAATCGCGTTTCGATTGACATTCGCGGTTGCCGCTAGATCTGCATCTCCAATTTTCCCTCGGGTCGCAATAAGTTGGAGATTCGTCGCTCGAACATTCAGCGTATTGATCGTAAGTCCATCGTTATTGTCGCTGATGTTGTTTCCAGCATGGACCGCTACCGAACCCGCCAAAGCCGAGTTACCCTTGGCATCCAACTGCCCAAGAGCAATATTTCCTCGCGTGAGATCCGCTGCGATACCAGGAGCACGATAGAAGATGTTCCCACCCTGGGTGGTCGACAAGGCGTTGGCATCCATCGTGATCGATCCGGTCACCGCAAAGGCGTAGATCGTGTTGGTCTCGCGGCCATTGCCCGTCTTGATCAACAAATGGCCCGTAGCGCTCTGCGTGATGCTCCGTTGCGCAAGAACCGTGATCGCGCCGTTGTTCGATTCTACATCTTCGTTGACCACCACATCGCTGCTTGCGCCACCAGCTGCCAACAGAATGTTTAGCTCCGCTTTCACTTGGTTGTTCACAGAGCTGCTATCGACCGTAAGGCTGCCGTCGATCGTTTCGATCTTGGCGTTGCCGTTGGTGGCGGTGCCCCCCGCCAAGGCGGTTGTGGCGATCGGCGTGGCGCTGGAGTCGAGGTGGATGCCGTTGACGGTGCTGGCCGAGATGCTGCCGATAACGAGAGCGTTGCTCTCATAGATATAAGTGCTCGTCCCGGACGCACTGGCCAAGGTCGCGATGTTGGTGTCCAACGGATTGGCTGCGAGTCCGACCGATCCTCCGGCAGTCAAGGCTGCGGTGGTGGCGATGAGGTTCACGACCCGCGTGTCGCCGGTTTGGGATGCGAATCCGTTGGCGCCGACCCCGACGGTATCATTCTGGCCATCGAGGATATCGCCAGCGGTGGCTTCCACCCAGATCCCGCCGGTCCCGGCGTTGAGGACACCTATCGTCACATTCAGGGCAGCGCGGTAGTAGATGTTGCCACCGCTGCTGGAACTGATGGCATTATCGGTCCCGCCACGGTTCATGGTGATGGAGCCATCGATAGCTCGGGCGTAGATCGTGCCCCCGGAGGTGGCGACATCCCCGAGATTGTTCTGAACAATGGTTCGCTGGGCGAGCAAGGTGATCGAACCGGCAGTGGAGTTGACCTGTTGGTTGAGGGTTAAGTCCCGGTTCGCACCCCCGGCAGCCAGGAGGATACTGCCCGTTGCGTTCACGGCGCTATCGACGATCAAGTCTCCTTGGACCGTCTCGATCTTGGCGTTGCCGTTGGTGGCGGTGCCCCCCGCAAGTGGGGCTGTTATGACCGTAGAAGTTGAACCATCAGGTTGGAGGCTAATGACAGAGCTTGGATTGACGGATCCGATCGCCAAATCGATGGACTGGTACACATATGTATCGCTTCCCGATCGACTAGCCAAATGACTAAGTCGGGAATCGAGGGGATTGCCTGCGACGCCGATGGAGCCTGCGGTGGCTTGTAAAGCAGCCGTGCTTGCCACAAGGTTCACCACCCGCGTAGCGCCGGTCTGGGATGCGAATCCATTGGCACCGACTCCGACGGTATCGCTCTGTGCGTCGAGGATATCACCAGCGGTGGCTTCGACCCAGATCCCGCCGGTCCCGGCGTTGAGGACACCTATCGTTACACGACTATCTGCACGATAGAGAATATTCCCGCCCTGCGTCGTAGAGGAGGCATTTGCGTTCATGGTGATGGAGCCAGTGACCGCATTCGCATAGATCGTGTTTAACGTTTGGTCTGCTCCCGACGAGATCAACAGATCGCCCGCAGCGTTCTGAGTGATACTACGCTGTGCTTGTACCGTAATTGCCCCGTTGGCGGATTCGACTTGGGCGTCGATAGTGATATCCGTATTCGCCGCATCGGTTCGCAGTAGGATGTTTCCAGATGCGTTCGCGATGTTGCTTACGGTCAAACTTCCGTTGGGGAGGAAGATAATAAGGTCGCCACCAGCGTTTGCGGCTCGATTGAAGGCGTCATTGTTAAGGTCGACCAGTTGCAGGTCATCGGTATCCGTGACTGAGAGATCAAACGGCGAACTTGCGTCCAGTTGTGCAACGGTAGTTCGCAGCGTTTCGGATTCCCCGGAGTCAAAGAGGAATCGAAGTGCATTGGCAACGATGGTCCCATCGACGGGTGCCACGCGAACATCGGCCCCGCTGAGCCGCAGGTCCCCCGTGACGGTAATGGGGTTGGGGACCGTCAGGTTCCCGGTGCCGTCGCCATCGACGTCCGCGATGAGTGCAAGATTGGCTTTCCCAGCGATCAACGCTGCAATCGCGGGGTTGGTCGCGTCAACATCGGCGGCGGATTGAATCCACAAGGCGTTCGTATTCGCTGTCGTGACGTTCCCTAGATTCGCAGCATCCAGTGCGATCATGCCATTGACCGCATTCAGGGTCAGCGTCGATGCTGGGCCGCGAGTCATTTCGAGGGGATCGGGGTTATCGGAAATGGAATCCGCAGTGAAGATATTCGACGTGCTTGAGCCGATACTCCCATTGGTACTCGTCAGGGAGACGTCTCCGCTGGCGTTGATATCTGGATCAAATACGAGTGGATCGGGATTGTCTCCGTCGAGAATGTTGCCCGCGGCAGTCACGAAGATATCGGTGCCAGAGAGGGAAGCGATGGTGATATCTCCGGTGCTTGACAGCGTGACATCTCCCGCTGCGCTCGAACTCAGCAGATTCATCGAAGAGTCTTCCGATATTTGGACATTCCCGGCCGCGGTGAATGCAAGGGATCCGAAGTGGATTGTGTCCCCTGCTGCATCTCCAAGATTGATGGTCGTTGCCGTGACATCGGCGAGGCCTCCCACCGTGAGACTCGCGTTGGCACCGGAGATGATCTGCGATGCAGGGCCGGAAGCGTTGAGCGTTAGATTTCCCGCGAAGACAAGCTGGCTTCCTGTCGCGACCGCATCGAATGCGATCGTGTTCGAAACCGAGATGGTGCTGTTGGCGGCGACGTTCGCCAGCGTTTGGAATTGCGCAGTATCCACCCCCCCGATGGTGACCGAGGTGAGGTTGTACAGGACGGGAGAACCGGTTGGATTGGGATCGAGCCATCGGAACGCACCAACGCCGCCAGGACCGTTGACGACCAGTCCTCTGAGGTCGGCTTTGAGTCCGCCGACTTCGTCAGCTGCATCAAAAACGCCGTTGCTGTTTTCATCGAGGAAGAAACGAGTCGTATCCGCTCCGTCCTGTTGAAGCACCCCTGTGGTGTTGCCGCCTGCGGTGATATCGACGGTGAGAACCCCCGTACCGAGATCGAAAGCTCCATTGACGGTCAACACGCGTCGAGGCTCCAACCGCCGAAAGCTGGCATCGATTTCCGCTTCGAGGGCTTTTCTACGGAGTTTTCTCAACTCATTGGAAATCGCGCAACGCACCATTCGGGCGGCGGTCTGAACGAGTTTTTTCATTGCAATACCAACGTAGAATGAAGTGCGATCCGCCGGGGCGGACGCGGAATCGGCGGCGAATCGGTCGACGCAGAAAATCATCTACCAATGTAATTAAGGAGTGGAAATTTGCGTAATTTTTTCGATCCAAGTCCTTGATTTGGACGGATCCGAACGGGGGGGAGATCGACCGGATCGATTTCCGCACCGGGTGGCAAACCCAGAAAGTAGGATGGCACTGGGCGGCCCGAGCGAATCGAGATTTCGGAATTGTATCGATTTTTCGAACTAGTTTTCGATTTTTCCGCAACCTCCCTTCGCTGGTAACGATAACCGTCTTACGAGGCTTTGTATCCAACGCTCCCGACGTAGCCGCTCGACTCGCGTGGTCCCTATGATGATTATCCGTTTTCGATGATCGCGACAGCGTTGCGACAACATCATGATTTGTGTGCTCAACGTGGTACGCGGTCCTGCCAAGCAGTGCAGGTATGTCTTGCACGAGAATCAAGCCGTGGAGATCGGCCGATCGCCTCAAGCCGATATCTCGGTGCCAACGGATGTGCAACTCTCGCGTCGCCATGTACTGATCCATTCCAAAGGTGGCATCTTTTCGATTTGTGATCTCGGCAGTTCCAATGGAACTTTCGTCAATGAGGAACGGGTCAACCGTACTGAAATTGCAACCGGCGATATCATTCGAATTGGGAAAACGCACCTTCAAGTCACATTGATGAATGATGATGCCAATCCGCATGCGGAGGATGGAGTTCAGTTCGCATCGACCGGATTTCGAGGAACGGACCAACAATCACGAAATCGAACCGAACGGTCGGTTTCCTTTCCCGACGAATTCGCCAGTCAGGAGCGAACTCGAGTCGCACCTCGAGAGACCTTTGGCGACGAGCCTTTTCCGTCCGTCACGCAGTCGCTGGAGGTTGATGTCAAGGCTCTCACCTTTCGTAGTTTGTTGAGCCAATATTTTGTCGCGGATCCACAAAGCAATCTTTACCGGGCTCGGCAACGGTTGGAATCTCCTTGGGGGGAGTTCGCCGGCATGCTGCGCGCGTTGGCAGGAAAAGGGTATCTGCTGTCGGTTTTCAACGTAGCTCAGATGGATACCGAAGTGGCGCAAGCGCTGGAGAAGTTACTCGAGAAGCAGCAATTGATATCTCTTTCGAAAACCCTTTTGGCCGGAAATCTGGGGACGACCGATGCCGATCTTAGGCTCCTTTCAAAATGCACAGGGCGCGATGGACTGATTTGCATCGGCTCGTCCGATCGAATCGCTCCGGAGGAATTGAAACCGTTCGCAAACTCCTTGAGTTATCCGTCCATGTACGGAGAGTACATCAGAGATTCAGACTCGCCGATAAGTGGTTTTCTTCGAACGCGCCGCGCGTGGGCATTGTTTGAATGGTCCAGCGCCGGGCCGCTCGGACTATTCGCCGCGGCCGATAACTAGCTTGATGAGGAACCGGCTGGCCAGAACTTGTAGGCCAACATAGCGACGATAGCGATCAGGGAAAGAAGACCGACCAGGGCCATCCAGTTCGCATAGATTCGATACCTAGCATCACGCTCACGCGCGCCGCGAAGCCATTCAATTTCGCCTTGCAGTTCACCGACGATCTTGTTCAGCACGCTGGGAGCGAAGGCTTGTCTCTGCCGTTCCGATCCGCAGGCGGCAAAGTAACAACCGCTGAAGAGAAACTGTTCTTCCGAGAGTTCCGGTTGTTTGACGGGATCGAACCCAAACGCTTCTCCCATGATTCTTGCCAGATTGTTGGCAAAGTTTCCTCGCATGCGACTCAACAGAGTGAACAGTCTTGCATTTTGTTTGTTCCTGAGCGCATCGTCCTGCTGAAAAAGCTCGAAGATCTGGTCTTCGAAGACCGCAGTCGCATGCTTCGCAAGGGCCACTAGCCGATCGCTCTCAGGACTGACCCACACGTCCGCGCCTTTTCCGATTCGCTGCTTGGTGATCCGTTGGGTTCCCAACCTACGGGTCATCTCGATGAACCCGGGTTCATCTTCCATGCCTGTGATCAAGAGGGTGTTTGCCACGCGGACTTCCAGTTCGCTACGCAAGACCTGGAAGTCTTTCTTGATCGCCAAGGAGAGTTGTTCGGGATGGCTTTCGATCAGATCGAAGGGAATGGTGGTTAGCAGGCCGTTGATAGGGCAAAGATTCTTGCGCGCCTTCTTGATCCATTTGCATAGATACCGCAATCGATCCTCGGTCTCGGCGAAATCCTGGCTTTGGATTTTTTTAGGGGCAATCGCCACCGACTTGACTTCATTCGGGCTCAAATCGATGTTATCGAGTTGGATGGTTCCCCCCTCGATCTCTGGCATATCATCCTCTCGTTCCACAGGGCTTCCCCAATCCCGTTCCCTATCTTCGGGATCGATTTCCATATCCTCGACCGCCATGGTTCCATGGGGCGCATCACTCAACGGTTCGCTGGACTCGGGTTCCGGTATGTTGACTCGCGGCGACGATCCTCGAAGACGGGAAATGGCGTTGCACGTCTGGGGGAAGATCCAAATCGCATCCTTCGAGGCATGGATGGACACGGGACCATCGCCGTTGGCTGGGGCGAGTACGGGAGTTCGGAGACCGGCGGATTCCAGCATGTCCCTGTTCCCCGCGACATCATCGGTTCCCAGGACGAGGAAAATCGGGGTCGAGGCAATGGAGATGCCGCTGGTATCGAGTTGCTTGAATCCGTCGAGCATGACACGATCGATGTCGGGATACCTGGAGGGCTCCTCTTTGAGCCAGAAAACGACGAACCAGTAAACGAGGACCGAAATGAAAATGACGAGCGGGATACCGATCAGAGCATACTTTACCCAACTCCAGGGTTGCCCTTCTTCGAAAGTGAGTCGGACCAGCGAGGCCGCCAGCGCGATGGAGAGACATAGAAAAGCGAGAATGGCCCATCGCATCGGCAACGACAGGCGACCGAAAGCCTGACTTCCTGGCGTGACTTTCTGAAGGAAGTAATACAATTGACGTACAGGGGACGTGATTGCTGAAATCAAACTTTCCAAAGCACTCAACATATCAGCACGTCTCAACGATTCGGATTTAGGTTTTGAAGAGCAGGACAACAATCGCGATGGCCACAGCGAGGAGCACGAGGCTGATCATCGAATATTGCAGGAGGAGATTTTTGCCTTGGAGAGGTGCCTGCGAACCTCCTACGATCACTTGACCGGGAATATCCGGCCTTCCCTGACGCAGGTGCAGGGAGCGGACGACCCGCTGACACCATCGTTCGATGCTGTCGGGCAAGTCCAGTTCCTCGGCTTTTTCGCGAATGACCGCCGGAGAGTCTTTATAAAAACCTCGGAATCCGAGAACGACCGCGAGATAGAACACCTCGAGGGCATCTTTTTCCGGCAACCCTTCCGCTTCGATAGCTTTCTCGAAGAACCGGTGGTGTGCTAGTTGAGTTTTGAAATAGCGGAGCTCGAGGCAATTGTTGTTCCACCAATTGCTCTCCTTCCATGGGCTGGCGATGAGTCGGGCATCGATCCAGCCGCAGATCGCATAC
>JBKDPB010000303.1:0-17782 GCA_046342615.1 Planctomycetota bacterium | reverse complement strand
GCGCTGGACAGACCAGCTTCCCCGTCCCCGAGCATGCCGGCTCCCCCGCCCCCACCGCCCAAGCCTGCTCCTCCGAACGAGGGTTTGCTGCCACCGCCCGCTGCGCCCCCGCCGCCCCCACCGCCGCCAGCAGCGACATCGGGAGCGGGATCGGTGTTGTACCGAACTTGGAGGACCTCGAGCATCATTTTTCCGTTGCCGCACTCGGTGATGAGCCGGCCGAACCGTTCATCAACCTTCAATCGCATGCGAACTTGCACCCGTTTCGCGACGGCGTTGACCGCATCGGTAGCGTTTTGCAGTTTCATTGCGGATCGAAGCTGGGAGCCTGTGAGCGGCTTGAGGCTTGAATCCACGTAGCGACCGTCGGCTGGGTCAATTCGCACCGCGGCTCGGACCGCGTTTGCGGTTTCGCCGCCTTTGCCACCCATGGGTCCACCCATGGCTCCGTAGCCTGAGGGGGGGCCGCCGCCCCCACCGCCGGCATAGCCTGAGGGGGGGCCACCGCCACCGTAGGGGGCTCCGCCCGAGCCGCCTGGTGATGCGGCGCCCGCGGCCCAAAGCGTGCCGACGTCCCGACTAGCTCTCGGGCCGGTCCGAATCCATTCGATTTCCTTCACGATCGCTTGAAAGTTCTCATTCGCACCTGCATTGGTTTGGGCGATGATGTCCATCAAACCGCGAAGGATCCAAATGTCTTCTTGGGCGTAGTAGATTTCATGAATATCCGGAGGGGTGGCACGGCCAAACCACGGCAAAACTGCCGTGGCGAGGGCTTTCTGGGATTCCTCGGGCCATCGGACGAGATCCCTCGTATCTTGGTTTGCGGACGCGGTCCCGAAACCGGGAGGGGTAAATCCGCCGGCTCCTGGAGGAGGCCCGAAACCACCTTGGGCGGGTGTCATCGCGGCGGAATCGAGGGTGAATTTCCAGGAGCTTCCGATCCTCCGCGCGAGGGCCGGGAACTCAGGTGCGATGTAGTTCTTGTAGACGGTGCGATCGTTTCGGGTGATCGCATCCAAAGGGGCCTGAGGCTTTTCCGGGAGGGGGAAGGGAACCTTGTCCTCGAAGGGGCTCAAGCTGTTGAAGATTTCGTGGGTTTCGGGCTTGTAGAAGGCTTCGGTGGGCCATGTCAAAAACTCTTTTTGCCGCTCGTATTGGAATTTCCAAGCCTGATCAACATCCTCTTGGAGCCCGACCAGCCGACGTTCCATCTCCTTGTGCGAGAAGTCGTTGGGGTGCGTCGATGTCTTGGAGGCGACGTCTTTGATTTTCTTAAAGGAAGCCTCCAGCGCGGATTTCCGCGTGGTGATCGATTCATCCAGACGCGTTTTGGTCAAGTAAAAAAAAGCTGTCGACAGGAGCAGCACGAGCCCGGTGAGGATCCAGAACGAGTGCTTTGCCGCAATGCTCAGGTACTTCTTGAGGTCTTCCATGTCGCGTTCCTAATGTTCGTTTTCTGTGAGCGGGTTGGTTCGGGTGGAGTGGGATTGGTCGCGCGGAGGAAGGGGAGTGGTTAGTCCCCTTCGTCGTTGGAGTTGAACCCTTCCATGCCCCCCTTCGATGTGGTTGGGGCTGGGGCGACGACGGCTGGGCCGGTTACCGTGAGCAAGTCGCCGGGTTTCCACGCAAATTGAACGACGAATTCGAACCGTGGTGCTTCGAAGTCGGGGGGGATAACATTCCCGGCGGCATCCTTGAGGGGTTCTCCGGGAGCGGGAGCATTGCCCATTCCGGCTCCGCCGAAACCTGACTTTCCGGATTCGCCTTCGCCGACATCGTCGCCCAGGGTGCCGGCACCGCTACTGCCGCCACCGCCACCACCGCCAGCGCCGCCGAAGCTGGGTTTGCCACCTCCCCCGGCGCCTCCTGCGGAGGGCTTGGATCCAGATCCACCGCTTGTTCCTGGCGGTCCTTTCAATCCCTTCTCTTCAAGGACCCGCAGGTATTCGGGGTTGGGCATTCGGAACGCATAATTCGGTTTGGAGTCCTTGTTGCGAAGGACTGGACGGCGTATCCCCAAGTCGTACAGCGAGACTTCGCGAACTTCCCCGGGCTGGGCGCCGGGCAATCGCACGTTGCCATTCTCCAGGTAATTGATCAGAAACTTCTCCACGTGCGAGGCTCCCTCGAGCCCTATCTTTTCGAGACCTTTGTAGAAGTGGTAGCCTCGCAACTCGATGACCCAACCCGGTCCGGTGGGGTCGGGGTTCTTGTCCGCGGGACGGTTCACCATTTCGCAACCGAGTTGTTTGCGGATTGAGACCGAGTCTTCGTAGGCTTTCTTCATGTCCGCGTTGTACCACGAGGCGAGATTGTCGTAGTACATCTGTTCGACCCGCGTGATGTGGAAGTCTTGCCGCTCCTTGAAGGGAAGTTCAACAGGAGTCTTGTCCATCAACTTCTCATCGCGATTGAGCGAAGCTTCGATCGCTTTGTAGAGTTCCAGGCACATCATGCGGCGCTCGGCGCCTTTGCTCACTTCAACCCCGACGTTCTTGTAGAGCGTCAGCTTGTTCTTGATGTCGGTATCTTTCTTGATCTCATCCTGGGATCGTTGATCCGCGTTCTTGACCGTCGTCTCGGCGGTTCCCCAAATCTCGGGGCGAACGGGCCGATAAACCTGTCCGAGCATCGCATGATGGGACACGAATCCGACCATCAACAACGACAAGGCGCCGACGGCCCAGGGTTTCTTGTTTCGGATGACGCGATCGAGGGAGATGTCGCGCGGCAGAAGGTTGGTTCGCATCGGTCCACGATTGAGCAGTTGCAGGCACAATCCGTAGACCACGCCGAAAGCAGGAGCATTCTCCTTGAAGGGTTGTGCACCGAGAACTTCCTGGCCGCCGAGCTTCG
The DNA here is from genome assembly GCA_046342615.1 of Planctomycetota bacterium. Taxonomy (GTDB): domain Bacteria; phylum Planctomycetota; class Planctomycetia; order Pirellulales; family Pirellulaceae; genus JBKCUI01. The sequence goes on along the minus strand of JBKDPB010000303.1, from coordinate 14,923 downwards.
CGAACTTGTCGAACATATCCACGTCGAGGCCGAGATTCTTGTTCAAAAACTGCAAAAGTCCAGGCATTTTCGCAGTGTTTCCCATGACCAGCATGTTCTCCACTTCGCTCTTCTTGTTCAATTGCTTGAAGAAGCTCAGCGATCGTTGGATCTCGGTCACCATGTCGTTGAACACCGGGCGCATGGCTTGGAAGATCAACTTGGGATCATCCGCCTGCATGGCGTTTTTCTTCAAATGCTCCGCCTTGGCAAACGTGAGTTTCAGGTCTTTGGTCAATTGCCGCGTGAAGTGGTTGCCGCCGATGGGAATGCTTCGTTGCCAGACGCGGAAACCGTTGGTGACGACCAAGTCGCTGGCGTCGGTACCGATCGAGAGGATGACAGTGTTCTTGGGGGGATGTTCAGGATCGAACGTGTCGTTGGCCAGTCGCTCGGCAAACCGTTCGTAGGTGACCATGTTATAGATGCTGATCGGGGCCAGTTGCACCAAGTCGATATCCATCGCGCGATCGCGATACGGCTTGAGCGCGCGGAATACGGCTTCCTTCTTCATCGCGAACAATCCGACTTCGCTTTCCAACGCGTAGCCGTCTTCGATTTGGGCACCTTCCATGGGCTGGAAATCCCAGATCACGTCGTTGAGGTCGAACGGGATCTGTTGCCTGGCTTCGTACTTGACGATATCCCCGATCTTCTTGACCTCGACCGGAGGTGGTTTGAAAAACTTCGCCAAGCCGCTCTGGCCCGGCACGCTGACGCCGATCTTGATGTTCCCCTTCAAGTCGTTTCGGGAGATGAATTGCTCGAGCGCATCGGCGATGAGTTTCTCGGGTTCCGCCTCGGGTTGAGACAGGATCTTCGGATACTCGACATAGTCGAACGTATCGGCGATCACCGTATCTCCATCCATGTGACATCGCAGCGCCTTGAGGGCGCTTTGGCCGATTTCCACTCCCCAGACGTGTTGAAGCTTTTTCGCCATCGTGCGAAACCCTTACCGGATATGAGTTCGGTGCATTCCTGCTGTCGGAGCCAGTTTACGCGGATAAGTTGGCTGCGCGGGGACTCGAGTCGTTGGCTCCAAACGCTCGCCGTCGCAATCTTTACTATGTTATCGTGGCAGGTGGTCGGCTGTCAAAATTTTCAACCACGGTCGGCAAAAAAAGGTTAGGATTGCGGAAGAATCCAGGGGCAGAGCCATCGCGGTTCACTGGCTTTCTGGTTCCGGATTCGCAACAATGGGCGTCGAAAAGACCATCCCGGTCGAGCGATCACTTCACTCTCGTGGGGCGGACATTGAAAACCAAGGATCCGAAGATTCGGTTTTGGCCCATGGCGCGGTCTCTGGCGTTGGGGCTGACGGTGCCGGGGTTCCTCGTGTCGGAAGTTGCCGTGCGAGGGCAAGAAGCATCCAGCGCCCTCCGGGAGAAAGCACTCGAATCGGAAATCGTGGGCTGGATCGAAAAGCTAGGGGATGGAAATTACGCCGTCCGTCTCCAGGCCCAGAGCGAACTCGCGCGGATCGGGGTCCGAGCCTTGGACCAACTCCACCGAGCCAGTTTCCATCCCGATCCGCAAATCTCCAGCCAAGCTCGATTCTTGGTCCAAAGCAACCAGTTCAACTGGGCTTGGGAGACCGATCCGTTTCAAGTGCGTCGGATTCTCAGCAATTATTCCACGGCCCCCCTGTACGAACGCTCCGCCTTCATCGATACGCTTTACGCTCTGGACTCCGACGAAGGATTGCCGGCGCTTTGCCGCCTGATTCGCTATGAAACGCAGGGTTGTCTGGCGAAACGGGCCGCCATGCTTGTCATGCGCGGCAAGCCTCAGATCGGCCAAACCCTGGACGAACGCAAGGGGGTCATTGCCGACCTGCTCGATGGGGCCATGAGCAACGCAGGGCGATGGGTTTTGGGTTACGCGACCCGCCACGACCCGATCTCCCCCCAACCCTGGCTCGACCTGATCCAGCAGGAAAAAGACCTTCTCCAAGCCAAGTCACCCGACACCAGCATCGAAGTCGTCGCGGACCTGCAGCGTTGGTTGGTGGAGGGGCTCGCGGCCGATCCGCAACAGCGGGGTCAAGCGTTGGAGATCGCCCGTCAAATTCCGGAACTCTTTCCCGAATCGAGCCCCGGCTACAGCACCCAATCCATCGAGTTCGCTCAGTGGGCTCTGGAAACCCGTCTGGCGGAACTCGTCCAGGAACAGCATGGGCGAATGAGCGACCTGGCACTCCTCGATCCGCGCTTCGGCTACTTGCTCGCCGAAAGCTACGAATTGCAGGGGAAGATCGAGATGGCCCATCGAGTTGCCGACCTGACACTGCTTCGAACCCCCGTCAACGCCCAAGGCGAACCAAGAAACGCCGATCCCAAGGGACGAGACGGTTCGCCCCTGAATCGACGCTTGGAGGAAATGCTCCAGCGAAACGGCTCGCTGGTCTTCGAACGCTCCGCGATCGGAAACTTCCTGATCCGACGAGGTCGTTTCCCGTGGGCCGAAAAAGAACTGCGGCTCGCCATCCAGGGACACGAAGAAGACGTTGAATTCGCCACCGTCCTCAATCTGACGCAGCTGTCGCAAATGCTCCACGAACTCTCCCGCGACGCGGAGGCGGCCGAGGTACTCGAGAAATACAAGGGTCGCTATGAGCGCGAACCGATGTTTCGCAGCCAAGTCTCGGAGCAGGGCGGAGATAGCGTCGTTTCCAACTTCTATCTTTACAGCGGCGACGATGCGCGAAGCAAAGGGGAATCCGCGCGGGCTCGAGAGATGTATCTGAAGTCCATCGAACTATCGCAGGAGAACGTCGATGCCATCATCGGCCTGTACCGGCTCGACAATTCCAGCGACGCCGAGGTTCAGGAGCGGCGGAAGATCCAGCAGCGCGTCGCGTCCGAGCTGAGGCAGGAAATCGATGCCCGTGAACGGGACCTAAAACGCGATAACCCGCGTTTTCAAGCCACGGAACAGCAGACGCTCTCCAACCAGATGAACACGCTCGCTTGGCTGATCACCAACACGGAAGGGAATTTTGAGGAGGCGTTGTACCTCAGTCGCAAGGCCTGCGCTCTGTCCCCGAATCGGTCCGCGTATCTCGATACGCTCGCCCATTGCTTCGCCACATTAAATCGCTACCGCGAAGCGGTCGAACAGCAGAGAAAAGCCGTCGCACTCGAGCCGCACCAACCCTCGTTGGTCAAGGCCCTCAAGGAATTCGAATCCAAGCTTCACGAACAGGCCGGCAACTGAAGGCTGCGGCTCAACCCACGTGCAAGAACCCGGTCGAATACGTGACGGCCCGTCCGGAAATCGCGACTCTCTCACCCCGCTCCGAACAGAACAATTCCCCGCCCCGTTTGGAAACCTGCAGGGCATGCAACTGCGATCGCTTCAAACGCCGAGACCAGTAAGGGATCAACGTGCAATGGGCGGAGCCCGTGACCGGGTCTTCGGGAACACCTGCAGCGGGCGCGAAGAATCGGGACACGAAATCACAGGAATAGCCCGGCGCCGTGGCGATGATCCCCAAACAATCCAGCTTCGAGAGCGCATCCATCCTGGGGCGCAACTCGCGAATCTCGGACTCGCTTTCGAACACCGCGAGAAAATCCCGCGACTTGTAAACCTCCAAGGGACGGGCTCCCAATCCCTCCGCGAGAGCCTCGGGAACATCGCATGCCGCCGCGGGTCTCGAAGGAAAGTCCAAGGTCAACAGGTTCTCCGATCGCGTTACCGGAAGCATCCCCGATCGGGTCTGAAACTCGATGCTCACCTTGCGATATCCCAGATGCTCAAACAATACGTGGGCGGCCGCCAAGGTCGCGTGACCGCATAGATCCATCTCCATCTCTGGGGTGAACCAACGCAGGTCCACCGAGGCGCCCCGAGGGACCACGAACGCCGTCTCCGCCAGATTGTTCTCTGCCGCGATGGCCTGCATCACATCGTCGGTCAACCACTCCATCAAAATCGCAACCCCCGCCGGATTGCCGGCGAACAGTGTGCCTGTAAACGCATCGACTTGGTAGTAGGGAATGCTCATGATAAACTTCGGTGCAGCGAGTTGTTAATAGCAGAGTCGGGAGGGGGCGATGGGACCGCTATTCCTCCAGCAGCCGAATCGAATCGTTCGAGTCTCCGCGCAGCAAGCCTGCGCTTCGGTAGATCTCGAGTTTCTCCCTGGAGTCGGCGATGTCGAGGTTTCGCATGGTGAGCTGACCGATGCGATCCGACGGATCGAATTCGCCTTGGCCGCTCTCCATGGTCAGTCGCTCGGGCTTGTACGTCAGGTTGGGACTGCGCGTGTCCAGGATCGAGTAATCGTTGCCGCGGCGAAGCTCCAGCAGGACGGAACCCGTCACCGCCTTTGCCACCCAGCGCTGCAGGGTTTCGCGGATCATCAGCGACTGGGAATCGAACCATCGACCTTCGTAGAGCAGCCGCCCCAGCCGGCGGCCCATGTCGCGATACTGTTCGATCGTTCCCTCGTTGTGGATTCCGGTGATCAGTCGCTCGTATGCGATAAACAGCAGCGCCATCCCGGGAGCTTCGTAGATCCCTCGGCTCTTGGCTTCGATGATTCGGTTCTCGATTTGGTCGGACATTCCCAGCCCATGGCGGCCGCCGATGGCGTTGGCTTCCAAAACCAGATCGACACGCGAGGCGAAGGATCGGTTGTTGAGGGCCACGGGATGGCCGTTTTCAAACGTGATTTCGACCGTTTCGGGGGAAACGGGGCAATCGGGTTTCCAAAACGGAACACCCATGATGGGTTCCACGATCTTGATGCCCCGATCGAGCTGTTCCAAGTCCTTGGCTTCATGGGTAGCGCCCCAAATATTGGAGTCCGTGGAGTAGGCCTTTTCCTTGCTCATGCGGTATCCGAGACCGGCTCGTTCGAGCAGCTCCGACATTTCCTTGCGCCCGCCCAACTCGCGATTGAAGGCTTGATCCAACCACGGCTTGTAAATGAGCAGATCCGGATTGGCGAGCAACCCGTAGCGATAAAATCGCTCGATGTCGTTTCCTTTGTAGGTGCTCCCATCTCCCCAAATGTTGACTCCATCCTCGCGCATGGCTTGGACCAACATGGTGCCGGTCACCGCTCGGCCGATAGGGGTCGTATTGAAGTACGGCAGGCCCGCCGTCGTGATGTGGAACGCGCCGCATTGCAGAGCGGACAATCCTTCATGAACCAACTGCTCGCGGCAGTCGATCAGCCTGGCCGCCTCCGCACCGCATTCCAGGGCACGCTTGGGGATGGCTTCATAATCCGATTCGTCGGGCTGGCCGAGATTGGCGGTGTAGCAGTAGGGAATCGCACCCTTGTTGCGCATCCAGAAAATCGCCGCGCTGGTGTCGAGTCCTCCGGAAAAGGCGATCCCAACCCGTTTTCCGACCGGCAACGACTGCAATATCTTCGACATGAAATTCCTCGTGCGTGCGACCTGTGACTCGACCCTCACCCTAGTCTATTCGAATACGGCGGCCCTCCCAAGCCGCGTTTTGGGACGGATGGAATTAGGCGAAGTCTCTCCATAATCGTCTGGCGATGGCCCCATTTCCGGTGCTCGCATCGTCGATGCCGATCGCGGTCTCGAGCACGAGCGCGGCCACCTCTGCCTTGGAATCGCTGTCGCACAAGATCCGGACGACGACGTCCCCGCGATGGACCGTTTCGCCGAGCCGTTTCTCAAAGCACAGCCCGACTGAATGGTCGATCGACTGTCCGGAATAGGTTCGGCCACCTCCCATGGCAATGACCGCCTCTCCGATCTTCTGGCCATCCATGCGGGTGATGGTTCCGCTGCGGGAAGCGGTCCACGGGCGGGAGCGGCCCAGAGGTCGCTCCCGGCGCACGTCCCCGCCTTGCCGACGGACCATGGCTTCGAACCGCACCATGGCTCGGCCGGAGTCGAGATGGTCCTCGAGCAGCGTCAGCGCATCGCGTCGCTGGAGCGATCGACCTGTGGCCACCAGCACGCGCGCCCCCAATTCCAAAGTCAGCTCGCGAACGTCCGACGGCCCTTTTCCCTGCAAGACATCGATCGACTCGTCGACTTCGCACGCGTTGCCGACCATCGAGCCGAGCGGTTGGTTCATGTCGGAGATCAAAGCGGATGTGGCAACGCCAGCCCGCTTGCCAATCGCCATGAGCGAACGCGCTAACGCTTCGGACTGTTCGTCGGTCGCCAAGAACGCACCGCTCCCACATTTCACATCGAGCACCAGTGCATCGAGCGTTTCCGCAATTTTTTTGGACATGATGCTGGCGGTGATCAACGCGATCGACGGCACGGTCCCCGTGACATCCCGGAGACCGTAGAGTTTCTTGTCGGCCGGTACGAGATCGTCGGTCGCTCCCGTGATAAAGCAATGGATGTCGCGCAGAATCGCTTCGGTTTCCCTTTCGGTCAGGTTGCAGCGAAAACCGGGAATGGCCTCGAGTTTGTCGAGAGTCCCACCCGTGATCCCCAACCCTCGGCCGCTGATCATGGGAACGTCGAGATCGCAGCATGCCAGCAGGGGGGCCAAAATCAACGAGGTCTTGTCCCCCAGGCCTCCTGTCGAATGCTTGTCGACGCGAGGAAGGTCGCCGACGCGTTGCAAGGTCGTTCCCGAACGGATCATCGCGTCGGTCAGATCGGCGATTTCCCGATCGTTCATTCCCCTCAGGAGAATGGCCATCGCGAGGGCGGACATCTGGTAATCAGGGATCGTTCCCCGGGCATAACCAGCGATCATGAAGTCGATTTCGGGGGTGCTCAAATCGCACCCGTCCCGCTTCTTGGCAATGAGGACCGCTGGAATCATTCTGGACTCGCTGTCTTGGAGATCGCTGGCTTGGTGGGTCAGAGCCGCCGTCGGCGAAAGGACACTTTGCCGATTCCTTGGGAAGTCGGTGTCTCGCGTCGCCCGGCGCAGAGCGTATCATACTGAGATCGCGCCAAGGTGGCGCCCCAGCTTGGGGTGCACAGCTTGGAGTGCATGGTGTTCTCGCGACTTTCCAAGCTCCATCTTCGGATCCATTCCATGAAGTTCGTTGCACAACTGACCGCCCCTTTCCGCCAGGCTCTCCTCGCACTGACTTGCTGTGCATGCCTCGAGATGATCCCTGCGACTTCCGTTGGCCAGGAGCCTGCGACCAACACGGAAAATCTGGAGCTGCTGGCTCGCAGCCATGCCAAGAGTCTGTCGATCGCATTCCAAAATGCGGCCAGCAAAGGGCTCAAGTCCGTCGTGACGGTCCTCGCGAAACGTCCTGATGTCGACGAAACCCTCGACGACCTGGATCTGCTCGACAGCAACTCGATGCGCAATTTCAACATCGGCTCGGGCGTCATTCTCCACGAGGACGGGCTGTGCGTGACGAACAACCACGTGATCAAGGACTCGAAGGGAATTCGAGTCCGTCTGTCGGACGGTCGCGAATTGCTCGGAACGGATCTGCGCGCGGACCCTTCGAGCGATTTGGCAATCTTCCGGATCGAGTCCCGCGTTCCGCTTCCCGCAATTCGCATGGGGGATTCCGACCGGCTCAACGTCGGCGACTGGGTGATCGCCATCGGAAGTCCCTTTGCACTCGATCAGACGGTCAGCGTCGGGATCATCAGCTCCAAAGGGAGAACCGTCGGGCGATTGGTCGAAGGCCAACTGCTGCAAACCGATGCGGCGATCAACCCCGGAAACTCCGGCGGCGCACTGCTCGATCTCGACGGGAACCTCGTGGGAATCAATACCGCCATCATGAGCAACACAGGGGTCTTTCAAGGGGTCGGCTTTGCCATCCCCAGCTCACGCGTCAAATGGATTACCAGCGAGCTCTCGGAATTCGGCAAAGTGCGGCGAGCCAAAGTCGGTATGCGCGTGGAACGACTCAGCCAGGATCAGGCCGACGAATTGCAGCTGCCGCTCCGGGGCGGGGTGCTCGTCACGCGTCTCAACGCCGACGGACCCGCGGTCCTGGGAGGCATTCAAGTTGGCGATGTGATCCTCGAGATTGCCGAGCAGCGCGTTTTTACCCCAGAAGACTTCCGAAGCGTGGTGGAGCAGCTGCCGGCGGACAAAGCCTACACGGTCAAGCTTCTGCGCGGAAATGAAAACGTTTCGCTGGCCATCACTCCAGTGATCTCCGATTAATGCGGATGGCGAGGCTTGTTTTCCAAGACGCGGCGCCAGTGCGATTCGATTTTCGAGAGCATCTCGGCGTGAAGGAGGCCATTGGAGGCGCACACGCTGCTCGCGTTTCCCAACGGAAGGGGGTGGCCCCCGCACGAGGAGATCGCGCCTCCTGACTCCTGCACCAGAATCGCGCCAGCAGCATAATCCCACGGGCTCAGGTGATACTCGAAGAAGGCCTCGAACTGGCCAGCTGCGACATAAGCGAGATCCAACGCGGCGGCACCGATACGCCGCATCCCATGGATATTGGCTCGGTACAGATCCCCGAGGGTATCGAGCGTGGCTTCCATCATGATTCCACGATCATAGTAGAATCCCACCGCGATCATGGCTTGATCCAGACGAGCCGCGCCACTGACTCGCATCCGATGACCATTGTGCCAAGCTCCCTGGCCCGCGACCGCCACATACCAGTCGCTGGTCATCGGATTGCATATCACTCCGACCTGTCCCACTCCTCGATGGTAATATCCGATCGATACGGCGAAGTGCGGGATCGAATGAAGGAAATTGCTCGTGCCATCCAAAGGGTCGATCACCCACAAGTGCTCGGCATCCGCTCGATCTCGATGACTCTCCTCGGAGATAATCGCATGGTTGGGGCAATGCAGGCGGATCGTGTCGACGATCGCACGCTCGGCGGCAAAGTCCGCGGACGAGACGAAATTGGCGGTCCCCTTGACGGTGATGTCCACGTCGGTGTCGAACGCTTCGATCAAGCGAAGGGACCCTTGCAGAGCCGCTTCGAGGGCGATCGGGGCGATCGGATCCGAAACGCGATCGGCGGACCGAGCCCGGTGGGTCAGCAGCGGCTGCGTCATCTCAGGCATGTTCTCGGTATCGCATGTACCACAGAAGGGCAACCAGCGTCTTGGCATCGATGATGCGATGGTCGCGAAGAAGGCGATCGATGTCGCTCCAAGACAGAATCCGATTCTCCATCTGCTCCCCCATTTCCCGCTCCGGCGCTCCGACGGTCAATCCGCTCGCCACATAGAAGTGCATTTTTTCGTCCAGGATCCCCGGCGACATGGCAAACGTATGGATCGGCGTGAATCGCTCCGCGCGGTAGCCGGTCTCCTCGAGCAGCTCGAGCTCAGCCATCTCCAACGGCGGCAACCCCTTGTCCAGAGTTCCCGCCGGTAGTTCGAGCTGCCAGCGGTCGATGGCTACCCGATAGGTGTGGATCATGCAAACATGGTCTCGATCCACCAGGGGCAAAATCACCACCGCGCCGGGATGTCGGATGATATGCCGTTCGAGCTGTCGACCGTCCGCAAGATGCTCCTGCACGCTTTCGACGTCAAATCGCTTGGCTCGAAACAAGACGCGACGCGTTATGCGGTTGCAGCCCTTTCCTGAGGCGGTTTCGCTCAACCCGTTCGGCGCCCCAGACGCCGAAGATCCTCGGTTTGAAACTCTTCGATTTCCGCAGTCCGATACTGCATCAGGAACGCGTCTTCGGTGGAGTCTTCGTAGAAGTTGCGCAGTACTCCCGTCGCGCGAAATCCGCGGCTGCGGAAAAACAACTGAGCGTCCAGGTTGGTTTCTCGCACCTCCAACACGATGCGATTGCGCCGCTGATACGACAGCTTCGTTACGAGCTTTTCCATCATCGCCGTGCCGATCGCTTGCCGACGGTGATCCGGATGGACCGCGAACGAAAGAATATGGATCCGAGTTCGATGCAGTTCATAAATCATGAACCCCACAACGCGCTCCGCCCATTCTGCCACCATGCCGATGCAATCCCTCTGACGCAAACAGCGGATGAACTCATCCTCCGTCCATGGGAATTCGAAGCTCGCGCTCTCAATCCCCAAAACCGACGGCATGTCGCGCCGAATCATCCATCGAATATGCACGCTCGATAGGGCACTGGTCGCCTTTGGCATCTCCTCGTTTCCTTCCCAATCCTTGGATTGCGATTCCAGCAATCGCTGGTTCGTGAGCTCTCGTTCCTTCGAGATCGAGGCACGATACCAAAACCCCCCGCGGTAAACCAAGACAGATATTGACCTGTTCAAGGGGTGGAATGCAAGCAATCAAGGGGTGCGGAGTCGGGCGGGCGAGAACCTCACCGCGAGGAACTCGTTGCCTTGGCTCCGTGGAGGGAACACGTTCCGTCGTCGCAGTGGCGACCCGCGATCTGGTAACGTCGATTCGCGATTTTTCGATACATCCAACTCCAGACGGGCATCATGCCGGGAAAATGCAGCATCGGAGCCAGCGGCCACAGCCAAGGCAACGCCCGCGAAAGGTATCGGAGCGCGTAGGCTCCACCGTGGCGTCCTCCCCGAGAATCGACGACCCACATTTGCTCCATGAGCTGATCGTGGCTCAAGTCGGGATAGTCGGTGGCTACCTGGGGCTCGTGCAGGGAGACGAACCGGAGACGACCTCGCGTGTCCCAACGCCGCAAATGCGCGATTTGACCGATGCAAAATTTGCATTCCCCGTCATAGAGCACGACGTCTTGGTCCATCCCATCTCGGTTCATAACGTTCCTTCAACGCCGAGAAACGCGCTCGGACCCGCATCTCGAACCCGCATCTCGAATCCGCACAGGGACCACCTCAACGTCATGGTCCACCACCCCTTTATCTTACCCCTGAGCGGATGGCCCAAGGGTGGATTCCGTCAAAAATCGGGCCACATAACCGCAATTTAGCGATCGACCCGCGCGATCCAATAATGCGGCTTGCCCTGTTTCCAGTCCAGGCAGACGCGGTTTGGCCGACGGTCCGGCAACGGCCCGGTGCAAAGCAGCCAGTTCAATGTCAGGGCTGTGTCCTGTCAGTACCACTCCGATGCCCCTGTCCGAGACCAGCTCGGCACAGGCTTCAAGAAGCGGTGCCAGATCCCTTTGAATCGACCATGCCCGCCCCTCGGTTCCGTGGCCGTAGCTGGGGGGATCGAGCAGGATCAACTCATAGCGCTTTTTCCGTTTTCGTTCCCGATCGACATATTTTCGAGCATCATCGACGATCCAGCGGATGGGTAACGATTCCATGGAACTAGCTCGGCAGTTCTCGCGAGCCCACTCGACGGCGGACCGCATGGCATCGACGTGGGTCAGTTCCGCTCGCATGGCCGCGAGCGCCAGCGTGGTCGCTCCCGTGTACGCGAACAAGTGCAGCACCCGAGGCAAGCGATCGTCGGTTGGATTCCTCGCATGCGCCGCTCGCCATTGTTCGAGTTTCCTTTCGTACCATGGCCACTGCTGCCAATGCTCGGGAAAGAGCCCGACTTGCCCCGACGACTGAGGTTTGACCATCAGCCGCAACGATTGCGAGGCCATCATCCATGCTCGCGGGGCCCCGAAGGTCCATTCCCCCGATCGATCCGACGAAACGTTGTAGATTAGCTGGGCTGATGGCCAGGCCTCTGGCAGGGCCACCGGGCCATGGGCGGCTGGGCAGGGACGATCGATGGCAACGCCGCCGAAGGATTCGAGCTTGCGGCCGCGACCAAAGTCGATCAGTTGATAGCCCGAGGGCTCGTTGTTGGATGAGGATTGCATCCGGCTCACTTGAGTAAACCTGCTGTTGCCTTTATGATTCCCGACCTGTGAGGGGTCCACAAGCTGTGGGGGACCCGCGAAAAATCGTCGATTGATCGAGATTGAGTGATGAGCCTATGAGGCACGTAATCTCCGCCATCGTTCAGAATGTTCCTGGTGTCCTGGCCCATATTTCAGGCATGCTGGCTTCTCGAGGATACAACATCGATTCCTTGGCGGTGGGTGAAACCGAGAACGCGGGGCTGTCCCGGATGACGTTTGTGGTGCGAGGCGATGATCGCATTCTCGAGCAGGTCCGCAAACAGCTTGAGAAGATCGTCACCGTGGTGTCCGTTCAGGATATCAGCGCCAACGACTACGTGGAAAGGGACCTGATGTTGATCAAGGTTCGTTCCCCCACCGGGGCGTTGCGAAGCGAGATCCGCGAGTTGGTGGATATCTTCCGCGCTCGAGTGGTCGACGTCGGTTCGGAGGAACTGATGATCGAGATCTCGGGTCGTGAAAGCAAGGTTCAGGCCTTTATCGAACGGATGCGGCCGTATGGGATCACCGAGCTGGTTCGAACAGGGCGAATCGCCATGGTTCGGGGGAGCAACCCCGACGCCTTGATCGATGAAGACGCTCCCACGACGGTCGCACAAAACTAGCAACTTCAACAAGCCACGCTTTTCCCGCGTGGAAAACCGCATTCCTCGAATACCCAAACGCTATGGCTGCCACGATTTACTACGATAACGACGCCGATCTCTCCCATTTGAAGGGCAAAACCATCGCCATCCTCGGCTATGGTTCGCAGGGGCATGCCCAAGCCCAAAACCTTCGGGACAGCGGTTGCAAGGTCATCATCGGCCAACGCCCCGGCAGCAAGAATTACGACCTGGCCGTCAGCCACGGCTTTCAGCCCATGGAGATCGACGAAGCCACCAAGAAAGCGGACCTCATCAACGTCCTTCTCCCCGACGAAGTCCAGGGAGATCTCTACCGATCCCACATCCGACCGAATCTGTCGCCCGGCAACATCTTGATGTGCTCCCACGGATTCAATTTGCACTTCGGCCAAATCGAACCGCCCCAAGGAGTCGATGCGCTGCTGGTCGCTCCCAAAGGCCCCGGGCATTTGGTTCGCAGCGAGTATGTCAAAGGGGGCGGAGTCCCCTGCTTGATCGCACTCGGAACGGGAGCGAGCGAAACCACCAAAAAACAAGGATTGGCCTACGCCAAGGGGATCGGCGGAACACGGGGCGGGGTCATCGAGACCACCATCGCGGAAGAAACCGAAACCGATCTGTTCGGCGAACAAGTCGTCCTCTGCGGTGGCGTCAGCGAACTGGTCAAGGCAGGATTCGAAACGTTGGTGGAAGCCGGGTATCAGCCAGAGATGGCCTACTTCGAATGCCTCCATGAACTCAAACTGATCGTCGATCTCCTCTATCAAGGGGGGCTCAACTACATGCGCTACAGCATTTCGAACACCGCAGAATTCGGGGACTACACGCGCGGACCACGAATCATCACCGACCAAACCAAAGCCGAGATGAAGAAGATCCTTCGCGAGATCCAAACCGGTCAATTCGCCCGCGAGTGGATCCTCGAAAACAAGGCCGGCGCTCCCGCGTTCAAAGCCTCGCGACGGCTGGAACGCAAACACCCCATCGAACAAGTCGGTCAGAAGCTCCGAAGTCTGATGAAGTGGATCGACGCCAAGGTGGTCGAATAGCCCCGGCCTCGGCGATCCCCCCTGTCAAACACCCCATCCAACAAGCTCCAGCACCCCCTCTTGTGGGTGTTCGGAAAGGGTTTTGAGGCTGGCGAAAAACCTTTTTTTTGCGGCTTGACAAGTGTCTCCGTGCCTGAAAACTTGCCCGAGAACGCGCGTCGGCCCGGCTTTTTCAAGTCGCAGGTAACCTCCCACGCATCCTGGACTTAACGGTTTTGAGGGTTGGCCGAGGACGCCGCTCGGGAGAGTTCCGCACCGCAGCAATTCGGCTCAAACGGACCGAAAAAAATCTCGATGCTAGCAAAGCGGGAGTGGGGGCGCGGTTGATCGGTCGAAGGTCATCCTTATACTGACCGGCCTTGTCGTAAGCCCGTCGACTTTGCCTAATCCGAAAACTTTACCAAGCGACTCGAATGTTTGGTGGGTGGTTGAGAGCGGCAGGATCGCCTCGAGGTGGAACCGAGCATTCGATGAATGGTCGAGGGAAACGCAGAGGGTGACTCGTCTCGGGCTTGAGGAAGTGAGTGAAACCCAAAAAAGGGAGTAAGACCAAGAGATGTTGCACATAGCGACTTTGGCGTTGGTGGCTGTTTTGTTCGGACAAGGCAGCGATGAGGGGGACAACAAGCCGTTGGGATACGAAGCGGCGTACCGCAAGGCCCAAGAGGAGAAGAAGCCATTGGTGGTGTTGGTCGGAGCCGAATGGTGTCCCGCCTGCAAAACCATGAAGTCGGATACGATCGACCCGATGAAGAAGGCTGGCGAACTTGAAGAAGTCGTCTACACTCAACTCGATAAAGACGCACACCCCGAGCTTGCGGATCAGGTCATGCAGGGCAAGACTTTGCCGCAAATCGTGGTTTTTTCAGAGAGCGAGAGCGGCTGGAAACGGTATTCGCTGACCGGAATTCAGACCCCTCGGCGGGTGAAGGAATTGATCCGAAGGGCATCGGAGTCCTTGCCGCTGCGTCGATAGGACACTAGCCTTCGGCGAGGGAGCGGAAATCCGGATATGGACCTCCACCATTTTCAGACCTTGGTGCGTGAGAATGTGCCTCTCGCGCCCTTCACTCGGTTGCAGCTGGGAGGTTCGGCACGCTATTTCGCGGAACCGCTGGATGAGCCCCAGCTTCAGGACCTCGTTTCCTTCGCAGCGGCCAAGGGAATTCCGGTTCGAATTCTCGGTGGCGGTTCCAATCTGCTGGTTCGCGAATCCGGGTTTGAAGGGCTTGTTGTCCATCTAACCTCACCCTCCTTTGCCAAGATCCAATTCGACGAAACCACCGTACAGTGCGGCGGCGGAGTCCGCTTGTCGCACTTGGTTACCTCGTGCGTCGCACAGGGATTGGCCGGCGTGGAGCATTTGGTTGGAATCCCCGGTACCGTAGGCGGGGCCCTGCACGGCAACTCCGGGACGGAGGAGGGGGATATCGGCCAAGTGGTCCGATCCGCGCGCTTGATGAAGCGGGATGGTCAGGTCGTGCAGGTTCAAG
>JBKDPB010000302.1:0-18204 GCA_046342615.1 Planctomycetota bacterium | reverse complement strand
TCCGCCGAGGAAGGGGAAGGCCCCCGGAGAGGGCCCGTGATCGCGGCTCCAGGGCTCGAAGGGACCACGAAAACCGGGGACTCGAACCGTGTGGTATCCAGCGGTTCCGAGATTCGCGCGAGGCTCACCGACACCGTATTTGAGATGCCGTTACCGATACGTCACTCCGACGCCTCAACCCAAATCCCCAACGTCTTGGCGGTCTCGGCGGCAGACGACAAGAGGCAGGACCCAGAGTCGGGGATCGACCTGCTGAGCCTCGACGCCTACTTTCAACGCCGGGGAAAACGCGGGAACGGGAGCCTCGTGCCACCGGGTGAATCCGTTTTCTGAGCGATGCAAGCGAGAAGCGAGTTCCGTAGCCAAGAAGCTTGAATCCCCGTCGCACAACGACACCGGGGAGCGAGCCTGCAATGTCCCTTCGCAAGCCACGGAATGGTGTATCGCCCTTGTTTTTCGGAATGCTATCCCTTCATGACCTTGGCCAAAAGTTCATGAAGGGGCCGAAAAAGTTCTTCTTCTGGTAGATTTTCACCCATGCTTGATAGAAAATCATGGGCGTCCTCCACATTCAATGGTTCGACCGTCCTAGGGTGAATACCCGGTCTTTATTTGATTATCTGAGATTCCATATCATGCCAAGAATTCCGCACCATCGCGCTGCAACTGCAACTTCTCACGCTCGGCGCAAACGCCTGCAACGACGACTGCTCTCGTTGGAGACACTCGAATCGCGACGGTTGATGGCGATGGATCTTGTGAATCCTTCCGCCGAGGATGGGTTGTCGGATACGCTCGTCGCGTACACGCGAAAGGGAGGTACGAACGCTCGATCGGAGAAACCCGCCGAGTCGAAACCCGCGGAGTTTTACTATCAGGTTGGCGACCAGAGCGAAGGCTTGGTCGTCGCATCCCATCGAATTGCGCTCGATGTGATCGATGCGGCCAAGAAGAACCTCGACCTGATGACCGAATGGGGACTCCGCCCCAACCGTCGTCTTGGCAGCGAGTTCTTTGTTTATGAATCCGCCAATCCGATCGATGATTCGTTTGTCAGTCGATTGATTGGCTCCGGGTTGGTGGAGCGGTCGGTCTCCGTTTTTCATTACGCCAAAACAGGATCCGAAGCCGTACTTCTCAACGAGGCCATCGTCTCTTTGAAGCCGGGACGCACGCCGCAGAGCGCGCTCGAGGGACGTTCCGAGTTCCTGGCGTATCGCCCCGTCGGCGGAACATCGGACCAGTTCGTCGTGACACTTGCCGCAGGGTATGGTGAAGCCGCACTCCAGGCGATCCAGGAACTATCGAGCGATCCGAACTTGAATTGGACCGCCCCGAACTTCTATCAGGCTTGGCAGAAGTTCTACATCCCGAACGATCCTCGCTTCGGAAATCTCTGGCACCTGAACAACACGGGACAGAGCGGCGGACTCGCCGATGCCGATTCCGATCTTCCGGAGGCATGGGATGTGATCCAAGGGGGATCGTCCTCGTTAACGATTGGGGTCGTCGACGACGGGGTTTCGATCGACCATCTGGACTTGAATGTATGGGTCAACCCCGGCGAGATTCCCGACAACGGCATCGACGATGACAACAACGGTTGGGCGGACGATGTGAACGGATGGAATTTTGTGGACGAAAACAACATCAGCTACCCGGACACTCCCTTCGATGGGCACGGGACAGCCGTAGCGGGTGTAGCCGCAGCACGGGGCGACAATCAGACGGGCGTGACGGGAGCTTCCTACAACTCCAAGGTACTCGCGGCTCGCATCTTCGCTGGCAACAACGTGGCGTCCGATGTGGGAATTTCGGAAGCGATCTACTACGCGGCCGGCCGCAAACGGGATGGTTCTGGCACCTGGCAAGCTGCGGACCTGTCGAATCATTCCTGGGGTGGAGGCGCGCCCAGCAACGCCATCAACGATGCGTTGACTTGGGCAACCTCGCAGGGTCGTTCTGGACGTGGTTCCCTGCAAGTCTTCGCAGCGGGCAATTTCGGGATCGACGTCATCTACCCCGCGACTCAAGCCGCGGTCAATAGCGGCATTGCGGTTGTTGGTGCTGTGAACAACCTCGGAAAGGTCTCGGCATACAGCAGCTTCGGCCCATTGGTCGATGTGGTTGCCCCGAGCAATGACACAGTTGCTGGGACCCTCGCGATCGACACCACGGACCGCACCGGTGCCGACGGATACTCGGAGAGCGATTACACGGGAACCGGGTCCACGGGATTCGGCGGCACCTCGTCGGCGGCTCCTCTCGCCACTGGCATTATGGCTCTGGCCATCGCGCACAGCGAGCAACTCGGCCTGAATTTGAGCCCTGCGCAGTATCGATCGCTGATGCGTGTCAATGCGGAAATGCTGGCGAGTGAGACCTACGATATGGTCGCCGGGAAATCGTACGACAGCGGCTATGGCCGCCTCAATGCGGCCAGCTTGCTGCGAGGGCTGGGGAACCGGGAGATTTCCATCCAATCGGACCAAGGCGAATTGGTCAGCGATGTATCCATCTACAACCTGGGGGACGTGTATGTGGGCGAATTTGTCGAAGCCACCTTCCGAATCCGAAATCAAGGAACCGTTGCGCTCGACCTCACCGGCATGACGTTGGAAACGGGCGATTTCTCCATCGTTCAGGCACCCTCCGATACCAACCTCGCTCTCGGCGAGGCCACCACCTTCACGGTTCGATTCACGCCGACGACGGAGTCGACGGTCACCAAGACGATTCGAATCTTCTCCAATGACTCGGATGAATCCGTTTTCACCTGTCAGCTCCGAGGGATCGGCAAGATCCCGAAGGTGGAAGGACGGGTTTTTGAAGACTGGGACGGGGATGGAGCCTACGACCTGGACGATCTGCCTCGGGCGGGGCACACGGTGTTTCTCGACACCAACAAAAATGGTTCGCTCGATGTGAGCTATTCGTCCGTCACCAATTCAACACCCGTTGACATCTTTGATAACGCGATGGTCACGTCCGCCATCAATGTCACGGGTTTCACGGAAAAGATGATCGACATCAATGTAAAGATCAATATCGTCCATACCTATGTGAGTGATTTGGACATTACGCTGATTGCTCCGGATGGAACGCGGGTCCCTCTGGCGATCGGAGTGGGTGGAAGCGGCGACAATTTCACTGACACGGTCTTCGACGATGAAGCCAGCGTCTCCATCGCTTCGGGGACCGCCCCTTTCACCGGCTCCTTCAAGCCGAACAGCCCCTTGTCGGTTCTGTACGGCACCGTCCCCAATGGGTCCTGGACTCTCGAGATCGAGGATCTATTCACTTTCGACGAAGGAAGTCTGCTCAATTGGACCATGGACTTTGGATTCAGTGAGCCGTTTACGACCACGAACCCGAAAGGTCTCTTTCGCTTTGACGACTTAGAACCGGGGAATTATCGCGTGGCAACGACCATGCCGACGGGGTTCTCAGCGACGACGAGTATGTTCCATGATTTCAATGTCGCTCAGCCCTCGGATTACTATCCGCAGCGCGATTTCGGATATTACAAGCCGTCCCGATTTTACGGAAAGGTCTTTGACGACTTCAACGCCAACGGAGTCCAAGACACAACCGACGCCGGGGTCGCCGGCCAATCGATCATCCGCCCGAATAGCAGTGTGTTCACAAACACGTTCACCTCAACGTCTCAAGTTCCGATCGCAGACCTCGTGACGGCTTATGGCGAGCTGAGCGTCGAAGCGCTTCCATCGCGCACCGTCGATGTCGATGTGATCCTCGATATCGCTCATACGTGGAACTCCGATTTGGACGTATTCCTCATATCGCCTACCGGCGTGCGCGTGGAACTGTTTACCGATGTCGGGGGTAGCGGCGATAACTTTACAGGAACCACCCTGGATGACTCGGCGGCCGCATCGATCACTACAGGGACATCACCCTTCACCGGGACATACCGGCCAGAAGGGTCGCTCGCCAGCTTCAACGGACTCAATCCGAATGGCACTTGGAAATTGGAAGTGACCGATGACACGAACCTCGACACGGGAACCGTCCTCAGTTGGTCACTCCGCATCGTATCCAGCGGCGATTATCGAAGCGTAACCGACAGCTTCGGACGAGCATTTCTCGATCTTCCCAACGGTTCGCACCTGGTCAATTTGACAACCCAAGCCGGAATGGGATGGGTCAATACGCTTCCGTCCGATGGTTTACGATCGGCGACCGTTCCGGGATTCTTGGTCAATCAAACGTACGGGATCAAGCAGTTGCCTAAAGTCACTGTGAATTCGGGGTCGGTGTCGGGGATCGAGGGAACGACTCTCCAGCAAACGGGCACTTGGTCTTCCGTCTACGGGCTCCAGGCGGTGAACCTCAGCGCTTCGGTCGGAAATGTCGTGAAAA
The DNA here is from genome assembly GCA_046342615.1 of Planctomycetota bacterium. Lineage (GTDB taxonomy): Bacteria > Planctomycetota > Planctomycetia > Pirellulales > Pirellulaceae > JBKCUI01. The sequence continues at coordinate 13,821 of JBKDPB010000302.1, read as the reverse complement.
ACACGGATGGCACCTGGGCTTGGAGCTTTACGGGCCCCGACGATACGGCTCCCACCAGTGTAACCATCACTGCGGACGATGGCTTCGGCGGGATTTCAAGCGTCGACTTCCTCTACTCCGTAACCAACGCCAACCCCACCGTGACGGTCGCTCAAGCCAGCGTCGGCGGGAATGTCCTCTCCACCTTGAACAACACAGGCTCATGGAGCGATGTGCCGGCCGATATCGTCACGCTTTCGGCCTCGCTCGGCACCGTGACCAAGAACGGTGACGGTACATGGGTCTGGTCCTTCACCCCCAGCCAAGCCTACACCAACCAAACGGTCACAGTCACGGCAGCCGACGACGACGGCGGTTCTTCCATGATCCAGTTCACCATCAATGCCCTCGTCGCGGTCGTCAACAGCAAGGTCTACTACAAGGGGTCGAGCTTCGCTGGCACCAGCGTCGCAGACGCCCTGGATACGTCGAAGGTGATTGCCAAGTCCGGCGCGGCGGCGCAGACGCTCTCGTTCGCCAACCTCATCAATACCACTCGAGGCATCAACGGCATGGTGTTCGATGTGGCGGGCTTGGCCGCAGCCAGCTTGACCGCCTCCGATTTCGTCTTCCGAATGAGTCCTACCGGCGCATTCAACCAAGCCGCGAATCCACCGAGCAGTTGGGTGGCGGCACCTGCCCCCACGCTTGTGAATGTCACGGCCGGAACCGCGACAACGGCAGCCCGCGTTCGATTGGAATGGGCCGACAACGCCATCGCCGATCGTTGGCTTCAAGTCAAGGTATTGGCCAATGCCAACACCGGATTGCTTTCGCAGGAGGTCTTCTACGTCGGGCACCTGTACGGGGAAGTCAACGGCTCGACCAGCGGCGGTCTGTTCTCGGTGTCGATCAGCGATGCGACTGCGATTCGACCCCACGTGGGATCGACCGTTGCGGTCACCAGCCCCTTCGATTTGGACAAAACCGGCTCGGTTTCCATCAGTGATGTCACCGCGATGCGCCCCCGAGTAGGACTCGCCTCGCTGCGCGCCATCACCATTCCTGTCGCAGGTTCCGCTGCCGAAGGGGAAGGAACCGCAGGCGGACCACTCCCTGCCGCTCCAGGTATCGAAATGAGAAAGGGGACGGGCGACCTCGCCTCCCCTCCTTCCCAATCAGCCGAAATCCGCACGCGACTGACCGACACGGTCTTTGCGGCACCCCTTCCGGCCTTCCATGTTCCCTCGGTTTCGAACGCCCCGGCCACACGGCCGATTTCGAACGTAGCGGACGGCGAGGCTCAGGACCGGGAATCAGGCACCAACTTACGGAGCCTCGACATCTACTTCCAGCGCTGGGCCAAACCAACACGCTAAGCCGCACCCCAAATACCACCCAAATGGAGTATTGCCGGCTTAACAATATACTCACAATTTCTTCACAGTCCAAATGTGGTTCCGCGCGTGCGAATTGCTATCTTGGGGTGACTTGTGGAATCCGAGTTGTCTGAGTCTGGACTCCCTCCCATGGGAATTGGATAAATCGGAAGCGGTAGTTGCGAAGCCATGACTCAAGCCTGGATTGCGTTTTCCCTAGCGGGTTTGCGGAGTTCCATGTTTGCGATGTGACGTTGCGTGGCGATGAGGCCACCGTGGCCGGTTGACTTGATCAAGAATGATTCGCTACTGGATTCCTCGAGCGGGTACAAACGCGTTGCTTCCCCTCACACGACCCTCCAATCCTCGTAGATGATCCATGGCAAAGAACAAGAAACCTGCGTCTTCGCCTAGCCAAGAGATTAGTGGCTGGGTGAAGTCCGAGTTGGCCAAGAACAAGAAATCTCGGCAGACTGCTAGCTCCGACGGCGACGACGACTCCATCAATATCGATCCGCGGATCCTCTGGGGATTGCTGGGAGCGGTCGGAGCCGTTTTGGCCATAGGAACGATCGGCTATTTGAGTTGGTCACGACCCTCGATGCAATCGGTTCAGGGGGTCGTGAAACTGGACGTCAAACCCATTTCGAACTGCAAGGTCGGGTTCTTTCCCGAACTGAAGGAGACCGAGATCTTCAATCCTGATCGCCATGGATTTGGGTTCGGGCTGACCGACAATAGCGGCAAGTTTACGATCCAGCATCCTCAGGGGGAGGAGGGAATTTGGGCAGGCCAATACAAGGTAACGTTTGTGGCATGGGTTACTGCGAAAGGCGACCCCTTGCCTCCTGAGACCAAGCCGAGCGAGGTTGAGGGAGGAGTTCTGAATCTCTTCCCCGACTACTACGAAGCTCCCAGTACAACCAGGGAGTCAGTAAAAGTGGAAAAGGGCGTAGCGAACGTTTTTAACTTCGATATCAAGACCAAGTAATTTTTTTCCAACGGGCGGACTTATTAAAGGGACAGGTGAGGAGATATGAAACGACGTGCACGATCTGGTTTCACTCTCGTTGAGCTATTGGTGGTGATCGCAATCATCGGTGTTTTGGTGGGTTTGTTGCTCCCGGCGGTACAGGCGGCTCGCGAAGCCGCTCGTCGGATGAGCTGCCAGAACAACACCAAACAGCTCGTTCTTTCGATCGCCAATTTCGAAAGCGCCATGAAGGGGCTTCCCATGGGGGCCGAGTTCGAAGTGGGAACGGCATGGCACTCATTGATTCTGCCCTACATGGAGCAGCAGAACATCTACAATGTGATGACATTCCAAGAGGATGGCGACGGAAATTTCCAGTGGGCGTTTCCGATCCCCGGTATCACAGCGCAGGCCGCGCTGAACAATCGGGCCTACAATCGTTGGTTCAAGAACATTTATGCCTGCGAGCAACGGATCCCAACGTTCCGTTGCCCTTCCTCCTCATTTCCCGAGTCGGCGGCCGACATCTCCGGGGATAACTGGATGGTTCAAAAGCGAGCTCCGACGAACTATTTGGGATGCGTCTCGGGAGTACTGACCGTGGACCGGCGTCGCCAGGTCGCAACGGCCCCATGGGGAGGGACGGGAGCGACCGAAATCATCCACGATCTCGATGGCGCCATGATCAACAAGATGGCTCACCAACGGATCAAGTACAACGGCAAGGGATGGGGTATGACGGGCGCTAGGATGGAATCCATCACGGACGGTACCGCCAACACGATCGTGATTGGGGAGGCTGAGCCGGATATTCGAATGGTTCCCGAGATGGGCGTGGTTCGAGAAAACAACCAGCCCAACATGGGTCGCAAGGACCACTGGGCGTTTGGGGGAGACGATGTCGACACGAATAACCAAGGAGACATGTCCGAGCACCTTGGGTCGACTGGCGTGCGTATGAATCTGCGGCCCGTGCCTCCGGGATCTCCCGAGTTCGCGGCCTATGAGATCTCCTACGGCAGCCGACACGGAAGCGGTGCAAACTTTGGCTTCGTCGACGGTTCCGTCCGATTCCTCGCCGAGTCGATCGACCCAGCGATCTATACCGCACTGGGAACCCGAAACCGGGCGGACACTGCTCAAGTTGAAGAATAATACGCCGACGAATAAGTCGTCGACGAACAGCAGGCGGTCACGCGCAGGCACCTCGACTCCCGATGAAACCAGGCCCGGTTCGAAAATGATCGAACTGGGCCTTTTCTAATCCGACGCGTGAGCGTGGACGCACCCTTTCTTCTCTTTGCCAGCGAGGACATTCCGACATGCGATCGTGGAACGCCCCTTGGGTTTGTATTGCATCGGCTGTTGCATTGACTTTCGCCTTGATGGATCGCGGGTCGACTCGAGCTCACGAAGGTCCGGATCCCCGCGCGAGTTGGCTGCTGGATCCCTCGTTTCTTTCCGACAGCGGCGTGCTGAAATCCCAAGCGGGGCCCGACTTGACGTTTCGTCATCCCCCGCGCGCCGAGAAGGTTGGCAAACTGGAGTGCCTGCGCTTCGACAGCGCCGAATCGATACTCACGGCCAAACCCTCGTGGGAAGAAGTGCGGGCGATCCTGCCGGACGACCAGCTGACCATCTCCGCTTGGGTCAGCATCGACGAAACACAAGATCACGGAGGGATCATCTCCGCATTTCAGGACAATGGGAACTTTGAGCAGGGCTGGGTCCTGGGCTACAACCGAGACACGTTCACTTTTGGACTCGCAACGACCGGCAGCGATGATGGCGATGGCAAGATGACGTATCTCGCTGGCAAGACCTCGATCGAGCGCGGAAAATGGTATCACGTCTGCGGCATCTACGACGGGGAATCGATGCAGCTTTGGGTCAATGGAACGCTCGATGGAGAGAGCCGTGAACAACATGGCAAGATCCTCTACCCGCCTGCAGCCCGATTAGCCCTTGCCGCCTACTTGGACCAGAACGAGTCATTCCCGCTGATCGGTCGATTGGCTCAGGTGGTCGTCTACGATGTCGCCGCCAAGCCCGCGTGGGTCGCCCACGATTTTGAGCACCAGAAGGACTGGGTGAGTCTCCCGCCGAAACTGGATCCCGCCAAGGATTTCGAGTTCGTCGTCAAGCCCTATTTGCAATTCGCCACGCAGGACCGAATCAGCGTCATGTGTGAACTGAGTCGCAAAGGTCGAGTCACGGTGAAGTATGGAGAGACCGTACGGTTCACCGAGGAGGTGACCGCAGAGACCGATGATGGACTCCTGCATACGGCGAGATTGTTGGGGCTCAAGCCTGAGACTGGCTACTACTATCAAGTGTTCGTCGAGGAGGAGGGACGCGAAGAGACCCTTCGCAACGATGCTTCCTCCTTTCAAACGGCCTCCCTGCCGAACACCCCCTTTGCGTTCGCGGTGATGGGGGACACCCAAGGAAACCCTACCGTCAACGGCCAATTAGCGCAATATGCTTGGGCTCTCCGTCCGAATTTCTTGCTCATTCCCGGGGACCTTGTGGACGATGGGTTCGTGAAAAACCAATGGGTCAATGAGTTCTTTGCCAGCATGAACCCTCTGTTCTGCCGCGTTCCGTTTTTCCCGGTCTTGGGAAATCATGAACGGAATGCGGACCATTACTATCGCTACATGGATGTGCCCTCGCCGGAGTACTACTACTCCTTCCAGTACGGCAATGCCATGTTCTTCGTCATCGACTCCAACAAGAAATTGGACCCAGAGAGCGAGCAGTACCGATGGCTCGAAAGGGAGTTGCGGGAACTGCAGGAACGCGAGAGACGGGGCGAGTCCGATATCGTTTGGAAATTCGTTACGTACCATCATCCCTCGTATTCGTCCGACGAGGATGATTACGGGAATTTGTGGAAGGGAAAGAGCACCTGGGGCGATCTCCGAATTCGGCCGATGACCGAACTGTTCGATCGCTACGGCGTGGACATCGTCTGGAACGGCCACATCCATTCCTATGAACGGACTTGGCCCCTGCGCGATGGCAAAGTGGTTCAGAAAGAGGGGACCGTCTATATGATCACCGGTGGGGGTGGTGGAGGTCTCGAGCAGGCCGGTCCGATTCGCCCGCCATTCCAGAACAACGGCCGTCGCGGACATCACTTCGTCTTTGTTGCGATCAACGGCCGGACCTTGGAAGCCAAATCGTATGATCTCGAAGGGAAGCTTTTCGATACATGGGTTATCGACAAGCAGGTTGTGGTTAACAAATAGGTGCGCCGAAGTTACTCAGTTGCCATCCGTCGGACGGCTCATTCCGGTCCAGTGAGTCCAGCCGACGGAGTCCCTTCCAGCCAGCGAAGGCCCTTGGCAATCTCGGCTTGATGTTGGACGCGGGATTGTTCGAGCAGTCGTCGCCGGAAATCGGAGTCGTAGGGGACATCGAGTTTCTTGGCATAACGCTGGATGGTTGGACTCTCGAGCATCGATGATTCGTGTCCCCTCAGTCCCAGCCACTGCGAGACGGTCTTCAGATGGACGGGGAGATCCCTCAGGAACGCATCGAAGTCGAGGAACAGGGTTCGGTTGGGAAACAACCGATGAAGATGGCGCAGCGATTCCATCTCCGCGAACCAACTCATGGCCGCTCGCTGGCCAGGACTCAATTCCGAAAGCGCAAGCGATCCCGCGGCGTGTTGCGGCAAACGCGCCCAGCGGGCTGCCGCGTTGGAATCGATGTCGCTCATCGACCCGTCGAGGACGGACGCCAGAAAAGTCTCCGCAGGGACATACATCAGGACCGCTTTGGAATCGCTATCGTGCTCCATCAGTCTTTCCCCAATCTGGCTGACGAAACTCGTCGCCTTGATCAAGGAGCGTTGGTTGGGCCGAAACGATCGCGACCAGAGTGCGAGAAACCCGCGAATCAAATCCGAGGAGGTCGGTTCAACCAGGGAACGAAGGAGCCATGGTTCGCGAATCGAAAGGCAGTCGGGATGCTCACCCAGCATCCGCGCGAGCATCGTCGATCCGGCGTGCGAGATGTGGAAAATAAAGTCGCAGCGCACGGGGAGTTCGAGCGTCCATGGGGCGAAGAGGGGCCAAGGGATGTTGCCCGATTTGAAGGGTTGCCCCAGGGCTTCAGCCTCCGAAAGCATGCGACGGTCCATGAAACTCGCTCGCCGATAATCCTCTTCCGTCAGTCGAATGAAATGTACCCACTGGCCGTCCGTGGATCGATCCATCGGAAACAGGCATGGCGATCCCAAAATCTCGCGCTTGAGTTCGTCCTGCAACGCGGTCATTGCGATTTCCAGGATGCGTTGAATGCGATCGAGATCCGAGGTTCTTCCGAATTGCACGGATGAACGAAGTGGTACAGCCAACTCGGGAACAGGACCATCAAGCCCGGCACAGGGCGAACGAGCATGCGCTGACCATACGGCGTCCCCGGCGCGTAAACCATTTCGGTAAATGGGCGAGGATCGTAGAACTCCAAGACGCCAGCAAGCGAATTGGCTTGGCTGCTCGAGGAAACATAGTAACATCCCGACCAGCAACTCGAAGGATGATTGTGCATCCGATGGTAATTGCCACTGCGGCTGATGTTGGCCCAGGCATGCACCATGAAGCCGCCTCGACTTGGCAGCGATCTGCCCTGGACCTCCGGCAACTGATACGTCGCCCCCACCATCTGGTTCAAGCAATCCGAGATCCATGTGCGCAGCGTGGCTACGGCATCCCCTTGCCATTCCAGGAAATCCGACGGAGAGTGCCACCCCCCTAAATTTGCGTAGTCATCGCTCGGAGTCGTCCGCTCCCTGTCGAGAATCAATCGATGAAGCTCGCTGTTGACCTTTTCCGTCTCCTGGTACTGAAACCTGCCGATCAGCGTGGCAAAGACGGGAGCGATTTGTCGGACGGGTGGTGGATGGGTCACGGAATGCTGACGCTCCTTGGGTGAACGGAAGAGACGACTCGCCAATTGTCTTGAGAAAAAACCAGTATCTCTAGCCATCGAATCGAACACTGTCGTAACATAACACATTGTTCGTCCATTCTTAACTAGGCCCGAGCCGCCGGTAAGTGGCCTCGCCTGTAGTTTAATTGGCAAAAGACCGGTGAACCAAGAAGAGAGGATTGCACATGGCCTCGACACATCGATTTGATCTGCGTGGCGTTCAAGCATGGCCAACCATGTTCTTTCTTCGGTCCTGGGATCGCTTCGAAGAATTCCGCCCGTCGCTCCTGGACTTTCTCTATTCTTTGAAATCCACCCAATCCGAAGCCGTCGTCAGCGGCGTCGCGGAAGGGGCCAAGGCTGCCTCCGGACTGTATGAAGGAGATTTCGATCTCTTCCAACGGAAGCACGAATCGCTCCACGCATTGGTGCAATTCATCCGAGGCACCCTCGCCTCCGCGGTCTGTATCGCAAACCAAGAAGGCAAGCCTCAAGACCTGGTGATCGAATTCCCGGATAGCTGGTACCACATCACCAATGAATTCGGATTCCACGATGCGCATTGGCACCATGGCTGCAGCTGGTGCGGCATCTTCTATGTCCGTATCGGCGCCTCAGGTCCCAAGTCCAACCGAGGAGCTCCCAATGGAGGAAGCCGCTTCTACAACCCAATCCTGACCGGCGGATCCTATCGCGATGTCGGGAATAAATACCTTTCCAATACCCTTGACGCTCCGATCGAAGATGGGCTTCTGCTGCTTTTCCCCTCCTACCTTCTCCACAGCGGCCTCCCCTATTTTGGGGAGGAGGATCGGGTGGTGATCGCGTTCAACGCCCGCGTTTTCCAACGCTCCTAACTAATCCCCTCTTACGAGGGGTCGCCGCAAATCTTCATCAATCCTTAAAACAACAAAAATGTCTTCTATGCTTGCATTTCATCTCTGCACGCCATATTCCTGTGCGTAGCGATTAGGCGGAATGGTTCGATTGCATCGCTTGTTCTGATGCGGTGATCGATTGCATTCGCTCGCTTCGACGGCATTCATCACGATTCAGCTCATTCATTAGCGGAGAAACTCGATGTCAGTGCGAAGAAGTCCATCACTCGGTTCGTTGGCAGGCAAGTTACAACGATTGCTCAAGGGGTCCAACAGGAAAAAACAGCTTCGCCGCAAATCGCGCCGGCAATTCTTTGAACAACTGGAACGACGTGACTTGATGGCACTGAACATCGTCAGCGTCAGTCCGCTCGATGGCGCAACGGAAGTGCCTGTAGATACGAACCTCGTGGTCACCTTCAATGAGAATGTCGTCAAGGGACAGGGCAACATCTACATCTTGCGGAAGTCGACCAATGCGGTTGGTCTAGCGATTGATGTTCGATCGCCGAGCGTGACGGTCAGCGGCGCGCAAGTGACGATTGATCCGCCGAGCAACCTGCTCATCGATAACTCGTACTATGTGTTGATCGACAACGGAGCGTTCATCGATTCATCTTCGACACCCACAGCGAACGCGACCATTTTGACCCAGAACTTCGACTACCTTGCGCTCGGTCCCCAGGTATTCGAGACGACCGGCAACGGTGTCACCGACTGGACCGCGACGCCTCCCGATGGTTTCACGACGCAGTTAGACAACGCGGCGATGACCGGAGTGGGCATAACTGAGTGGCGGGGATGGACTTTCCCAAGAAAGGAGTTCTGGATCACTGCGGCCGGCCAGGATCGGAACTTGTTCAATAATGCAAATGGGAACATCGCGGTCGGTGATTCCGACGAATACGATGACGGCAACAGTCCAGTGCGTCCCTTCCAAAGCACGCTAAAGACCAAGGCAGTCGATTTGACCGGAGTTGCTGCAAACTCGGTAAAGCTCGAATTTGATTCGAGTTTCCGACCTGAGGATAGCCAGATCGGAAGACTTTCGGTCAGTTACGACGGTGGCACCACCTTCACTCAACTACTTGAGTTGAATCCGAGCAACACAGACAACGATGCTCCTTATGCCCGAGGGAACCTCAACGAGAAATTGACGACTGGGGGAGTGACCGGTGGTGGAGCCGCGATCGGCAGTGTGAACAATCCTACGGGTGGTTCACTCGTGTTTAGTTTCTACACCGAGGGTGGCAACGACTTTTGGTGGGCAATCGATAATCTCAAGATCACCGGCGATATCGTAGGCGTTCCCTTCGGTGGAGTATCTGATCCTCTCTTCTGGGAGTTCACGACACCGGTTCCGCTCGGCTTTGCCGTGACATTTGACAAGGGGTATATCAGCGAGAATGGTGGTACGGCGGTAGGCACAGTGACGCGAACCGCTCAAAACATTACGGGTGATATTGTCGTAACGTTGACTAGCAGCGATACGACAGAAGCGACGGTACCGGCGACGATCACGATCCCCAGTGGCGTTCGCTCGTTGACGTTCCCTGTCACGGCTGTCGATGACACGTTGTTCGACCGTACTCAAGGGGTATCGATCTCAGCATCAGCGACCAACTACACTTCAGCCGCTGGAACGATCCGAGTCACCGACGACGAGGGGCCCGATGTGGTCAGCGTGGTGCCGGCCGACAACGCCACCGACGCTTACTACCGAACCAACCTCATCGTGAACTTCAACACGAACGTGAAGAAGGGAAGCGGCCGGCTTCATATTGTCGAAACGAGCACCGGAGTTCTTGGCGAAACGATCGATATCAACTCGGCCAACGTCACGATTTCGGGTTCGAAGGTGACGATCAATCCGACTGCGGATCTGAAGTTCCAAACCAACTACCATGTTCTCTTCGATGACGGTGCGATCCTCGACACCTCTTCCACGCTCGTGCCGAGCATGCTGTTGCTCTCCGAGACCTTCGACCTGTTGCCTTTGGGGCCGTTCGTCAATGAGACCGGCGGCGACGGAACGGACTTCACGTTCACTCCTCCCTTGGGGTACTCCGTCGACAATTCCTTGATGCCGACCGGAAGCACTTCTGAGTTCCGAGGTTGGTCGTTCATGGACAAGAATTCCTGGATCGCCGCGTCCAACGACGGATCTGGAAATGTTTTCACACGTGGATCGGGCACGGTAGCGGTTGCGGATCCAGACGAATTTTTCGATCGTCCCAGCGACCCCGGGCAATTCACCACCTTCCTGGTCACCGCTCCGATCAATTTGACAGGTGTGTCTGCAGGGACTGTGTCGATTGAGTTCGACTCGAGTTTCCGTCGTTCGGGTTCCGGTTACGGTCAGATGCAGATCTCGTACGACAATGGCTCTACCTGGACCGATGCCCTGTTCTTTGGCGACGAGTTCAATCCGAATGACGGTCGCAACGAGCGGATTGTTTACACGAGTGCCAATACGTTCGGTCAGTATATTGGGGCAGCGACGGTCGACTCAGTTTTGTCTAATCCAAGCTCGGGCCAATTGCGATTGCGATTTAGCATCCAAAACGCGACCAACGCCAACATGTGGTGGGCGATCGATAATCTTGCGATTCGCGGTCAAGTGACGGGCGAACCCTATGCAGGAATTGAGGACCCGACCGCTTGGAATTTCAGAACCGGTATTCTCCCTGTCCTGACCGTGAGCGTTTCCCCTGGATCCATCAGCGAAAACGGTGGGGTTGCTACCGGAACGGTAACACGTTCGCAAACCGATCAGGGAGATCTGGTTGTGACGCTGACCAGCAACGACTTGACCGAGGCAACGGTTCCGGCAACGGTTACGATCCCTGATGGAGCATTTTCGGCAACGTTCCCGATCACTGCGGTCGATGATTCGTTGCTCGAGTTCCCGCAGACGGTCACGATCACTGCGACCGCAAGCGACTTTACGACTGGCTCGGCGCAAATCGTCGTCGCGGACGATGACTTTGGCATCATCGGCGTGTCGCCACTGCCTGGGAGCACCAACGTACCGGTCGATACGAACTTTGCTGTCGTATTCAATCAGCCGATTCGCAAGGGGAACGGATATATCCACCTTGTCCGTCAGTCGGATGGCAAGTCCGAGCTCAGCGTGAACGTCAATTCACCGGCGGTCACCATCGTCAATGACACGATGTTCATCGATCTGCCTTCCAATCTGAAGGGGCAGACCGCTTTTTATGGCTTGCTCGATCCAGGTGCGGTTTTGACAACCCTCGCTCAGGCGACCGTGGGTTCTACCTTGTTGGCTCAGAACTTTGAACTGCTGACGCTCAAGCCCGCAGTGTTGGAAGAGGTTGGCGTGACTCTCGATGGCAAAGACTTCACTGCAACGCCTCCGCAGGATTGGAGCGTAAACAACAGCTCCATGCCTCCTGGTGGAGCACCCGAGTGGACCGGTTGGACGTTCGCCAACAAGGGATTCTGGCAGAATCAAGGTGGCCAAGGTCGCGCTAACTTCACTCGCGGTCAGGGAACGATCGCGATCGGCGATACGGATGAATGGGACGACTATGCTCGACCCACCAACAACTTCAATAGCTTGTACTCCTCCAACGCGATCGATTTGGATGCGGTCGAAGCCAACAGTGTGGTGCTGGAGTTCGACTCCAGCTTCCGACCTGAGGGGACCACACCCAATCCGAACAACCAGATCGGTACGGTCCAAGTCAGCTACGACGACGGAGCGTCCTGGAGCGATCTGTTGGTTTTGGATGTAAATAACACCAACGGTTCGGCTACTGCAACGAATGTCAACGAGCGTCGTTCGATCACGGTGAACAATCCGGATACGGGGCTGATGAAGTTCCGTTGGGCCTTGACCGGAACGAATGATTGGTGGTGGGCGATTGACAACATTGTCGTCACCGGCACCACGGTGAATTTCCCATCGCCTGCATTGTCCGATCCGGCGGTTTACACCATCACCACCGCAGAGGCTTCGACTTTGACCGTCGACGCACCTGCGAGCGCAACCGAGACAGCGGGCACAGTTTCCGCAACGGTTAGTCGCAACCTCGGTACTGTGGGCGATGTGATCGTGACTCTGGCCAGTAGCAACACGGCTGTCGGAACGGTCCCTGCAACGGTAACTATTCCTGCGGGTCAGCCTTCCGCAACGTTCGCAATCACCATCTTGGATGATGCGTTCTTCGATGGCTCCCAGCCACTCAAGATCACGGCGTCCGCGAGTGGTTTCGTATCGGGTGAAGACATTATGACGGTCACCGACGATGAGACCGGTAGCGTTCTCATCTCCGAGATCATGTACAACCCACAGGGGGGAGCCACTCAAGAGCAGCGCAACGAATGGGTCGAGATTTTCAACAATGGGACGACGACGGTCGATCTCAGTGGCTGGAGGCTCAACGATGAAGACAAGCAAGATTGGGGACGGATCGCGAGTGGGTCCTTGTTGCTGCCAGGTGAAGTTGCAGTTCTTTACAACTCTCTCTACGGACTCAACACCGACACGCTGTTCCGAACGGATTGGAAGGTTCCAGCGTCTGCGAAGGTCTTTGGTGTCGCTTGGTCGATGGAGGATGATGGATCCAACAAGCAAAGGGGTGGTTTGTTCAACTCCCCCGCGATTGGTCAGGAAGTCCTGACCCTGCAAGACCCATCGAACAACAACATCGATCTGGTGGATTTTGCTCGAGACGGTGGTTGGCCTGCATCTCCTGAGTCAGCTAGCATCTACGTTGTCAATCCAGCTGCCGACAACAACGTCGGGACCAACTGGCTGGCTGCCGTGGCTGGAATCGATGGAGCAGTTCGTGCCAGCGGTTCGGTGTTCAACAACAACGACCGCGGGTCGCCGGGTCGTGTAACAGACAACGACGTGCCGGCAGTCACAGTTTCAGCGGCTACGGTCTCGGGCAACGTGTTGTCGGTCATCACGAATACCGGAACCTGGAGCGATCCCAACGCCGGCGACACCGTGACTCTGACCGCCACCCTCGGAAGCGTCGTGAGGAATGGAGATGGAACATGGAGTTGGTCCTTCACACCGAGCACGGTTTTGACGAATCAGTCGGTAACCATCACCGCGACCGATGCGGGTGGGTTGTCGAGTCAGGTCTCCTTCACCGTTTCCTCGTTGGTCGCGGTTCTCAACAGCAAGGTCTACTACAAGGGTTCGAGCTTCGCTGGCACCAGCGTCGATGCAGCACTGGACACGTCGAAGGTGATTGCCAAATCCGGCGCGACGGCACAAGCTTTGACCTTCGCCAACCTCATCAACACCACCCGAGGCATCAACGGACTGGTGTTCGATGTGGGGGGCTTGACCGCAGCCAGCTTGACCGCCTCCGATTTCGTCTTCCGAATGAGTCCGACGGGCGCGTTCAACGAAGCTACCAACCCGCCGAGCAGTTGGGCGGCCGCGCCCGCTCCCTCGCTCGTGAACGTCACCGCAGGCACCGCGACAACCGCCGCCCGCGTTCGATTGGAATGGGCCGATAACGCCATCGCCGACCGTTGGCTTCAAGTCAAGGTATTGGCCAATGCCAACACCGGATTGCTTTCGCCGGAGGTCTTCTACGTCGGGCACCTGTACGGGGAAGTCAACGGCTCGACCAGCGGCGGTCTGTTCTCGGTCTCGATCGGCGATGCGACCGCGATTCGACCT
>JBKDPB010000301.1:0-10909 GCA_046342615.1 Planctomycetota bacterium | reverse complement strand
CAGATGTGTATAAGAGACAGGCTCAGGAGCCAAGCACCGCCGAATACACCCAGATGCCGCAGAGTGCGATTAGCACCGGAATCGTCGATTACGTTCTGCCTCCAGAGCAGATGCCAGCAGCAATCGTGAAGTATATCGAGCAGCCCTATCTCCATAGTTCAAGCGAGGAAGTGGCGACCGCTGAAAAGTCCTCTGAGATTCTGAATCAGATCTTGATTCTTTTGAACTCGCGAGCGAAGTACGATTTTCGACCTTATCGGAAGCCGATGATTCTTCGAAGGATTTTACGCCGGATGGGAATTGTCCAAATCGACACGATTCCCCAGTACCTCGAATTCCTCAATAAGCAATCCGACGAAATCACATCGCTCTACAAAGATCTGCTGATCAGTGTGACCGCGTTTTTTCGAGATCCTGATGCGTATCAGATTCTCGAGCAAGAGATCATTCCGGCGATGATTGAAAGGCATAAGAGCGATCTGCCTATTCGAGTCTGGGTGGCGGGATGTGCGACCGGTGAAGAAGCCTATTCCATCGCGATGCTGTTGTGGGAAGCGATGGAGGCCGCGAAGTTATCCGTAAAGGTTCAACTGTTTGCCAGTGATATTGACGCCGATGCCATTGAAGTTGCGCGGACTGGTGTCTATCCGGCCAGTATCGCAGGTGATGTTTCTCCCGATCGACTCCGGAAGTTTTTTGTGATGCTGGATGATCAGCATTACCAAATCAATAAGGAATTGAGGGAGTTGGTGGTCTTCTCAAACCAGAACCTGATCGGTGATGCTCCATTCTCGAAGCTTGATTTGATCTCCTGTAGGAATCTGCTGATTTATCTTGAACCCGAGATGCAGAACAATGTGCTGTCGCTTTTTCACTTTGCATTGGTGTCGGGTGGCTATCTTTTTCTGGGACCTTCGGAAACCACGGGAAGATCAAGTGAATTGTTTGAAACGATCTCCAAGAAATGGCGATTGTTTCGGAGGGTTGACTCTGCGAAACGGGAGTTGATCAAAATCCCATTCCGAAAATCGACCGAACCCTACAACGTGATCGCGTCGGGTTCGCCCTTGGGGATCCACCGTAAGAGCTTTAAGGAGATTACGGAAAAACTGATTCTGAACGAGTACGCACCGGCGGCTGCTTTGTGCAATCACTCGCTGGAGGTTCTTTATGTGACTGGGCCGCTTGCCAATTTCCTAGAGTTTCCGCGCGGCGAACTGACGAAAGACCTCTTGGCCATGGCGAGACCAGGTCTGCGCACGAAACTTCGGGCAACTTGCAGAGACGCGATTCGACAGAATCAAACCGTTGTCACATCGGATATACGAGTGAATCGAGGTGGTGACTACTTCAAGTGCTCCGTAACTGCGAGGCCCCTTCTCGAGCCCAAGGAGGTTGCTGGCTTGCTCCTGATCTTGTTCCATGAGCAAGTGACCATCAACGAGCTCGTGAAACATTCCGCGTCTATTGACAGTTCCATTGCTGAAGAAACGATTCAGACGGAAGACTCGCAATTGGTTCAGCAGCTCGAAATCGAAATCAAGTCGATGAGCGAGGAGCTGCACAGCACCATCGAGGAGATGGAAAGTTCCAATGAGGAACTCAAAACCTCGAACGAAGAGATCATGTCTATCAATGAAGAGCTTCAGTCCGTCAACGAAGAACTAGAAACGTCAAAGGAAGAGTTGCAATCCCTCAACGAGGAACTGATTACCGTCAACGGCCAGCTCCAAGAAAAGGTGAATGAGCTGAAACAAGCTACTGACGACTTGATGAACCTGATGTCGAGTACGGAGATTGCAACGATTTTTATCGACCAACAACTGAATATCAAGCGATTCACTCCACCAACGAAGTTCTTGTTGAATTTGCTATCCACAGACCTTGGTCGACCCTTGAAGGATATAGCCCCAAACTTCGCAGACGATACGATGCTGAAGGAATGCAGCCTAGCACTCGAGAGCGAGACGTTGGTCGAGCGGGAAATTGAAACCCGTGAACACAGGCACTACCTGCGGCGAATCTTACCCTATCGAACCAGCGACGATCATGTAGGAGGCGTTGTCATCACCTTTGTGGACCTGACTCAGAGGAAGAAAGCGGAGGCTGTACAGAGGGAAGAGGACGCCCGCTATTTTGCTGCACTCAACGAAAGCAAGGAACGATTGCATGCGATCTTAAACACGGTCGCAGACGCCATCATCACGATCGATTTTCAGGGAAAGATCGACAGCATCAATCACGCGACCGAGCTTATGTTTCGATTTGAACCTGGGGAACTGATAGGGAAAAACATCGCGGCGTTGCTGCCAGCACTCTTCCATTCCAGCCAAGCTGACGGGGCATCGAAGACCGTTGCAGCGAGGATTTCCGAACTCGTTGGAAATCGGCGCGAGGTTCTCGCGCAACGGAAAGACGGCTCTACATTCCCCGTCGATCTCGCGCTCGGTAGAGTCGATCACCTTGGGCTCTACACCGGCATCCTGAGAGACATCACACTTCGAAAGCAGCTGCAAAATCAAATTCTAGAGATCGCCACCGAAGAGCAATCACGGATCGGCCAGGAGCTTCACGATGGAACACAACAAGAATTGACCGGACTGTCACTCTTTGCCGGCGCGATGACTGACTTCCTCAATAATGCTACCCATGGATCAGAAAAGAAACCGAAAGAGTGGATACTTCGCGATATCGACTATCAGCGGATCAAGCAAACCCTTGCAAAACTCAGTCAGGGTCTGATTGAAGCGAATCAACATGTCCACAAGCTTTCACACGGAATTATGCCGGTTCAGATTGGCGCTCAAGGGCTTCAGGCAGCATTGGCGAATCTCGCATCCTCAACAAACGCCGACCAGAGACTCAATTGTCATTTCGAGTCTGTTGGGACAGGGGCGATTAGCAACGACGCCGTGGCCACGCAACTATACCGAATTGCCCAGGAGTCGGTGACCAACTCCATCAAGCATGGCAAAGCAAGCGACATTCAGATATCCCTTACTCAGAGTCCAGTAGAAACGGTTCTTGAGATATCCGATAACGGAACCGGCTTCGAACCTACAGAAACTGCAGAGGTGTCCGCACAAGGCGGCTTGGGCCTGCGTATCATGAGATACCGAGCGAGCATCATTGGTGGAGAACTTCGAGTGAGCCGGAATCGAGAAAACGGCACGACTGTCCGCTGCATGATACCCACAATAGGTGAGCTAGCATGAAGAAATTCAAAGCGAAGTCGAGAATCATGATCGTAGATGACCATCCGATGATGAGAGATGGGCTAAATATGAGAATTAGTTCGCAAGACGACATGGAAGTTTGTGGCGAAGCAGCGACCGAAAATGCTGCTGTCGAACTCGTAAGACAGTTCTGCCCCGATCTTGTCCTGATCGATATATCCTTGAAGGAAGGAAACGGAATCGAATTGGTGAAGCGAATTCGATTGCTCAACGCTACAACCAAAATGTTGGTCGTATCGACGTTCGAAGAGTCGCTATACGCCGAGCGAGCCTTACGTGCTGGAGCTCTAGGATATCTCAACAAGAACGAATCGAATGAAAAGCTGATCGAAGCGATTCGAACGGTGTTGCGGGGAGATCGCTATGTGAGTGCCGAAACAACGCAACGGCTCGTCTCCCAAGCTCTTGGAAAGCGTGATGTCATGGATGATCCGCTCGAGACATTAACCGATCGCGAGTTAGAAATATTCAGGCTGATCGGCGCTGGAGTTTCCACGAGCGCTATTGCGGACCAACTTTTCTTGAGCACCCATACCGTCGACAGCCATCGCGAGAATATCAAGAAGAAACTAGGAGCGAAAACGGCTGCCGAACTGAATCGCCAAGCGATTCAGGCAATGTTGGAAAATGGATAATGATGGGTTGAAATCGGAATCGAAGGGCCGCTTTCCCGTCTCGAGTTACCACCCCATCATCGCGCGTAGAGCCCAAGTCTAGGGGATTCCACCATGGTCGTTTCAGAACCTCCTCGATGACAATCAGGCGTCGGTCGCACTAAAAATACCCACAGCGCAGAAGTTGGCGGCTGTTATCGTCCTCTTCCACGCTGAGTTGCTAAATGCAGTGTCGCTCGACCGAGCGGGGAGGCGGAATCTTGAATCAAACGACTACCACTGCTTACGCTGAAAAACGGACAAAGAGCCGAAAAAATCTGAACGCACATGACCAATCGCGAGACACATTGAAATCACCGAGTGATTCATCCACGAATGAGATCGTCATGGTTGCAGCACAGCGATTGCGGTCCTGTAACGGTCTTGGGCTGAAGCGACTTCAATGCGAGATTTGCTCGGGACATCTCGTCCTTCATGGTGAAGTGAGATCGTACTATCTGAAGCAGCTAGCACAAGAGATTCTGCGGTCCCTGAACGGTATCCATCGTATTGTGAACGAGTTGGAAGTCGTTTACGCTAGCACGGAGAAATACGAAGACGATAAATCTCAGGGAGACGCTCAATGATGGTTGCTAGTGAACCGCATGAGAGTCTTTACGAAGATAAACTTGCCTGTCAGCTGTCGGGTGACATGGTTGAATGGTGGCCTTCAAGGAGCAGCCTGTTTGCAAATACACGATGCAGCCAAAGACGGCGACTACGATCGATTGCAGCAATTGCTTGCTAACGGATGCTCGGTCGACGCCTATGATGAGAGGGGCATGACCCCGCTCGCCTATTCGCTCATCCGTGGTTCTTGTCGTGCAAATCCTTTAAGGCGGATTCAAGGTCGGGGAACTGAAACCGGAATCCTTCTTCAGCCAAACGTTTTGAGACGACATAGCGGCCGTAGAGGACTAGCTCCGGGTCGGTGCGAAAGGCCAGCGGCGCCCCGAGACGCACCATCCACTCGAAAGCAGGCAGCCCAATCGGCACACCGATGACCTTTCGCAACGTTCGCATGAAGTCCAGTTGCGAGACCGGGTTGGGCGAGGAAGCGATATAGGTTCCGGTCATCGAATTGTCCGCGACTGCGTTGGCGAACAGTGCATTGAGATCATTCTCGTGAATCCACGACATGCCTTGAGTTCCTTTGCCGACCTTGCCGCCTAACCCAAGCCTCGCGAGAAGACGAAGGGTTGCAAGCGCCCCGCCACCGGCGCCGCGATCTCGACCAACAACGAAGCTCGTTCGCATGAGGACGCCTCGCTGATCGGGTAGTTTGCTCTCTGCAAATGCAGACTCCCAAGCTCGCCCTATGGTAGGAGCGAAGCCAATACCGAGCGGGCTCTCTTCGTCACATACGGTCGATGGCGGGTCACCATAGATATGTGCTGTGCTCATCTGCACCCAAACCGGTGGTGGTGATTTCACCCAACGCATGGCTTTCCCGAGCACTTGGATCGATTCAACCCGCGACCGAAGGATCTCGTCTTGGTGATCTGGTGTCTTGATACAGTTCACGGTACGGCCGGCAAGATTGATGATTGCGTCCGCTCCGTCCAGTACACCTATCCAATCACCGAGTAATCTACCATCCCAATGGTGATGCGAGCATCGCGGCATCCATTTGGGCTTGGAGCGAGAAAGAATCGTAACCGCCGCATCTTCGCTCGAAAAATACTCGGCCATCGACAATCCGAGGAAGCCGCTACCACCCGCAATGACGATGCGTTTCCCAGAGAAATTAACCATGGGTTGTCGTCCTCAAAAGAGTTGGCGTTTCACCTCAAGGAGAGAACCGCAGATGCCGGACGCTTTTCACCTCTTTCGGTAGCACAAATCGCGGAGTTGTGCATGTCTAGCGGGCGCGATTACTCAAGCTCGCCGATGGCGATGCGGCCTGATCCACCGCTGGCCCATACGCTCCCGTCCGCGCCGACGCTCAGCGCGTGAAAGGGCTCATCGGAAAGGGGTTGCCAATCCTCGCCATCCCCGCTCGCATCGCACCCGTTCGGCCCAATCGCAATCCATCGGATCTCTCGATTCTCTCTTTCGCAGTGGACGACACTCGAGCGATAGCCGCGTGGCGGCCGCCCACGAGGGTGGCGCCATGTGTCGCTCGTTGGATCGTAGATCGCGATATTTCCCTCGACCCGCTCCGGCTGTAGGTAATCCCCTCCGACGGCGATCGCTTTCCCTCCAGGACTCCGCGCGAGCGAAAAAATTCCCGATGATTTTCCACTAGGAATGGGGGCGACCACGCTGCGCCGCCATGTCAATCCTGCATCATCGCTCATCAATACCTGCGATGCCCCGGGGGTACCTCCCAGCCCGATCCATACCGATCGATCCCCGAAGACGAGCAAGCTGCTGTTGCTGGCAGCAAAGCCCGCTTCCCCATCGCGCATCGCCAACGGTGACTCGCTGGACTTCTGCCATGTTCTGCCGCGATCTCGTGTGATCCACGCCATCAGCCGGTTCTCCACTGGGTCGCCGAAGACAAACCCGCGCTCATCGTCCCAAAAACGCAAACCGTCGAGAAAGGCCTTGGGGTCGGTGTCCTCGAACACGATCCTCCAAGAGGTACCGGCATGGTCGCTTCGGTAAATGCGGCATGGAGTCCCGGCCGTCGCAACCACCAACTCGGTGGCTGACCAAGCATGGATCGATCGGAGTTCGGTTTGTTCGAGTCCTTCGATCGCATATCGAGTCCACGTTTGGCCGCCGTCGATGGTGCGCACTACGGTTCCTTGGCTACCGCAGGCCCAAGCATGCTGCCGATCGAGCGCATGGAGACCGCGAAACGAGGCGGTTGTTCCTGTTGGCTGGACTTTCCAGAATGCCGACGGCGATTCTTGAGCCGACCCCATCGATGACGTGAGAGCGAATCCGATGGCTATCAGACGGATGCAAGCGATCATGGAAGTCGTTCGAATCGAAAAAGTGCTTGTTAGGGTTTGATATCTACGGGTCGCTTCGAGACGTCTTCCTCGGGTTGGATCCGCTGCCAGGTCTCAATCATATCCGAGCCATCGGGCAACTTGGCGCTTTGGATCCAGAGATCCCCTTCGAATTTGCAATCGAAAGCGAAGTCCTTGCCGAAGATATTTTGCTTGAACTTCTCATCGAGCCCATAGCGCATGGTCTCGATGTACTTGCCATCGACGACTTTCCAGCTACCGCCAGCCGACCGGAAGATCCGCCGATCGTCGGGTTGGTATCCGATCCAGATGAGATGGACCGGGGTGATGTGTTTGATGGTGATGGAGTTTTTGTGCAGTTCGCTCGGTACCCCGCCGAACGATGCGGAGACAATGCGCCAGGAACCGACCAACTGCGTTCGGATTTCGTCATCGGATAGTTTCGCGGGGCTCGAAGCATTCGGGTTCTGGCCGAGGGCCGACGGCAATATCGCGATCGGGCAGAACAGGAGGAGAGCGCATAGGGTGCTCAAAGAGAGTGGTTGGAATCGCATGGAGGGTTCCTGGGTTCGAGGTTAAAGGACGGAAAGGACAGCAAGGACTTCAAGGACGAAGAGGGCCAAGTAGGTGTAAGAAGCGAGAGGGTTGGGTTCTCGCGTACTACGGGTTGGTCTTCGCAGCTTTGATTTGGTCAGTGTACCACGTGAGGTTCTCTCGATCCGCAGTATTGCTGGGATCGGAATCGCTGAGCTTCTGGTAGATATCCAATCCCTGTTCGAAAAAATCGATCGCTTCCTTTGTGTTTCCTACTTCCATCGATACGACTCCCCGCCTGCCAAAACACCACGCCAGCCAGCGCAGCGAGGTTATATCCTTGGGGTTGCGATCCACCGAGGATTTTCTAAGGGTTGCCCCTTTCTCATAGAACTCCATCGCTTTGTCGAACTGCTTGTTTTCGAAATGCGACTCCGCAATTCGATCATAACAACGAGCAGTGAGCGCGTGATACCATTCGACACTTTCCCGATCTTCGGTATTGTTCGGGTCAGCCTCGGCGAGTCGCTGGACAATTTCCAAGCCTTGCCGGGAGCATTCCAATGCCTCCTCTGTCTTGCCCAATTGCAATAAGAGATAGAACTGCAAGCTAAATCCGCTCGCTAAATCCCGTTGCGACTGCGCATCCTTCGGTTCGCGCTCCGCGAGTGACCGCGTTAGAGTTTTCGATTTCTGGCAGTACTCGAGCGCACTGTCGAATTGTTTTTTTTCGATACAGGATCGCGCAATACGGTCATAACACTCAGCGAGTTGGTGAGTATGCCATGCAATGCTCTTTGGATCCTCGTTCGGGTCCGCTTCTAGGAGTCGCTGGTAGATCTCGTGCCCTTGTTGACAGAATCCCATCGCCTCTTCCATCTGTCCCGTTTCCATCAATACATAAGCCAGCCTTCCGCAACTATAAGCCATATCGCGTTGCGATCGCGCATCCTTAGGATCGCGCTGGGCGATCGCTCGCCTGACCGTTTCCCCTTTTCGGTAGAACTCCAGCGCCGTGTCGAGTTGCTTGCGATCGAGATAGGCTTGCGCAATTCGGTCGTAACAGAGAGCCAGCCATCGAGAGCTGTCCTGGTTTTCCGGATTTTTCTGAACGAGTTCCTCGCGCAGAGTCTGTTCTTTGTGATATTCCGCGAGGGCCTGCTCTGGGTCGCTCGCTGCCTGTCCCCGTCGCATGTGCTGCTCGGCTTCGAAATTGCTCTCGCTCATCAGTTCGCGGATCGCCTTGCGCGACCATTCCCATTGGGCTTTTTCGAAGACTGTTTTGGGAAGACTCGCAGTGATGGAGTCGGTCCATTCCAGGCTCTCTTGCTGATAGCCGAGTTTCCGCAATCGCGCTTCGAGGTCAGGCATATGCGATCCTCCATAGATGATACCGACACTCTTGACATTCGGCTCCCATTCGATGATCCCTTGGAGGTCATCGAGGACCACTTGATTGCGATCGTAGATGATCACCTGGACCTGTCCGGTTGCGTTAGAAGTGTGAATAGGAGTCAGCGTGATCTTGGCCATCATCTCTATAAAGAGCCGCTTACCCGTGTTTTTGATGTTGGGTATGCGTTGGATCAGACCCAGGAAGGGTTCCATGATTTGCATCGGTAGCCATGCGTCCGTCCCGAATGCAATCTCGGGGGACACGCCCTGAGCCTCCAAACGTTCCCTGACTTGGTCGATCGACAGATCACTAGAGCGCCAATGAGCCTTTTCATGGACCATCGCATCGCCCTGAAAGGCGAGACCCAATAACTCCGCCGTCTGTCGAATGATTACCGATCGACGTTGAAGTTGTTTGTCAAAATCGACCGCGGGTGTCACCTCTTGTTGGGAGAGCAAGAGGTCTGCGTTTTCGCCCTCTCCTCCAGGCGCCTTGTCTGCCCCGAGCGACACGATTTCCAGCGCGTCCGTGGTGACATGGAACTGGAACTCGTTTCCCCACGCGTCCACGGCGAGATCGGTGAGCGGCGCGAACCCTAGTTCCAGAGTCTGCAAGTCCTTGATACTGAGCGGATTGCGTTTCTCGCGGTTTTCGAACGCCTTGGCGAGCCTACCTAGGGTTTGCAGACGCAGCTTGGTCGTGGAAACACACCATATTGCGTCATCGTCCTTGTGAAGGGAGTATGCTCGTCGGCCGGTTCCGGGAGGGTTCGCTCTCTCGAACAGGACAACGTCATGGGTATCCAGTTGCGCCTGCCGTTTTTCAAAGAAAGATCGGTCCGCGATATGCAACATGCTGTAGGTCGTCACGACCGGACCAGCTTGGCCTGGGCGCTCAAATCGCCGCGAGGCGACTTGCAGGACCACAGTGCCCGCTTCAGGATCCTCGACGACTTTCGCAAAACCCTCCTCGGGAGAACTCTGGGCCGTTGCTTCGGGAATTCCAAAAAACACGGAACCGATTGCGAAGCTGCACAGGAACAGCCGCAGCCAAAACATGTCTTTTTTTTGAATGAGAGAACGAATCATAAATAGCATGATGCGCGGATCCCCAGAATTTGTTCAGCCCGAGGCAAATTTTCGTGGGGCTGAAACGAGGAGCAGATCAAATCACCTTGGATTCTCGAAGTTGGATTCAGAATTCCCGCTGCACTCGATAGATACACCCGCTCGCAACGATGCAGCACAAACCGAAGCTGGCGGCGACGAGGCTGAATACGTTAAACCATCCTTGTTCAGGCAATTCGATATTCCATACCATTGCGACTCTCGCGATGGCAACGCCGATCACGATGGGAGGTAACACGCCGCAGAGGGTTGCAACCGCATTGGATTTCGCCCAAAGCGAGGCGATCAGCGATCCCCCAATCATCGAGACGAGGATGGAGAAAAAAGGGTAACGATAAACAAGGCTCACTGCTTCCCATGCACCGGCAATCCCGAGATAAATCTTAAGAAGGAACAAAGGTGAGTCTGCGTCGAGTTGTTTCGACCTCAGATTGGTTAAGAAAGGCGCCTCTGCCTGCTGGTGCAATAACCGATAGGCAACGAACCAAGCAAGC
Source organism: Planctomycetota bacterium (assembly GCA_046342615.1). GTDB lineage: Bacteria > Planctomycetota > Planctomycetia > Pirellulales > Pirellulaceae > JBKCUI01. The sequence goes on along the minus strand of JBKDPB010000301.1, from coordinate 545 downwards.
AGGCAGATACCCAGAGAAAACAAAACCGTACTCGCGACGACGATGAGTTTGCTCAGATAACTCTGGAGCCGCGTGGGAGGCAGGCATGCAAGGAACTGCGATGAGCGATCGCTCCGTTCGAGGGTGAGTACGCTTCCGGATAGCAAAGGACTGAAGATCACAACGACGAAGATCCCCAGCAAACTCCCTGGCGCAAGAATCGCAGCAACCATCATCCCATAGTTCCTGAACAGTTCATCTACTTCTCGAGCAGTCCAAAAGATCGAAATAGCGGCCCCCAAAAAACAGACGGCGATCGCTCCAACCAAAGCGAGCAGATAGACCCGCAACAAACTCAAATCTTTTCGGATGAGTGCCCAGATCATGATGCAATCTCCTCAAGCTGACGCAATAGGCATGAGATATATCAAGACGCCTTGGATTCTCGAAACTCGATTCAGAATTCCCGCTGCACTCGATAAATGCAGCCGCTCGCAACGATGCAGCATAAACCGAACCCGGCGGTGACGAAGCTAAACAGTTTGAACGCTTCTTCAAAAGACATG
>JBKDPB010000300.1:0-13559 GCA_046342615.1 Planctomycetota bacterium | reverse complement strand
AGCCTGTTCCGACTCGCAACACACGAGAATGGACTGGAAATCTACTTCGAAACACGCGGCCAAGTTCAAGCGGCGGTCACCGACCTCAATGTTCAAATGATCATGCCGGCTCAAAATCAAAATCTTCCCATCGGTACTGCAGCTTCCATCGCAATCCCCCCACCGTAGCGATCATCGCAAGGTCGCGGTCGTCACGGAAGGACCGGGAACGATTCCATCGTGCGGCCGACGCATCGATCGATCGCAAGTCGTTGTTCGGGTTCGCCGGTGTCGGGGGGCTGCTCGCGTCCAGAAAGCATGGAATCCGATCAGCGACGTATCAAGGATCTTTTCGCCACAACCATCGCATCGCCTCAGGGAGCACCGAGGCTCCGTGAATGTCGTTGTGCCCGCCGGTGCCGAAAACAAACTGGTGATCGTAGCCCTTGAATTTCAACGCGGCCGCCATTTCCTGGTTCGCGAGCGGCCAATGACCGAACTGATTGTCGAGGTCTTCGGCTCCTCCCTGCAAGTAAACGCGAAGGGGTTTCGGATCGGTTTTGCGAATCAAGGGAGGGAAATTGTGTCCTCCGCGGATATCGACGAAGCTTCCGACATGACTCATCACTTTCCGAAACAGATCAGGCCGATGCCAGGCGACCGAGAACGCACAGATTCCTCCCGAACTGATGCCGCAGATCGCTCGCTGCTCGGGATCCTCGGTAAATCGGAGTTCCTTGGCAACTTCAGGAAGAATCTCTTTCTCCAAGAAAGATGCATACACGTCCGAAACCGTGTCGTATTCAACGGATCGATTGGCGGGTCGAGGTTCCCATCCCGGCTTGTCCGGTAATGACCCCGTATGCCCTGGATCGACAAAGATGCCGATGGTGACCGGCATTTCCCCGGCATGAATGAGATTGTCCATCACCACCGTTGCGCGAAACCGACCCTTGGGATTCACGTAAGTGTGGCCATCCTGGAACACCATCAACGACGAAGGCTTGGACGCGTCGTATTGGAATGGAACGTACACATAGTATCGCCGCACCGTCCCCTCATAGATTTTGCTCTCCCAACGATGCTCCGTGACTTTGCCTTGAGGTACACCTTCCTTGATCTCCGAGTCGGGGCCGAGTTTGTACTGACTGTCATCGGCAATCACGAGTCCGGCACCGAGGAATGCGATCCACAACGTGATCAAGAGATACGCACGAGACGGCAACAGCATGATGCTACTCCACTTTGGAAAATCCAGCAGGTAGATCGGAGGGGCCGATCTGGGTTCGTATCCATTTCTTTTTGGCTACCGTCGCGAGTAAAGGCAGTCGCTCCTGGGTGGAGACCACGACCCCACCCGGTTTCTCGATGGTCACCGCAAACGCGGTCGGCTGATTCACCCGCAACTTCGCTTGAATGGGTACGATTATTTCTCCTGTCGCCGAGATGTCAAATACTCCTCCGTCGACCGGTTCGTCATCCCGCGATGGGTCGATAATCCACAGTTGATATTGCTCGATCGTCGGGTCGTTGACCGGCATGCCGACGAATCGCATAAAGCCGCGCTGCATTTTGTTGCTCCAAACGACATCCCCCGTGACTTTTTGTTCCCACGGCGTCTTGCCTTCCGACCATCGGACCTGAATCAAGTCCGAAGCGCTGGCAATCAAGGATTCCCGCGTCAACGGTGGCGTTGCCGCTTGTTCCGGCTCCCGGCGAGGATTTTGCCAGAACAAGATCGCTATGATGGAGGCTGCGAGGCATGCCAGCCATGCGACTGTCTCGCGAAGTCTACCCTGTGAAGCCCGCGCACCTACGCTCACCACCGGTTTGGCGGTCCATTCCGCAACGAGCGATCGTCCGGTTGCTGTGACGGCATCGCGAAGCTTCTCGGGCATCGGTTCATTTTGATCCGCATCTGCTAACGCGACCAACGACGCGATCCTTTCGCATTCATTGAGGGACTTGGTTCGCTCCATCGCTGGAGAATCGCAAAGGGCACGGAACTCCTCTTCGGAAAGTTCTCCGAGGATGAATCCAGCCGCGTGTTCGTCGAGAATCGTTTTCTTGGGATTGTTCATGATCGGGCCTCAAACGTGGGTCCGGAGCGTGAACGACTCACGCAATCTCGAAGAAAGATCAATCCTCGTCTGGCATACGATTTTACACTTCCAAGCGGCATGCTCATCCGAGCGGATACCTCCTGGTGAGACATCCCTTGTTGTAGGATCAATACAAGTACCTCTTGCGTGTTTGTCGACAGATGCTCCATACAGTTTCGAACCTTGGAGACTTCATCCGCTAGCTCCAGGGAATCAATACCGCTCTCCACGCCTTCATAAACCGAGTGTTCCTCCCAACTCACAACTTGAATCGTCGAAGTACGCTTGCGAATTCGGTCGACAACTCGTCGTCTCGCGACCACCGAGATAAACGCAACCTCGGAACCCCGGTCCGGCTGGAATGCCGATGCGTTCTTCCACAGATCGAGAAAGATTTCCTGGACCAGGTCCTCGGCGTCATGCGCACTCCGCGTCATTTTCTTGGCGATGGACCAAATCAGTCCGCCATACCGTTCGACGAAGCGGTCGACCGCAGCAACCTCTCCCGAAGCGATCCGGGGAAGCAAAGGCGGTCCGGAGAAACGCAGCGCAGTCGGAGTGGAACTGCCCTCGGCTTCCGATGGTTGGTCGCAACCTTGATCCATATGTAATACAACAGAGAAAGGAATCATACTCGACAATCCATCCCGACGCCTCGCAGGAGACGCCGGGGCCTGGTGAAGTGCCTGGTGAGTCGTCTCAGTTTGGCGAAACCAATTGGGCATACATCTGATCGATGCCTCGACGAAGGACCCAAGCCTTCTCTGTCTCGCACTGCGTACGATCTGCCTTGTTGAGGACACTCGACATATGGGTCTTCATACTAGCTGGGAGGGAGGTGGACATCAATTCGTTCATCGTTGTGCGATAAACAGCGGAGCACTCGGAATGATGCCCTGCGTTGAAAAGCCTGGCTCCCTTCGCGACAGCCTCCTCCAACTTTCGCTGAGCGTCGGAACCGCTCGCACTTGGTGGAGGCAGAATGACGCTGTCGATCACATGAATGACTCCGTTGGACGCGTCGATGTCCGTCTTGAGGATCCTCGCATCCTGAATTCTTGGAGTACCGTCTCGGAGCGAGATGGGAGCCGGTGCCCCCTGAAGGGTCTTGAGTGCCTTGCTGCCGAGCACCTTTTCCGAGTAGACGCGTCCGGCAACCACATGGTACTTGAGGATCTCGGCGAGTTTGTCCTTGTTCTCTGGCTTGAGAAGGGTTTCAACCGTTCCAGCTGGCAATTTTGCAAACGCTTCATCGGTTGGGGCGAACACGGTGAATGGGCCCGAGCTACCCAAGACATCTGCCAGGCCGGCCGCTTTGGCCGCCGCCAGCAGCGTTTCGAATGTTCCCGCGCTCTTCGCCGTTTCTAGAATCGTAGCGCTGCTGGGGAGAATGACTGAGTCGATCACATGGATGACCCCGTTGTCGCAAAGGATGTCGGTGGTCAACACCCGTGCCCCGTCCACCTTAACACCGTCATCTCCGAACTGAACGTCAACCCGCTGGCCGTTCACCGCAACTGCCCCTCGCAGTTTAATGACGTCCTTGGCTTGGACTTTTCCAGGGACCACGTGGTAGGTCAGGATGTCGGTGAGCTTTTGGCGGTTCTCCGGCTTGAGAAGCTCCGCGATCGTCTCCGGCGGCAGCTTGGCGAAGGCCTCGTCGGTTGGGGCAAATACCGTGAACGGCCCCGGCCCCTTGAGTGTGCCTACCAAATTCGCAGCCTTTAGTGCTGCAGCAAGTGTCTTGAACTGACCCGCCCCGACGGCCGTGTCCACAATATCCTCGGCCTGACTCATCGCAGGAAACGCTCCCACCGCCGCCAACGCCAAAATCCTCAGCAATCCCACCTTCATCGTTTTTCTCCCTACAGTATTTCCTCGAAATTTGGAGCGACGCCACCCCGCCTCATCAGTATGGAGGGCGATCAAGTAGCCTCAACACTCAACGAATTCGTTAGGGATTCGAAATCGGATGCAGAAATATGGGAGAAAGGTGAAGAATGAGAGGAAGGGGAGGAACGCAGCCATCTCAACCCGAAGCGTTAGCGAGGGATGGCGTTGCGTCGCTTTGGAGATTTTGCCTAGTTCGTCCTAACCGTCTACGAGCACGCGTCGATGGCTCGGTCCAAAAGCTCGGGATCGACATCCCACCACCGCTTGAGCGCCATTAGGGCAGGCTTGAGGCTGGGATCCGCATACATTTCCGCGGCCTCCACATAGAGTTCTCCCACCTGGTCGGACTTCAGACACTCCACCAACTTAGGCAAGCCTCGCGGTTCTTTCCGCTTGGCCAAGCCAACCGCAGCCTCGCTCCGCGTGTTGAAGTCCGTATCCTCCATGCGCTCGAGCAACGCGTCGCGCAGCTGCGCATTGTCCTCGTCGGTCATCGATAACGAAAACGTTGCCCAATCGCGAACCTGCGGATCCGAATCGACCAGCAGTCGCATCAAGGTTGCGATCGTCTTGCGATCGGTCTCGGGATCGCTCACGTTGGGGATCGGCAGCCCCCATGCCACCCGCCACCGAATGTCCTCTGACGGATGCTGGGCCAACGAAATCAACCAGGCCGCCCCTTCGGGGACTTCGCGAAAGTGGACGGCGCTGATCAGCGATGTGATAACCTCGTGATCCTGTTCGGTCCCGATCATCGAACGGATCATCGCGATCGTCTCATCGGGATAGCTTTTGCCATCCGCCCCCAACTGAGCCAGGACCGATACACCGATCGACCGGCGAAACGGGTCAGCGTCTTGGCACCATGCGAGCGCGTTCTCGAGAACGCTCGGAGTACCCTCTTTCCGTAACGCAAACACATGGTCCCACGTTTCCTCGGACTCGACATCGTGCGACGCCTCCATGGCATCCCAATGCTGTTGTTCGCGTGGTTGGCTGATTGGATTCATCGATGCGCAGACATTCTCGAGAGGTAGGGGGCTGGAGAGTACCAAGGGGGGACGCCCGAGCTTCATCATAGAGAATGAATCTGCATTTGTGCTCGTCGGATCCATGAAAAAGTTCCCGAGCATCGATGGTGTTGCACGAGGAAGAGGGCATGGTGGGCTCACCGAGTTCTTCGAGACCGTTGAACTCCATGGGCAATCGGTTCAGAACGATTCGGATCATTTCACACCCGAGCCGGAGTGGTGCTTCAGGAAACCGGCGACGAACAGTGCCCAAGCGATAATCAGGGCCAATCCAGCAGCGAGATGCGTGAGCGTGACAGCGAGTTCCTGCCATGGCTTGCCACCTGCGGCACCGGCTTGACCTGCAGCAATCGGCAAGGTCTGCGTCGCTCCCCACCAAGAATTGGCAACTTCGGACATCGCCATGGCCCAGGTCAACCAAGCCGCCATCACCATGACCCCGATGGACTTGGGCCCGACACGGTGAGGAAGCGCCAGCAACACCAAACCCAGGACCATGAACAGCATACCGTTCGTTACAAATTGAATATGCGCCCCAACCGCGAGTCGCGGGTGCGGCGTTGCCGGCACCGCAAAGCCCCATAACAAGCCGACGAGCACGAGAATCATGCCGTGAATAAGAATCTGTCGACTACCACTCGGAACCGTCATCGGAATTACCCCCTGAATGCTCTGCCCTATCATTGGTAGCTATCGAGTTCTAGCTTTCCGCCATACGCAACGCGATGCGTTCTGGATCATAGCACATCGTGATCGAGGTTTCTCGCGTCTTCTTCTGAATGTTGTCGCCGGCGTATTCCGCATTCCAATTCGAGTTCCCGCGTCGCGTCGGCTGCTCTCGGCGCGGTATTTCAAGCCGATCGAACCGAAGCATTGCCTGCTGGTGCTCAGGAATGCTTTTTTCTTCAATCGCCCAAACGAAAGCGTATCCCCGGCTTCAATTCTTCGTACAGCAAATAGTGGGTCTCGCGCATCCCCAAACGCGCATAGGTTTCCTGAGCCCGTTGGTTGTTGCGCTCTACGTAGAGTCGCAGCCCGCAGATGTTGGCCTGGTTTTGAGCCATTTCCCGCAGGTGTTCATGCAACGAGCGATAAATTCCATGACGCCGGAGTTCAGGGCGAACATAGACGCTTTGAATCCACCAGAAGTTGCCATCTCTCCAGTCGCTCCATTCCGAAGTGACCATCAATGCTCCAGCGACTGCACCGGCCGATTCAGCAATAAGGTAAAAACCTCGGGCCGGATCGGCGAGGATAGCCGCAACGCCCGCGGTGATGACCTCCGGCAACAGCTTGAGGTCTTCCGTCTCCTCGGCCATCGCCATGTTGAAGCTGGCCAAGACCGCGGTGTCACGCGGCTCGCCTCGTCGAATCTGAATTCTCAATTCTTCCGAAACCAAAGCGAGTCTCCCAGAGTTCAGGCAGCGGACGCAACTGGCTGCGTGTAGGCTTGTTTGCGAAGCCGAATTACCGATGGCCGGATGGGTTTACTTGTTTTCCGAGGTGGTTTGTTCTCGAGCTTTTTGTTCGGGGCGAGCCCACTCGCCCGACTCGAATGACCAGTCATGCCCAAAGTAGCCCGTAAAACGGACGGCTTCGGCGCCTTTCTCCAAGAATTCAGGGGACACGATCAGCAAATCGGGGTAACCGGTGCCCGACGAGAAGATTGGAATGCGGTTGGACGATCGCATGCTACGAAGGTCCGTGCCTCCAATCGCACCGACACTGGCGACATTCGAACCTGACCGTGGACGGATCATCATCACGGCTGCCTCGGAACCTGAAGTTTCGGTGCTTGCCATTTCGCCTGGAACACGCCACGAGCCGCGTTCCACCTCGACGGGAGAGTTGAGCAACAGCTCTTTCCAAGCCGCATTGATCGAAGCATTGCCGTACACGATCACGCTGCGATTTTCCTCGGCAACCGATTTCCAATCCCTATCGGATACAACGTCCGCCGAGCCATTCCCTCGGTACCAGAAGGTCTCTGCGTCGTATCGAGCGCGGGCCAGCATCCATTCGTTTTCCTCCGCATCGCCGCCGGTGCCGTAGACGAGGATAAATCGATGGTTGAAGGCCTCTTTGAAAAATCCATTGCGGCCAGTCTTGTGCGCGGGATTGCTGTCTTCCTCAACCATTTTCCAGTCGCTCGCGTTTCGTTCGAGGCAAAGCGATGATTTTTCGGCGATGGAAACGTTTTCCAATTTGCTGCCATCGAGATCGATGCTCAGGACCGAATTATCGCCGCTATTCTCTGGGCTCTTCATCTGCTCCAAATTCAGACGCAGATGGCGAACGTTCGCCGTATTTCCAGAGAGCAACCGCTTGCTGCGGTCGAGTTGCAATTCGATGCGACTGATTGCGCCCTGATGATGTTGCGATTGCAAATTCGCCCAAAAGGATTTCGAAGAAATGTGCGGAGCGGGAGTGCTGAAGTCGATGCGATGGACTTGCTCGGGTCCCGGCAATTGATGATTTTCGAAAAAATAAAACATCGCGGGCCAGTCAACACACGCATTGCCCCACCAGTGCCCTGCCCCGAGTTGTTCCTTGTAAACAAAATCAGAGTGAAACTTGGCGAGTTCCTCGCGCATCGTTCGGGCTTGTTCGACAGGGACATTGTCATCGGCATCTCCGTGCAGAATGTACACACCTTGGGCGGCCAAGTTGCGGACGCGGGCCAGCGTATCGCTGGCAGAAACCCCCCGGCGAAGCATCTGTGCGACTGGATCTTCGACCGCAGTCGGACCGCCAGGGGCATAAGTGCTGAAGCTGATCCAACCAGCACTCGGGCCAACCGCAGCGAAGCGATCCGGAAAGAGGCTGCCGATGTGCCACGTGCCATGTCCGCCCATCGAGTGTCCGGTAAGGTACGTGCGTCGCGGGTTGGTCCGGAACCGTCGGCTCGCTTGGTCGAGAACTTCCAGTGCGTCCCAGCGCCCCCAGTCTTCCCAGTCGAAACCAAATACGCGTCGATTTGTCGGTGCGATGATATAGCCATTCGGCTTCGGGGCATACGATCCAGACTGCCCTTCGCCTTCCACGCCAGCTCCATGGAGAGTGAGGAACAAAGCAGGGCTCTCGTCGTTTTTGAGCGAGCCTTCGGCAGGTGGAACGACTCCGTAATATTGGACGCTGCCGTCGATCTGGCTGACAAACGTGCGGCGGTGATGCTGGGTTGTGTCGCGGACAGCGAGAGTCAGTTCCGTCGTATCGAGTTCGATCACGGCTTTCTTGTCGAGTGTTGGCTCGGGAAGCAGATCGATTTTCAGCTTGGCCGAATTCGCTTCTCGGTTTGCAAAGACGGCGGAGTCGGCCATGGGCGTTACGGAAAAAACGACTTTTCTCACCCCCAGGGGTGGGAGGCTGGGCAGGTCGACGACGGTTGGCTCGAAACCCTCGCCTCCGAGGCGCAGCCGCAGACCGCTTTGCGTTTCGTTGGTGGAATTCACGACCAGCAATGCGCCCCAAAGCGGTTCGTATTCGCCGCGAATCACGTGCGGCAGCGTGGTGTCACGCAGGCTCAGTGCGAGCGGTTTTGAAATCGGCCGCAACCGGGCCGCGATACGACCGCGGGAGCCGGCGAATATCAAGGTATTCTTGCCAGCCTTCAGAAGTACCGGCAATTCCGTCATGCCGTTGCTGTAGATGTCTCCGATCCTAGGGATGCCGTTGATCCGAACGTTGCCGTGACCTTGAGCCGAAAGGAGCCAGATACTTTCTTTCGGAACCTCCACGTAGCAGACCAGCCAGCCGGCGGCGAGTTCCCGTCCGGTGAATCCGCCGTTCTCGTCAGCATCGATTTTTTTCCAAGGTGGCAATCCGGCAGCACTGGGCGACTCCGCTTGATCAGCAAGCGGCAGCTGGAGTTCTCCTCGGAGCCAAGCGGCTTCCATGGGATCCTTGGGAAGCGAGGACCGTCCGCGACCACCGAACCCTCGCTCTGGCGACGTAACATAGCCAGTCCGAAGGTGTATTTCATTTTCCAGGCTCGCCGGAGCTTGCGCAAAGAGCATGCATGGGACCGCGAGCGACAAGACGATCGCGGCAAAATCACGTGCCAAGGAGGGCAACTGCATTCCAGATTCCAAGTACTTTCGGTAGGGAGATTCAATTGATTGAGACTTGAGACTAATCCAAAGCGTTCCGATTGGAAACAACTGCCGAGCTCGCAAATCCGAGAAGAATCCCAACCGTAATCAACGCCGTTAGGGTATCGGCGTCATCTGGATCCGGATGCGTCGATACTCCATTTGACCATGGTCGCCTTCGAGTCCAATGGGGCCCGTCGAAGGGAGCTTGAGAGCTTCTTCGATGATCTCTCCATTGCAGGTACAGACCGCGACGTTGTCTTTGACGGTCACGATTAGTTCGTTCCAGTCCTGAGGACGATAGTTTTTCAAATGCTTGTACGGTCCCGCGAGCGGATAATCGCGGCACTGAAGCTGCGGCTCGCGAATGAAAACTCCGCTGTCTGCGTTCGGCGTAGCGCGAAACTCGAGCTTCAAGATAAAGTCCCCTGGAAACTCTTGCTTGGTATACAGTTGCTGAATGCGTCGCCCTTCAGGAGGTGTTGTCACCACGATCCGACCGTTTATCGCGACATAACGACCATCGCTCGTGGCAACCTTGCCTTCGAGATTGTCCTCGCCAGGCTGGCTTTTGGTTGCAGCCAGACGCCAACCAGAAAGGTCCTTGCCATTGGTCAACGCGATGAAACCCGGTTCGACCGTGAAGGGATCAAGCTCGGTCTCGACGAGCCCTTGGGTCGCCAAGACAGGTCGAATCGCGGCTCCCCATTTTGCGTAGCCCATTTGGTTCGGATGGAGCAGGTCTGGGAACTCCGATTCCTTGGCGTCCCCTTTTTCGTTCGCGAAAAGAGTCCACGTGTCGACCATGGTGACTTGAGGGAACCCCTTTGCCACGTTTGCGATCGCCGCATTGATCGCTTGGATTTGGTCCGAGGGGCGTTTCTTGGATGCAGAAGCGGGAAACACACGGCAAAGTGTGACAGGGGTCTTCGGATCGTTCTTTCGAATCGCTTCGAGCATTAATTCGATGTTCTTCGAAATCGTGGCTGCGTCCGCCCCTTCTTCAAGATCATTGGTCCCCATCAACATAACGATCCCCTTGGGCTTCAGTGCGAGGACATCGTTTTTGAGGCGAAGGAGCATCCCGCGCGTGGTGTCACCGCTGATGCCACGATTGGCAACGCGCAGACCTGGAAACGTATTCCCCATGTCATCGCCCCATCCCTGCGTGATGGAGTCGCCCAGAAACACGACCGTGTTTTGATCCGCTTTCACTCTCGAGGACCAAAGGGTCCGTCGCTCCGTCCATAGATTTTGGAACCAATCATAGCGACGGATCGGTCCTGTTCCCGGCAGACCATCATCCGTTTCCGGCAACGTGAGAAAGCGGTCGGTCTCCTGACCGACCAAAGGGGCCGAGAACTCGAGCCCGGTGAAGAGTGAAACAAGAACAGCAACAACGCGCAGAGTGTAGGTAGTGTTTTTCATCAAATGTACTTTGAATGATCCGATCGGTGAATTCAAATGAACTTGCTGGTAGCAATCGAAGTAGTTTGCGTTTAGGAACCGGGGAATTCTGGCAAAGGAGGCTGGAGACGGTGATCAAGGTCCCCTTCCATGAAACGATCCGTTGAAGTTGCCTCGATGCAATGACCGCATTCAGCCGCCCGTACGTTGACAATGCCTGTCCGTGTTTTCATCCGTTTTCATCGCATAGCCTCCGTCCTACGGCCTCAGCCGTCAGGATCATCGAGCAGCGATTGAAGCCGTTCTCCGAGTTGGGCAGGAAACCGGGACGGCCAACCAGCATCGATCAGCCCAAGCTGGATCATGTCCTGAAGATGTGTCTGATCTTTGCGACGATAACTGTTGAGTTTCATCTCGACCAAGGCTTCGAGTTCCACGATTCGTTTCTGATTGATTTCGATCGTTCGATCAACACTCGGTGTAGCACTGACATATTCGGGCCGAACTTTGCGGCCTGCGAGGAGTATGTGCAAACCTTGGCTCGGCTTTCCATCCGGGCCGTCCAAAAAAACAACGGTCCCCATCACTTCATCCCGAACGAACCCAGCGTTTTGCAGCGCATCGGTCGCACGGGGCAAATCCTCTTCGGCAAGAAGCAGGTCGACATCCCGGGTATTGCGGACGGCACCATCGTCGATCGTTGCCACCCACGCCGCCACAGCGTTGCCGCCGACGACGGCATACGGAACCTGGGCGTCGCGGAGCGCCTTGCAGGCTCGATTCAATCGTTCCTGGACGAGTTCCACGGCGCGAAACATCCTTTCGAAAACATCAAGTCCGCTCTCGCGAACCATGCTGGCTAAGCTCTTAGAATCCATGCCTAGATTGTAACAAGTTGGCACATGAAAGGCGAATTTCGACCGTAAATCAAGCCCGGGCCCATAATTTCGCGTGGATCCCATCAGCAAAAACGCCATGCGTTGGAAAAGTAAATCGGCTCGGACGCGATCCCCTCTCTCGGTGCTGAGCAGGAATGACACGTTCCATCGAAACTTCGGCGCATCTATTTGTTCCGACTCCTGTCGTGTGGGTCGGTTTACATCGCAACACTGTGAATCGTCATCCTTCACGAACCTTGACGATTGAAACGAGCAAAATGAATTTTAAAAATTTTTCTTGACTTGCGGTTTTGAAACGTTCTAGTCGCCGACGTGAATGATACGAGCCCCTCGCGGAGCAGGATGCTCCCCTTGTTCGCCCGAACACGATCGATGGATCGCAGCCTTTGTGCTTCGCTTCACAATTCCTGTTTTCTTTGAGGGTACCATGGCTCTTGCGCTCGTTGGCCGCCTCTGCGGACGGCTTGGCTCGGTTTTTGCACACACACACTGCGCAGCGCGATTCGCCGTTTAGCCGGTGCTCGCACCGAATCGCGACGCCGGTTTCGGTCTCTGTTCTATGAATCGCTCGAACTCCGAGCCCTCATGGCCGCCAACCCGATCGCTCGGGACGATCTGGCCTACTACACCCCAACCAACACCAATCTGGTCGTCACCACCTCAAGCTCCCCCGCTGCACCCGCCGTCAATGACCTCGATATCGATTCGACCGCGTTGACCTACAGTGTGGTCACCAATCCGACCAACGGAACCTTGGTCGCCTTCAACTCCAACGGTACCTTCACCTACCAACCCAACCCCGGATTCACCGGCGTCGATACCTTCACCTACCGAAACAGCGACGGCGTCAACACTGGGAATACGGCCTCGATCGCCATCGCCGTAGGTACCCGGCTGCTCGGGCGACAGAATCTCGACAGCAATTACTTCTCACCCCTGGGCGATTCGATGGACTTGTTCTCTCGAACCCAACCCGCTGCCGATGGCCAATTGCGATCCAACATTCCGCAGGGCTCTTCCCTAGGAACCGACGGCTCCTTGGCCGCGTCCGGCGGTCTGCAACTGATGGAAACCATTACCCCCGATCAAGCCTTGATCTATCGCTCCAATGCGCTAACCAAACCCATCATTGCGGTCGATACGCAGCTCGCACCTGGGGTCGCGGTCCCATCGGCCATCTCCGCACGCTTGACGTTCAACGGAGTCGCCGGTCCCAGTTTCGCCTACTCCACTTCAGGCATCGCCGCTGGGCAAGCCATGCGGTTCGCTCTTCAAGCCGACGGTTCAAGCCTGCCAACCGGAGTTTACGACTACACGCTGACCGTGACGATGACTATTTCGGGCGGCACATTCAACCAAAGTTTTTCGGGCCGACAAGCGATCGTCAATCGCAGCGCGAGCGAATACGGGGCGGGCTGGTGGCTGGATGGTCTGGATCGTATCCATGACGGTGCCGCAGGTGCCTTGCTGGTCCGAGGAAACGGCGACACGCTTTGGTTCGCGAAATCCGGTACGACCTACCAACGCGCCGCCGGAGATACCAACGTCCATTCGCTGGTGAAGAATGGCAACGGCACCTATACCCTGACCTCCAAGACCGGCGCCGTCTTCAACTTCTCGACCCTCGGTCTATTGACCAGTGTCGTCGACCCCAACGGCAACACGACCGCGCTCGCCTACGCCGATCGGGACAGCGATGGCATCGCGGATGAACTGATCAGCATCACCGATCCGTTCAGCCGAGTGACCAATCTGACCTACACCGCTGGCAAAGTGACCAGTGTCAGCCATTTCTCCGGCCGGACGACAACTCTGACACACTCCGGCGCGAATCTCGCCAGCTACACACTCCCCGACCCGGACGGCACGGGCCCCCAAACGGCTCCCATGGTTTCGTTTGGCACCGCCGGTAGCCAATTGTCTAGCCGCACCACTCCCTTGTCGCAAACCACCAGCTTCACGTACAATGCCAACGATGGTCGCCTGCGAACGGTCACCTATCCTGACACCAGGACTTGGCAACTGACACCGATCGACACGATCGGGCTACCAACCGCATCTACCGGGAACACGCTGCGACGCCCCGTCGATGCCCAAGCCGCCGTGACCGACGAACGGGGCAACCTGTGGCGATTCCGCACCGATCGCTTTGGCGGC
>JBKDPB010000299.1:0-8160 GCA_046342615.1 Planctomycetota bacterium | reverse complement strand
ATGTAAGACAAGTGGTTCGTGGAAGGTCCGCCGACTTGGGAGTTGCCAAATGCAATTGGAGGCCATTGAACGTCGAACCACGGTCGACTTGGTCGTGGATCGGCTTGCGAAAGTGATCAAGGACCAGAAGCTGGCTGCTGGTTCGCGATTGCCGGGAGAGCATGAATTGGTCGAGCAGCTGCAGGTCAGTCGACCGGTGCTGCGCGAGGCGCTCGCTCGACTTCAAAGCCTTGGCTTGGTCGATATCCAGAGAGGACGGGGCACGTTCGTCGGAGATGCAAACAGCTTGGCCAACTGCGTGCGTCTGTTGCGGTCGGCAGTGACCATCTCTCCCCAAGAGTTGCTTTCCTACGCGGAATTGCGTTCCGCTATTGAAGTCCAAGCTGCACGGCAAGCCGCACAGAAAGCGACTGCGGATGATATCGAAGCGCTATCGTCGTTGCTCAAGCAGCTCGACGATGAAGACCTACCCTATGCGGAAGCCTTGGAAATCGATTTTCGCTTCCACCGCAAACTGCTGGAGATCTCCGGCAATATTTTGATGCAGAACCTGATGGAAGTGATCTATGAGTTTGTGATCACCCAAATGGTGCGCACCACTGCGACGCAGCGCGAGAACCAACTAGGGCGTCGATTGCACAAAGACATCCTGCGAGCCGTGCGCGATCACAATCCGGACGCGGCGGAGCATGCAATGCGAAAACACATGCAGGCGGTCATCGATCGCATTGCGATTTAGAGGGGTTGCGCATGTCGCTTCATCGATTCTGGCCCGTCCTTTCACTGCACTGCCTGTTTGTGTTTGCGATCGACGCATCGGACGCATCGGCAGAGCAAGCGACGGATCCTTTTCATACCGTTATCGCCCCGCTTCTTTCCGCCAAGTGTGTCTCTTGCCATCAGCCGGGCAACTCCAAAGGGGGCTTGGATATCACAACTCGAGAAGGAATGTTGCGGGGCGGAGACGGCGGTCCAGTGCTTGTTCCTGGCAAGCCTGATGACAGTCCGATCTACACGCGAGCGATTCCGCATGATGGCGAACCTCCCGAGATGCCCGAGAAAGGTACGCCGCTTTCCGAAACGGAGTCCGATGCCCTGCGGAAATGGATCGATGCTGGAGCCAACTGGCCGGCAAATTCCGTTCTGCGCGAGCGATCGAAAGCCGATGCATCCTTCTGGTCGCTTCAAACGGTCCATGATGTTGAGCCGCCAGACTGTCCCGACGCCCCGCAAGGTTGGTCGCACCATCCAATCGACCGCTTCGTGTGGATGAAGTTGCGGGAGCGGGGACTGCAACCGAACCGTTCGACCGATCCAAGGACTTTCATTCGTAGAGCGACCATCGACTTGTGGGGATTGCCACCGACGCCCGATGAGGTTGCTCAATTCGAAAGGGACTGCTCGGCCGTTCGTCGGCATCCCGACGATCTTCTTCCCGACGCCGCCGTGGAACGATTGATGGATCGACTTCTGCAAAGTCCGCACTATGGCGAGCGTTGGGGGAGGCATTGGTTGGACATCGCCCATTACGCGGACACTCATGGATTTGAACGGGATCAAATGCGTCCCAACGCGTGGCGTTATCGCGACTGGGTGATCGAGGCGCTCAACGAGGACCTGCGTTACGACCACTTTCTGCAAAAGCAAATCGCTGGCGATGTTATCTCTCCCGATGACCCCAAATCGGTCATCGCAACAGGGTTTCTCGCGGCCGGACCATGGGACTTTGTCGGGCATGTAGAGACGCAAAGCGATGTACTCAAACGCGCTGCGCGGGCGGGCGACCTGGACGATATGGTGACGCAAGTCATGACTGCGACGATGGGGTTGACGGTCAACTGCGCTCGATGCCACGACCATAAACTGGATCCCATCAGCCAGGAAGATTACTACCGTTTGACCTCGATCTTTGCGGGGGTGAAGCGAAGCGAGCGCGATGTGTCTCCCGCCGAGACCCAAGATTTATCTCGGCGGAAAAAGGAACTAACGGAACAACTATCGAAACTGAGGCGGGAAATGGCAACGCTCTCAGGGGATGGCTGGAGCCTTGCGGACATCGTCGGCGGGGGAGATGGTCATGGTTCTGGCAGGCCTGACCAAGGGATCGATCTGCGCGATGGCAAGCCAAACTCGGAGAAACTCGGGTACCTTCGAGATGTCCCCGTCAATCAATTGGTTGCCGTAGTTGCCAATAGCACGAACCAGCATCCAACCCCTGCTGCCAAATATGTGTTTATTCCAGATGGCAAAGGATCAGTACTCATCGATGAAAATAGATCCGTGCAGGGGTTGCCCCCTACCAGTGGAGCTGCATGGGACTTGATTCGCAACGGTCCCATCAACGCTCAAGCTTCGACCAAACTCAACGCGATCGACTACGCGGGTCCCGGGCACTCGATCCTCGGGTTGCATGCCAACAGCGGAATCACCTTCGATCTCACTGCCTTGCAAAAGGATGAGAACGCGCTGGGTTTCATTCTCACGGGAGTTGTCGGTTTCGGTTCAGGTTCCGGGGGAGAAGGGACGCATGCCGACTTCAGTATCTTTGTCGATCAATCACTCGCGTTTCAGAGACTGAAGTTGGGAAAGGCGGACTCGGAGCCATTTGAGATTCCCTTGCCTCTGGGAACGAAAACATTGACGCTGGTCGCTACGGACGGCGGTGATGGTATCGGCCACGACCTCCTATTCCTCGGGGATGCAACGATCCGTCCCATCCGCAGCGAGACGGAACAGACGCAGGCCGTGAAAGATCGGTTAGCGCAATGGACCGTGGAGTCGAAGCGGATCGAGAAGACGATTGCCGAGTTGCCAGCACCCGCCAAAGTCTTTGCGGTAAACTCTGAGGCTCCTCCGGAGGTTCGGGTTCTGAGACGCGGCAACCCCGAGGACCCGCAGCAACCGGTTTCGCCGGGTCTCCTGCCGTGTGTCAGTCCTGCGAATTCGCCTTCCTTCGACCCGTCGCTTTCCGAGGGGGAGCGGCGACGAACGCTCGCGAAATGGATCACCCATCCCGACAATCCCCTGACACGTCGAGTCCTGGTCAACCGAATGTGGCACCACCACTTTGGTCAGGGGATGGTGAATACGCCGAGCGACTTTGGTTTTGGAGGTGATCGGCCATCGCATCCGGAGTTGCTCGATTGGCTTGCCAGTGAGGTGCTGCGGTCCAATTGGTCTTTGAAGCAATTGCACAAAACGATCATGATGAGCGCGACGTATCGGCAGAGTTCTACGATCGTTCCGGAGCGAGCGAACGTCGACAGCGGCAATCGATTCCTGTGGCGTCAAAACTCGCGACGTTTGGATGCGGAGTCGCTTCGGGACTCTGTGCTTTTTGTGGCGGGTAAATTGAATCCTGAGATGGGAGGGCCGGGCTATCGGGACTTTAAGTACACCGAAGCTTATGCGCCGATCTATGAGTACGTGACTCCTGACCATCCCGAGTTGTGGAAGCGGAGCGTGTATCGTTTCGTGGTGCGCACCACACCGCATCAGTTCATGGCCACCCTCGATTGTCCCGACCCGGCCAACCTCACACCCTCCCGAGTCACGACGACTACAGCGATGCAAGCGCTGGCCCTGAGCAATAATGAATTCATGTTGCAACAAGCAGAGCACTTGGCTACTCGTGCGAAAACGGTGAATGCGGCATTCCAGCTTGTGTTCCAGCGAGACCCAACGCAGGCCGAATTGCAAGCGGCGCAGTCACTTGCTGACAAGCAAGGGCTGTTCGCGGTCTGCAGAGCGCTGCTCAACGC
Source organism: Planctomycetota bacterium (assembly GCA_046342615.1). Taxonomy (GTDB): domain Bacteria; phylum Planctomycetota; class Planctomycetia; order Pirellulales; family Pirellulaceae; genus JBKCUI01. The sequence continues at coordinate 4,399 of JBKDPB010000299.1, read as the reverse complement.
GAATGAGTTTGTCTATGTCGATTGAGAGTTCATTTTTTCAGCGGGGCGAGGGTCGAATTCAAAGATGATCACCACTAGCCGGCGGGAATTCCTAAATCATCTTGGCGGTGGCTTCGGGGGCCTCGCGCTCGCGACGATGCTCAGTGAAGCGCATGCGGACAGCAATCCGCTTTCCGTCAAGCCGACGCATCACCCTGCGAAGGCGAGGGCAGTCATACAGATCTTTTGCCCTGGCGGCTTGAGTCACATCGATTCGTGGGACTACCGTCCGGAGTTGACGGCGCGACAGGGTAAGCCATTCGATCCCGATGGCAAACTGCAGTTCTTCGCATCCAAACCGGGCGATTGCCAGGGGAGCTATTTTCCGTTCCGTCAGCATGGGCAATGCGGCCGGTGGATCAGCGATCTGTTTCCCAACTTGGCGACTTGCGTCGATGATATGGCGTTCATTCATTCGATGCAGAGCAAGTCTGCTTTGCATGGGCCCGCGATGTTTATGGCCAATAGCGGTTTTATCTTGCCTGGCTTTCCGAGCATGGGGGCTTGGGTCACTTACGGACTGGGGAGCGAATGCGAGGATCTTCCCGCTTTCGTTGTTCTCCCGGACGTGCGTGGGCTGCCACCGGGTGGTGTAATCAATTGGGGGGCCGGTTTCTTGCCCGCGGTTCATCAAGGCACCACGTTGAATTCCGTTTCCAAGGCCGATCAACCACCGATTGCGGATCTCTTTCCACCACCATCCTATGCCCACTTGAAAGGCCAACAGGAAAGGGCGAGTCGCGATTTCCTCGATCTCCTCAATCGCCAACATGCTGCCGAGCGGCTAGGAAACACCGATCTCGAAGCGCGCATCTCCGCCTATGAGATGGCGGCCAGGCTCCAATTGAGCGCACCCGAAGTTACCGATATCAGCAACGAGTCCGCGAGCACCATGGCGCTCTACAATGTGGACCACGAAGAGATTGGGCCGTTCGGGCGACAATGTCTTCTCGCACGTCGCTTGGTGGAGCGAGGGGTGCGATTCGTACAGATCTACTGCGGGGCAGAAAACACAACGGCAAAAAAGATTCGCCCTAACTGGGACAGTCATGAGGATCTCGTGCGCGATCATGGATATTGGGGTGCGATCCTCGATACTGGGGCCAGCGCACTCCTAAAGGATCTCAAGTCTCATGGCTTGCTCGACAGCACCTTGGTCATCTGCACCACGGACTTTGGACGCCAACCCGCCAGCCAAGGCAAAGGGCGAGATCACAACCCCGGCGCGTTCACCGCTTGGCTCGCTGGGGGAGGCATCCGAGGAGGTACCGCCTACGGAAGCACGGACGAACTCGGTTTCCAAGCCGCCGAGAATCCCTGCTACTCGTATGATCTCCATGCGACCGCGCTCCATCTGCTTGGACTCAATCATGAGAAACTCAGCTTCTACAACAATGGCATCGCCCGTCGACTTACCGATGTTCATGGCCATGTGATCCAGGAGATTTTAGCGTAAGTTTGCGAACATGCACCCGGTTCCAACCAACGTCCACGGGCATCTTGCACAGGAGTTTCTCGACGGACGAACGGCTTCGCGCTGCAATACGACAGTATGACGGACTTCCAGTCCGTCCGTGTGACGGTCGACGGACTGGAAGTCCGTCGTACAACGACTCACGCCGAGCGATTCGACGGAGTTGTTCGCCTCGCGTATCATGTCCGAAAAAGGAGCGGGAGATGTTAAAGATCTTGGTCGGTTGTTTGTTGATGGTCTGTTCGGAGCCTGCGGGAGAGGACTCGCCTGGAGATTGGTGGATCGGATACAGCGAGAGCCGCAACGATTTGCCCGAGGGCCAGTTCGCGAACTGGGTCACCAGACGGGCCTGCGTCGTTCGGGCCGATGGTTCGGGGCGAAAATGGATCGGTGCCGAACTCGCCGACAAGGAGCACAGCTGGACTCAATTCGCGGGTTGGTCTCCTGATGGGCGACGCGCAATCGTGTACAGCTCGTGGGAAGATTCCGCCAACGCTCAATGGGAACGCGAGCATCAAACGTTCCGCATGACCCAAGGCTGGCTCGTCGACTCCTGCCTGGTCGATATCGACAACGGATCGATCAAAAACCTCACGGCAATCGATCGAGTCAGCATCTACAATACTGGCTTGTTCTTCTTGCCCGACGGGAAAGGCTACGGGTTCACGGCGCTCATCGAGGGGATCTCGAAACCATTTCTGATGGATCTCGATGGTAGCAACAAACGGGATATTTCGGGAGGTGGATCCGGGTTTAGCTATGGCTACAGCGCCTCGCCCGACGGATCGCGGATCAGTTACCACGAAGATTACCAAGTCTTTGTCGCCAACGCCGATGGAAGCGACAAGCGACGCATCGAAACCGGGAATCCCTTCAACTTTGTTCCGCAATGGTCTCCCGATGGCCAGTGGCTGATGTTCCTCTCGGGTGAACACTACAACTGCCACCCGCATATCGTCCGGAACGATGGAACGGGACTGCGCAAAATAGCGGATCGCGGAGGGTACTCCGGCGTGGTCGAGGTGTTGAAAAATCCGGACTTCCATAGCTCCAGCAGCGATGTACCGGTCTGGGGGCCCGATAGCGAGAGTATCTACTACACTTCGAAGATCGGCGAGAGCATCGAGTTGATGCGAGCGGATCTCGGAGGCAAGGCTACCCAACTGACGCATTCGCAGGCAGGGAATCGGCACTATCACCCCGCAGTATCCCCCAACGGCAAGTGGATCCTGTTTGGTTCCGACCGCAGCGGTACGATGCAACTGTATGTCGCAACCGTGGATGGAAAAACGGTTTGGCCGATTACGAGCGTTTCGGAGGGACAGTGTGCCATGCATGGTTCCTGGCAAACGGTCGCCGATCCAACTGGGAATCCGAAGCCCCCTACGATCGTCACCGTCGCAGAGAGCGCGTCGGACTACACCCGCAAAAGCGAAGGGGATGTTATCGAGCTTGCCGATGGCCGACTGCTGCTGGTCTATATGGAGTTTGCTGGAGATGGAAGCGATTTCGCGCAGACCCGACTGGTCGCTCAGGAGTCGTCCGATCAGGGGCGCAGTTGGGGAAAGCACCGTGTCATTACCGAGACCGCGCCGGGCGATCTCAATGTGTACTCACCGAGCCTGATCCGCGCCCGCGATGGTGGTATCCTGTTGGTCTTTATGCGCCAGCACCTGCCTGGTACGCTGACGAACCATGTTTGGAAGTCGAACGATGAAGGCCAATCCTTCGCAGCCCTCTCGGAATTTGTGCCCAAGCAGCATTGCTCGCTGTGCAATGGGACGATCAAGCGGCTTGCGTCGGGGCGATTGCTATTGCCCGCCAGTCCGCCTGCTCCGGGCAAACCGGCGGAAACCGGCCCCTATGCGGCGACGACCTTGTACAGTGACGACGACGGTCTCACTTGGCAAGTATCGCCCTCGCGCATCGCGCTTGCCCAACGAGGCGCGATGGAACCGCACGTCGAGGAGACCGGGGACGGTCGCGTGTTGATGGTCATGCGGAACCAGTTAGGGAAATTGCATTTCTCCGAGTCGACCGACCAAGGCGCACGTTGGAGTGAACCGTGGGCGAGCGAGTTGATGACTCCGGAATCGTGTCCGGAGTTGACGCGAATCCCCGGAACAGGCGACCTGCTGTTGATTTGGAATCATCAATACGACCCAACGTTTCGCTCGCACTACGGAAGACGGAGTCCGCTGACGTCCGCGATCTCTAAGGATCATGGCAAGACATGGCAAAGCCTGCGCGACATTGAAACCGAACCGAGCCGCGCGTTTTCCAATCCGGGTTGTCGGTTCACACGCGATGGCAAGGCGATCGTCAACTACTGGACCTGTGAGTACCTGCCCGACTGGCGCATGCAAGATGTCATCGACTTGCGCGTGGCCGTGATCGATACCGCGTGGTTTTATAGCGGCGAGAATTTGAAGCAAGCGGCTCGAAAAGATTAACGCTTGGGTGGTTTACTTGGATTCCGGAATACCGGGCGGGCAAAAAATGCGGGGCAACAAAATCGTTAGACAAAAAAAGAAATCGGGGAGCGAGATTTACTCAGTTCGAAAGAAAGGAGTCGGAAGTGAATGATTGGCGTAAACAAACCGCTGCACCGAAGTAATTTCGGTCGAACTTCTGACACCGAGCGAATGATCCATCCAGGCCGAACCGTTCCGTGCATCCAGGCCGAACCGTTCCGGCGCTCCAGGCCCGACGGTTTCATGCATCGAGGCCCGACGGGCCGACATTCGTGCGCCTGTGATGGTGTTTGATTGGCAGGGTGCAAGTCCCTGCATAGGTTGATCTGAACCTATTAACGGAAAGTAACTGCGTTTTCGCAAGAAAGGGTGGAGAGCAACTGGAAGTGAACAATCGGTCCGCAGGTTAACG
>JBKDPB010000298.1:0-11698 GCA_046342615.1 Planctomycetota bacterium | reverse complement strand
AAGTCGTGTACGGGTCCCTCAAGGAGGATCTGGTCAAGCAAGGGGTCATTTTCACCGACACCGATACGGCGGTGAAGGAGTACCCGGACTTGGTTCGCGAGTACTTCGGGACCATTATCCCGCCGACGGACATCAAGTTCGCCGCCCTCAATTCCGCCGTTTGGTCAGGAGGCTCGTTCATCTATGTTCCCAAGGGAGTCAAGATCGAGTTCCCGTTGCAGGCTTACTTCCGCATCAACGCGGAGAACATGGGCCAATTCGAACGAACCCTGATCATCGTGGACGAGGGAGCCAGCGTTCATTACGTCGAAGGCTGCACCGCTCCGATGTACTCGTCCGAATCGCTCCACTCGGCGGTGGTCGAGATCATCTGCAAGCGCGGCAGCCGCTGCCGATACACCACCATCCAAAACTGGGCGAACAACATCTACAACCTCGTTACCAAGCGCGCCGTGGCCTATGCCGATGCGACCATGGAATGGGTGGATGGCAACTTGGGCAGCAAGCTCACCATGAAATACCCCGCGGTTTACATGCTCGAACCGGGCGCTCGGGGCGAGATCCTGTCGATCGCATTCGCGTCCGCCGGCCAACATCAGGATGCGGGCGGCAAACTCGTCCACGCGGCCCCCAACACCACGGGCCAGATCATCAGCAAGTCGATCTCCAAGAACGGCGGTCGCAGCAGCTATCGAGGTCTGGTCCGCGTCGAGAAAGACGCTGCCAAGTCCAAGTGCAATGTCGTATGCGACGCGCTGATCCTGGATTCCAAGAGCCAGAGCGATACGTTTCCGTACATCGAGATCATGGATCAGGATGTCAGCATCGGGCACGAGGCCAGCGTCTCGCGCATCGGTGAAGAGCAACTGTTCTACCTGATGAGCCGCGGTCTGTCCGAAGCCGAAGCCAGCACGATGATCGTCAACGGATTCATCGAACCGCTCGTCAAGGAACTGCCGATGGAATACGCGGTCGAAATGAACCGCTTGATCCAACTGCAAATGGAAGGTTCGGTGGGTTGATCATGGCCGCAACAACAACACCCGACACGACGTACAACTTCAATGATCAAGCCTTCGAGCGCTTGATCGAAAAGCGGATCGATCCCTCATGGCTTACCGCCGCGAGGAAAGAAGCCTGGAAGGTTTTTCAACACGGAGAGTGGCCGAGCCCGCGCCAGGAGAATTGGATGCGATCCGATCTCCGAAGCTTTCACCTGAACAAATACTCCCCCAACATCGAGGAACAAACGGCGATTTCCGAGGGAGTCCCCGTGCGGTTGCTCGAGGGAGTCGATGTCGCGGGCACGCTCCGATCCGTCGATGGGATCGTGACCCACGAACCATTGAATGCGTCCTATGCGAGCCGTGGGGTCGTGGCATCGTCCCTCTCGAAGGCAGCGCGGGAACACCCGGAACTGGTCCGCAAGCATCTGCACTCCTTGGTCTCCCCCTCGACCGATCGCTTCGCCGCCCTGCAAACGGCGATGTGGAGCGATGGTTACTTCATTTACATCCCGAGGAACACCGTCGTGGATCGCCCGATCCATATCCACGCAGCGCTGTCTCAGGGAGGCGTGGATCTTTCCCACACGTTGATCGTACTCGAGGAAGGGGCCGAAGCGACTGTCTTGTACGAGTCCGCCAGTCCCGAACCGGCTTCGTCCGGCTTCCACTGCGGAGCCGTGGAAATCGTCCAGCGAGGAAACTCCCATCTCAGGTATGTGAACCTGCAGGACTGGGGCCAAAACGTATGGCACTTCGCCCATCAACGCGCCAGTGTCGGTCGCGATGCTTCGATCCAGTGGACCGTCGCGGCGATGGGGTCCCGTTTCTCCCAAGTCGATCAGCGGGTCGCCTTGGTCGAACCCGGTGCACGAAGCCAGGTCAACGGCGTCCTGTTCACGCGCGACAAGCAGCATTTGGTCTACAACACCCTGCAACACCACGTCGCTCCGCATTGCACCAGCGACTTTCTTTACAAGTCCGTTTTGCAAGATCGATCGAGGACCGTTTGGCGAGGCTTGATCAAAGTCGACGTCGGCGCTCAGAAGACCGACGGTTATCAGCGGAACGACAACCTGATGCTCAGCGACAAAGCCCGAGCCGACTCGATTCCAGGTCTTGAGATCCAAGCCGACGATGTGCGATGCACGCACGGCAGCACCAGCGGCCGCATCGATGAGGAGCTGATCTTCTACGCGCGATCGCGAGGATTCACTCGGGGCGAAGCCATGCGGATGATCGTCACCGGCTTCTTCCAACAAATCTTCGATCGAATCACCATCGAATCGGTCCGCGACGCCCTCGGGGCATCCATCGCTCGCCAGGTTCGGCAATACGAATAACGCGCGAGGAGAAAGGTTCCGATCATCAGCGACAATGACTTCCATTACGCCTGCAGGCTCGATGAACTGCAGTCCGGAAAGCCCAAGACCGTCGAGGTTCTCGACCGCTTCGTGGTGCTCGTCCGATACGACCAGCAGATCTACTGCATCGAGGACCTTTGCACGCACGACGGCGGCACCCTCGGCGACGGCGAACTCGAAGGCTTCTGCCTGGTGTGCCCGCGGCACGGGGCCAAGTTCGATGTCCGCGACGGACACGTCGTATGCATGCCGGCCACCGAAGACACTCCCAGCCACGAAGTCCGAATCGATGGCGACCAAGTTCTCGTTCGTTTGCGCGATTAAGGCTACTCGGACTCAAGCTACTCGATCTCGAAAGCAAGACCATGACCATTACCGAAGATAAAGTTCGCGAGGAATTGAAGCGGGTGATCGACCCCGAATTGTTCGTTAACATCGTCGATCTGGGATTGATCTACGTGGTGGACATCCAACCGCGCGACGACGGCAAACAGAATGTCAATGTCGAGATGACTTTGACCAGCCCCATGTGCCCGGCCGGCCCGCAATTGGTCGCCAACAGCCGTCAAGTGATCGAAGAATTGGAAGGCGTCGGCGATATCGATATCAAGGTCGTGATGGATCCCCCATGGGGCCCCGACAAGATGACCGAGGATGCCCGCGACCAGCTAGGGATATTCTAATGACCACCTCCCCTCCGCAGGTCTCGCTCCAAGAGATTCGCGAAGAAGTCGCCGACTTGGAGACCCCCGAAGAACGCATCGGCTACCTGATCGAACTCGGACAAACCCTTCCCGACCTGCCGACCGAGTATCAGACCGAAGAGTATCGCGTTCTGGGTTGCCAAAGCATGGTCTGGGTTGTTCCCAACCTTCGGGAAGGGAGTTTGTTCTTTCGCGGCACCAGCGACGCTCCCATGGTCCGCGGCTTGGTCGCCATTTTGATCAGCATTTATTCCGGCCGCTCGCCTCGAGAGATCCTCGATTTCCCGATCGAGTCGTTGTTCGATGAGTTGCATCTGAAGTCGTTCCTTACCCCGATGCGAAGCAATGGACTGTATTCGATGGTCCAACGCATTCAGGCGATTGCCCGCGCGGCGGACGCAGCATCCGGCAAAGTCCTTGCCACTTCCGACTCCCACCAACGCTCGGCGACATCCCGCTCGTCCCAGCCGGCGATCTCCCTCGATCGATGCCGCGACGATTTCCCGATTCTCTCGCAACACATCGGCAATGATCGTCCGTTGATCTACCTCGATAACGCGGCCTCTTCGCAGCGACCCTCGAGTGTGATCGACTGCATGGCAAACGTTTTTCGAACCCACTACGCAAACGTGCATCGCTCCGGGCATGACCTGGCTGTCGACACAACGGTGGCGATGGAGGCCGCTCGCGAATCGCTCCGCCAATTCGTCCACGCTTCGAGCACTGAAGAGATTATTTTCACCTCGGGCACCACCGCTTCGATCAACCTGGTGGCGCGATCCTGGGGAGACGCGAATCTCAAAGAAGGGGACGAAATCCTGCTAACCGAGATGGAACATCATTCGAACATCGTTCCGTGGCAGCAGTTGACCGCGAGAACGGGAGCGATTCTCCGTTGGCTCCCGGTTCGCGATGATTTTCTGCTCGATCTCGAAGCGCTTCCGAACATGCTGGGGCCTCGCACGCGGTTGGTCGCCTTCTCCGCGGTCTCCAATGTCTTGGGCACGATCAACCCGGTCCGGGAAATGGTGGCCGCAGGACATCGCTTCGGTGCTCGCGTCCTGGTCGATGCCGCCCAGGCCGTCCCGCACGGCAGCCTGAACGCCGCGGATTGGGATGCGGACTGGATCGTGTTCAGCGGCCACAAGATGCTCGGACCGACCGGAATTGGGGTGCTGTACGGCAAACGGGATCTCCTCGAATCCATGCCCCCTTTCCTGGGTGGTGGGAATATGATCAAGTCGGTTACCAAGACGGGATTCACGCCGGCCGATCTCCCGCATCGGTTCGAAGCGGGGACCGCCCCGATTGCCGAGGCGATCGCGATGAAACCGGCAGTGGATTATCTCGCCCGCGTTGGCTCAGATCGCATCCTGGCGCACGAGCGGACACTCGCCAGTCGAGCGATCGAAGGCTTGCGCGGGATTCCAGGCTTGAAGATTCTCGGACCCGCCATCGAGTCCAAGACCGGCATCGTTTCTTTCGTCGTGGACAACGTCCATCCCGATCAGATCGGCCAGTACCTCAATGCCCTGGGGATTGCGATTCGGGTTGGCCACCATTGCGCCATGCCGCTGCATCAGCGATTCGGGTTGCCCGCCAGCGCTCGGGCTTCATTCTATCTCTACAACACCGAGAACGAAGTCGACACCTTCATCGAAGCGGTCGCACGTGCGGTCGCGCTAGGAAAGTGACGCATCAGTTTCCGGGGTGGCTCTCAGTCCCCTGGTTTTCGAAGATGTACATCACCAACTCCTCGACCGTTTCGATTTCGAGAATGTCATCGGTGACTTTGAAGGAAAATTGCTTCTCAAAGTCGAAGGTCATCTCCGCCATCGCAACCGAATCGATACCGATGAGCGCGAGGGAATCCGACATTTTCGGCATGGTGCCGCAGATTTTCTCCAGATAGCTCAAGACTTGATCTTGAGTCGCTTCGAGGTTGTGCATTTTCCCTTCCCGAGATTCCAGCAATATTCCATTCTTCGATGCATCGAAAGCTTAACGAATCTCTGCAGATTTCTGAGGGCTGATCGACGTCGGAAGCGAGTTTTTTTCCAAGGATCGGCTCGAACCCGCTTCCTTCAGTGCTTGGAGCACTTCCGCTTCCGACAACATATCCGGCAAGATAATCGGCTCATCGGGTTTGCCGGGTGGATAAATAGCGAGTACCGGAATGGAAATGCTCTTCAATTCTTTGAGCTTTTCATCCAACTCCGGGGATGATTTGGTCATGTCGGCAATCAGCGGCACGACTTGGTTCTTCTTAACAAAATCGGAAACTCTTTGCGTATGAATGGCGTTCATCAGATTCCACTTGCAACTCTGGCACCATTCCGCCGTAAAGTCGACCATGACGGTTTTTCCTTCGCCGACCAGTTTTTGCAACTGCTGTTCGCTGAAAGGCTCCCATTCCAGCTCGTAGGGTGATGGTCCCAGGTAGTGGAAGGCCCCGAAGGTTCCCGCCAGAGTCACGAACGCTCCCAAGCCCCATACCCGAGCCTTTTGGAGCGCCGATGCCCAAATCGGAATTCGGCCAATCATCCAACAAGCGAACCAAGTGATGATCAACGACGTGAGCATCGCGGTCCGTTCGTCTTTGGGGAAACCGTTGATAAACATGACGACACTCAAGAGCATCGGAAATGCGAGTATCTCCTTGAATGTCTCCATCCAGGGGCCCGGCTTCGGGATCCACTTGAGGGCGGCTGGATACGACGCGATCAGCAAGTAGGGCAATGCAAATCCTATCCCGACCCCCAAGAAGATCAGCATCACGATCCATGCAGGTTGCGTGAGCGAGACGGCCAGCGCACTACCCAGGAAGGGGCCGCTGCATGGCGTCGCCAGGAGCGTGGTGAGGATCCCTTTGGCGAAAGCCCCCATCATTCCATGCCGGCTGGACAATTCGGTGCTCTTGGCTCCTGTTGCGAAACCTGGGATCGGGAATTCCCATACCCCGAGGAAACTCAGGGCCAAGGCGAACATGAACGATGTGACCACGATTCGAAACGTCGTGCTGCCGAATTGGAAACCCCAGCCCAACGCTTGATCCGTCGCGGCGCGCAGCACAAGGCTGGCGATTCCAAAGGCAAGGAAAAAACTGATCATTCCGATCGCGTACACCAAGGTCAACCGGGATGCCCGACGCTGGTCACCATGGGATTCGTTCACAAAGCCGAGAACCTTCAAGCCGATGACGGGCAAAACGCATGGCATGAAATTCAAAATGAAGCCCGCGAGCATGGCCAAACCGAAGCTGATACAAAATTCGCGGAGCGGCATCGCCTGGCTGTACTTGGGAGCCTCAACCCAAGAGCGCAGGCGAGGATACTTGGCCACGGTTTGAAAATCGACCGCACCGATAAGGGCCAACGCGGGTGCCGAAGTCGCGCTCGAGTCCGCTGTCGCCGTTTTCGAGACCACGTAGGACAACGAAAAATTCAGACCTCGAGGCCGATCGCAGGACCCCATCGTACACGCTTGGTAACCCACCATCCCTTCCAGGGGAGTTTCGCCTTCGACGGCCGTCTCCGGTATGCGAATCGGAACCCGCCATGTGACAGGCCCTTCGTAAAAATGGGTGACGACACCGGCGGCGAGATCCTTGCTGACCGATGCCTTGTCCGATACGGGTCGACCGAACTTGGCTCCGGCTGTCTGGGTGATCGCCAACAGGGTGCGGAAATTCGTCTCCGGATCGTCGAGATCGAAACGATAGATGTGAAACTCCGGATCGGGCACCGCCTCCAGAATCAACTCCATGCTACCCCCTGGCGCCACGGTGGACCGGTCGAGGCGAATTCGCCATTCAACGGCGCTGTCCTCCTCGCGAAAGACTTCCGCAGCCTTTGCTGCGGAGGTCTCGATAAACCCAGCAAACTTGGCCTCGACCTTCTCTCCCCGAACCGGAATGCAACTCTCATCGCAGACTTGACCATCGATCTGGATGCGAAGAGGTTCCGGGGTGGCGGGGATGGGCGAAGGAATCAGAATCGGAGCCGTCCACGTGACCTTGGAGTCGTGCTGTTCAATGGAGATGCCCGCGAAGATCGGGGAGTTCAGTTCGATGTGCGGAGGGGCATCCGGCACGAAAGGGCCCGTGGTTTTCACCCCGGCCGTGAGGATTTTAATGACGGTTGGGGTTGGGCCCCCCGGCGGCTGGGTCGTCGAGAAGATGTGGTATCCGTCGCTGAGGGTGGCCGTGACTCGGACCTTCCCTTTGCCGGTCCCTCGCTCAACCTCAAATTCCGCCTCGAACTCGAACGGATTCTCGAGGTTCCCCAGCGCTCCAAGATCAAACCCCTTGCTTCTCGGAGGTTGCGACTTCCCCCCCTTTTGAGCAAATGCTTCTCCGCAAGCGAGCAATGCTAGCCAAACCGTCATGACGGCCAGGAGGAATCGTTGCCAGTCGAAGTGCGGGGTGGTTGGTGGTGTTGCGTTGGACATGTCCAGATTTTAGCGCCTTTGGAACCCTCGGGTCAACGCGTCTGGACCGCTCATCCCCCCTCAAAAGCGTCAACGAAGGTTAAAACGTACGCATTCTGACGTTTCTACGCAGGGCAAAGTGGAATTTCTTTTTGACAAGGCGGTTTTCGTCAAGATCTTGCTTTGGGCCGCAGGCGGGTCCAGATACATTGAGAGGGATGCTTGGTATCCCTCCTCATTGACGCAGATATTCGCGATGTCCCAAGTTCCCAGTCCAATAGCCAGTGAAGTCGAATTGTTGCTCCGAAACGCCCAACTCCGGGACGAACTGGAGCCCTATTTGGACGAATCGGTCGATCTTGTGACCGTCCGCCGGATGCCGTTAGCGGAGGAAAATGAGTTTCTCGAGTCCCTGCTGGAATGGGAGCGAGCACCTTCGATCCCGATATCCAAGTGGTTTGAGCCGGAACTGAGTCTACCCCGCCCGGAACTGCTCCACGATGACGAAGTCCATGCGATTTTGTGGCGAACCATCCACCTGCTCTATAGCCAGAAGATCGCCTTGGACTTCACCGATCATTTGAGCGACCGCCAGCTGTACTGCGTTTTGATGCGCGACATTCTGCCGGTCTATCAGAAAAAGATCTCCGACCCCCGCCACTTCCTCCATTGGCATTGCCTTGACGAAAACGACATGGACGGATGGCTTCGTTATTATGCGAGCGACGAAGAGCGTCGACAGTGGCTCGTGGAAACTGGGCAATCGCTTCCCCCCAAGACTCCTCTGCCCTACCCTCGTCATATGCCGCGTCGGCCGAGTCACCTCAGCTAGCCTTGCAAAGCATTTTTGACGCGTAGAACGATCTGTTCGGCAGTGATCTTAAAGTGTTTGTACAGCTGATCTGCGGGGGCCGATGCGCCGAATGTGCTCATGCCGATGAAGATGCCGTCGAGCCCGATGTAGGGATCCCATCCTTGTCGCACGCCGGCTTCGCAGGCTACTCGGACTCGAACATCGGGCAACAGGACGGAATCGCGATAGTCCTTGGGTTGGTCGTCGAACAATTCCAAGCAAGGCATGCTGACAACGCGCGCGTGAATTCCCTCGGCTGCGAGGGCTTCCTGCGCTTTGAGGCACAGGGCGACCTCGGTTCCTGTCCCGATCAGAATGACATCGGGATACCCCTTGCTGTCGCTCAGCACATATCCGCCTCGCAGCGTCCCCTCGGTGTTCTCGGTCTTGGCGGGGTCGAAGGTCGGGGTGTTTTGCCGCGACAATACCATCGCGACCGGATGCTTCTGCATCTGCATGGCGGCCCGATAGGCATGGAGAACCTCATTGGCATCGCCCGGGCGAAACACGTACAGGCCCGGGATCGCGCGGCAAGCCGCCAGATGCTCGACGGGTTGGTGGGTCGGACCATCTTCGCCCAGTCCGATCGAGTCGTGGGTCAGGACATACAGGACGGGTAGATGCATGATGCTGCTCAGGCGCATCGCGGGTCGCATGTAATCGGTGAAGACGAAGAACGTCGCCCCGTACGGCCGCAAGCCGCACAAGCTCATTCCGTTGAGCACGGCCCCCATGCCATGTTCCCGAATGCCGAAGTGCATGTTGCGCCCTGCGTAATGCAGATGGGAGAAATCCGCTTCGCCATCGAGCAGCGTCATGGTCGATGGTGCCAAGTCCGCCGAACCACCCATCAGCTGCGGAATCTGCGGCGCGAGCATGTTGAGCACCTTGCCGCTGCTGACGCGCGTGGCCATCCCTTTGGCATCAGCCGGAAAGGGCTTGAGCCCGGCATCCCATCCGGCGGGTAGTTTGCGATCGAAGATCGCCTTCAGTTCGCCGGCTTCCTTGGGATACTGCTCGGTATAGGCTGCGAATCGTTCGTTCCAGGCATGGCTCGCGGCATGGCCTCGAGCGCCGAGCGTACCAGCGAAATGTTCGCGTACGCCAGGTGGCACGAGAAACTTTTCGCCCTCCGGCCAATCGTAGCTCTTCTTGGTCAGCTTGATTTCTTCCTCTCCCAACGGAGCGCCGTGGGCACCGTGCGTATTGGCTTTGTTGGGCGAGCCATATCCAATGACCGAGTTGACGATGATGAGCGTCGGCTTGTCGCTGGTGTCGCGGAACTCGTCAAAAGCGCTCTGCAAGCTCACAAGGTCGTTGGCATCGGTGACATGGACCGTGTGCCACCCCAAACCTCGAAAACGCTGCGCGACCCCTTCGCTGAACGCCAAGTCGGTGTGCCCTTCGATGGTGATGCCGTTATCGTCGTAGATCCAACACAGGTTGGAGAGTTTCAAGTGCCCTGCGATCGATGCAGCCTCTGCAGCCACCCCTTCCATGAGATCGCCATCGCTGCAAAGGGCGAAGACGTTGTAGCCGAACAACTCAAAACCGGGGCGATTGTATTTGGCCGCCATGAACTTGGACGCGATGGCCATCCCGACCGAATTGCCGGCCCCTTGGCCCAAGGGACCTGTGGTCGTCTCGATCCCGGTCGCATACCCGTATTCCGGGTGACCAGCACAAGGACTGTGCAACTGTCGAAACTTTTTCAAATCCTCGAGGGTCAGGGACTCCTGCGCGGTGACTTTCCCATGGGCATCGACAGCTCGGATGCCCGACAAATGAATCATCGAATAGAGCAGCATCGACGCATGACCGCAGGACAGAATGAATCGGTCGCGATTAGGCCAATGCGGATCTGCCGGATCGTAACGCAACACCTCGGTCCACAATTGGAAGGTCACGGGAGCCAACGCCATCGGAGTCCCAGGGTGTCCGCTGTTGGCGGCTTGCACACCGTCCATGCTGAGGGTGCGGATGGTGTTGATGGCCAGCTGTCGGATGGAAGTGGCGGGAACGGTCATAAGTGCCCCTGCGAACGAGTAGAGGTCCGATGGATTTTGTCGTGATCTTGTAAACTCCCGCAGAATACCCCGTTCGCCCCATGCTCGCAATCCGGGCACTTGTACGACGGACTCCCACTGCCGTATCTGCCGCTGCTGCATCTACCGCTGCTGCATCTGCCGCTGCCAAGCTGCCAAGCGGTGCTCGACCCAGTCCGACAGGACGGTACGCGTCCTCGGATCGTATCCTGTGTACCTCCCTCGCCGATGGCTACGGGTTCAACGATCGGCACAAACTCGTTTAACCCGCAGCCGCAGGCGAGGCATACCCAGTATCGGCTGACTGCTCCCCTCCCTCGCATAGCTACGGGACAAGCCACCCGTGCAACCCACCGACAAACTCGTTTAACCCGCAGCCGCAGGCGAGGCAAACCCAGTATCGGCTGACTGCTCCCTCCCTCGCCGATGGCTACGGGTTCAACAAGAAGGTTACTTGAGCGGTGGCATTTTCGATGCCTCGGGGCACGTCGCCGCGAGGTTGCCTGGGACCGGGGCGTCCGATTCACGCAGCGTCCAGTGGATGCCTCCCATCAGGATCGACTGGAACAGCGGGTTGGTCCACACGTCTTCACGGTGTCCCATCGAGGTGTAGAACACGCGCCCTTCTCCTTCGCGACGGGCCCAGGTTGCGGGATACGGCGGTCGTTTGTAATCGTCGTCCACCATGCCTTCGGTCTCCTGAACCAGGATGACATGCATGTCCGGTGCGAAGTTCTTGAGGCTGTACCATTCCTCGTTGAGCGAAAACTCCCCACCCGCATCTTTCAAGCCTGGAAAATTCGGGCTGGTAACCCGCATCTTGGCGACCTGTTGGCGACCGTGACGGATGAATTCGCCGCCCAGCATGGCGATGTAGGGGTCGGGGTTCGCCTGCGATTCCAAGCGATTGCCGGCGGTATGAAACGTGTCGGAGGCGCAGTGGCTGCCGATGAACCCTTTGCCGCTCCGAATAGCAGCGAGCAGATTTTCTTTTCCTTGCGGGCTGATCGGCGGTTGTTTGTCGTTCCCTGCCTGCGTGAGATCCTCGGTGGTGTAGAAAAAGAATGCGTCGTAATTCTTGTAGTCGCTGTCGAAGACCGTTCCGTCCTTGGTGCAGGTGACTTCGATACCGTGCTTTTTGCCCAAGTCGATCATGATGCGTTCGGCAAAGGCCAACTCGCTGTCCTTGCGGCGAATCACATCATGCTCAAAGCCAGCGCTCTTGGTGTAGAACAGGAGCTTCTTCTGCGGTTTCTCGGCGACCTCGGCACGCCCTGCTGCCCACACCAAGCCCTGAATG
>JBKDPB010000297.1:0-7033 GCA_046342615.1 Planctomycetota bacterium | reverse complement strand
AGCCATACGGCACCGGTCGTATTGACGCGATCGACGATCGCTTCATGTCGGTATTGATCCGCTTTAACGCCTCCCTCTTCGTTGATCATCGTGTTGCGGTGAAACGCACTGGCGATGAGCTGGCTCTTGGTAGGTTTGCCTGGGTCGAATTCGCTCTGGAGCAGATCGCCAGCCAGTTGTTCGATGGTGAATTGATCGAACGGCATGTCGGCGTTGATCGCTGCGATGACCCAGTCGCGATAAGGCCACATCGATCGCGGGCCATCGATCGTGAATCCGTTGGAGTCCGCGTAGCGGGCTTGGTCGAGCCAGAATCGTCCCCAGCGTTCACCGAACTGAGGGCTAGCCATTAGGCGTTCGATCAGCCGATCGATTTTGTCGGGTTGATGATCCGATTGGATCGCTTCGACTTCCTCGGGGTTCGGGAGTGTTCCGATCAAGTCCAGATACAATCGGCGAACGAGGGTAGCCGTGTCTGCCTCGGGAGCAGGTTCCAGCTGGCGCCGATCGAGTTCCGATCGGATCCAACGGTCGATCGGGTTGCTTGTGAAGTTGTTGGCCGAGGAGTTGGTTGATGTATTGATATCCGGTGGTGTGGGACGCGTCCGCGGGGCGAACGCCCAGTGTTTCTCGTAGCGGGCACCTTGGGTGATCCAGCGTTCAAGGATTGCTTTTTGGGTTGCCGAGAGAGGTTTCTTGGTGGAGGGGGGTGGCATGGTCTCGTCGGGATCCTCGGATAGGATTCGGCGAACCAGTTCACTGGCTTCGGGGTGACCTGGAACGATCGTTTGAGGGCTTCGATTGGGATCGAGGGGATCGGATGGCAGATCGAGTCGGAGGTCCCCTTGTCGACTTTTGTCGTCGAATCCGTGGCATGCGAAGCAGTGATTCGCCAGAATCGGCCTCACCTCTTTGTGGAAATCGACCTTTTGGGCACTGAATTTTTCGACGTCGACGGGCGGTCGCTGGTACGCGAGCAATGGCTTAGCCAAGCTAACCAGCAGAATTGCTATGACGACGAACTGTTTGCACATCATCCACACATGCGATCACCAGGGTGGTGGGAGTCTATTTCTTCCACCGTGTAGTTTAGTCGGTCGAGAGGCTTGTGCGTAGGGACTGCCCTTCGAGCCATGGCGAGCGAGAAGTTTCTCGACGGGTTGAACCGCATCGCGCTGGACATGGCGGCAACTTTGCGTGGGCTATGAAACCATTTTTCGATTGGCCGTGACTCTCGGATTCCATGCTGATTCCGACAGCCCATGGTCGATTCCTGCCCCGAGCGTGGTCGCCAGGTTGGAGGATGGGCAAATTCTCGTCGGCGACGCGGCCCGGGAACTGCGAGTCACCAAGCGAGGTGATCGAGGGGCCCGAACGCACTCGCGTTAACGCATCCCAGCCAAAAGGTCGGATTCAGTATCCCTTTGGCATCGTCGTGTACGGCTCAGCAAAAGCACCAAAAGCACCGAGGCCCCCGTCGACCTCGAGATCGGTACCGGTGATGAACGACGCGTCTTGGCTGGTCAGCCAGAGCACGGCTGCAGCGATCTCTTCAGGTTTTCCGATCCTGCCGAGCGGGTGACGGTTCGCTAATTCACTCTCGCCTCCTTGTGCCTCGAGGGAGGCTCGCACCAGCGGTGTATCGATCGCTCCAGGCGAGACGCTGACCACTCGTATCCCATCTCGAGCATATTCGACTCCCCACTGCATGGCTTGCAAGATATTCGCTGCCTTGATCGGACCGTAGACCGGGACGCCACGCGTGGTTCGGTGCGCCTGGCCGCTGGCGATATTGACCACGACTCCCGATTGCTGTTGCCGCATCGTTTTCAGAGCGTATTTGGCCATGTAGGTATAACCTGAGAAATTGACGGCGAGCATCCGCTGGTACTCCTCGTCCCTTAAATCTTCCACCCGCACATACGATGAAGGGGGTTGGATGGCTGCGTTGTTGACGAGTACGTCGAGTGCGCCGAATTTTTCGATCGCCCACTCGACAGCCCGTTGGCAATCCGACTCTTGAGACACATCCGTGCGCACAAAATGCACCCGATCCTCGTTGAGGTCCGGGTACTGGACCATGTCCGCACACAGCACGATCGCGCCCGACTGTACGAATCCGCGGCAGACGGCGAGCCCGATCCCATTGCTCCCCCCGGTGACCAATACAAATCGCCCGGAGTGATCGTAACGAACGGTCCCTTGAGGTCTCGGGGTGGACACGGATCTCAGCGAGGGGATAGATGGAGTGCTCATGGAACTTATCTTGCCTATTTCGACTTCGTTGCGGTTGGCGAGCATTGTACCGCATTGTGCGATCGCGTTTGGAACCCCAGGTTTACGCGATTCACGCGATGATCTTGTGAAGGACCGCGCCGGAGACATCGGTCAAACGAAAATTGCGGCCGTTGTACGGATAGGTCAATTTTGTATGGTCCAAGCCCAGCAGATGCAGGATCGTGGCATGAAGGTCATTCAAGTGGACCCGGTCCACTGCCGCTTTATATCCGATTTCATCGGATTGACCGTACGATACCCCGCCTCGAACTCCGCCGCCCGCAAGCCAGGCAGTAAAGCAGTGTGGATTGTGATCCCGCCCAGGCTTGCCGCCGAGTTGCGCAATCGGCAATCGCCCAAACTCCCCGCACCAGATCACGAGCGTGTCGTCGAGCATGCCGCGCTGCTCGAGATCGGCGAGCAAACCCGCTACGGGGCGATCGGTTTCATCCGCAAATTGCTGATGGTTGCCGGCAATATCGACGTGTCCATCCCACGATCGCTCATTTTCCATGCCGCCGGAGTAAATCTGCACGAATCGAACTCCGCGTTCCAAAAAGCGGCGAGTCATCAAGCATTGACGCGCGAAATGATCGCACTTGGGATCCCCTACGCCGTACAGCGCATGCATCGATTCCGGTTCATCGGAGATATCGAGTGTTTCCGGGGCTCGGCTCTGCATTCGGAATGCGAGTTCAAAGCTCTCGATACGGGCGGCCAGTTCATTTTCAGCCGCGTGACTCTGCAAGTGCATTTGATTGAATTGAGCCAGGGAATCCAGCTGCTGCCTCTGGATTGCGGAGGATAGGTTGCTTGGCAGTTGGAGGTTTTCGATTGCATCGCCCGTTGGTTTCAGATAGGTCCCCTGGTAGACGCCCGGCAGAAATCCAGCGGACCAGTTTGCGGCGTGCCCTTTCGGAAGCCCCCGTCCTTTGGGATCGCTCATGACGACGAAAGCGGGTAGGTCTTGGCTCTCGCTCCCCAACCCATAGGCGACCCACGAACCGACGCAAGGAAACCCCATCCGTGCCATGCCGGTATTCATAGCAAAAAGGGCCGGGGAATGGTTATTGGATTCCGTGTAGCCCGAGTGAATGAAGGCCATCTTGTCGACGTGTTCACCGAGACAGGGGAAGATCGATGCAACCATCTTGCCGCATTGTCCGCGCGGCATGAACTCGAACGGAGACTTCATGAGGTTCCCGACAGCATGTCGAAAAAAGCCGGTCGTGTCGGAGAACGATGCGTCAAATTCCTTGATCGATTTGCCGTCGGCCTTGACCAGCCCGGGCTTGAAGTCCCAGGTATCGACTTGGCTCGGGCCTCCATTGACAAAGATCCAGACCACTCGCTTCGCTTTCGCGGGAAAGTGGGGTTCGCGCGGAGCGAGAGGACTCTGGGAACGCTCACCGAGTCCGTCGGCCAGCGCGGTTTGGAGCATGCCGTTTTGAGCGAGAAGGGTGCTGAGTCCGAGCCATCCAAAACCGCAACCCGCCTGCTGCAGCCATCGACGCCGTGCATGGATCTGGGATGACTCCCGCATGGGGTTGTTCTCAATCGACATAAATAAACTCATTGCAACTGAGCAGGATCTGACAGAAATCCGCGAGGGCCATTTTTTCCGGCGACGGAGAGTCTTGTTCCACACGTACTTGCTTTGCCTGTGCGATGAATCGCATGGCGGCGTCGCGTTCCGCGTCGGAAGGACTGCGGGAGAGGATACGCAGGAAGATCGCATCGAGTTGTGCTGCTGCTGTAGAGTCCGTGGAATAGGCAGCGAGCGATTCAGCCGCTGATCGCGTCAACGGATTGTTCATAAAGACGAGGGCTTGGGGGGCGATGGTCGTGGATTGTCTCTGGCCGATACTGACCAGATGCTCGGGCCAGTCGAAGAGCATCATCATCGGAATGAGTTGGCTTCGTTTGATGAAGAAATAGATGCTTCGACGCTTCATGCTGGCATCGAGTGTGCCAGGACCATACATGGTCCGATCCATCATGCCTGAAACGGCCAACAATGAATCGCGTACCGCCTCGGCTTCGAGTCTCCTCGGAGGCCGATACCACCATAGCTGGTTATCGGGATCCACCGACATGCGAGGGTCATCCGCGGAGCGATTTCCCTGCATGTATGTTTGGCTGGTCATGATTCGTCGGTGGAGCGGTTTGAGTCTCCAACCATGCGCGATCAGGTCTTGGGCCAACCATTCGAGCAGGTCAGGGTGGGTGGGGCGCTGTCCTGTTGCCCCAAAGTCATTGGGGGTCGCGACGAGCCCCCTGCCAAAGTGATGTTGCCAAAGGCGATTGGCAGTGACTCGGGCAACGAGTGCCCCGGCGCCCGTCTCGGAGTTGGTAAGCCATTTCGCGAGAGCAGCCCTTTGGTAGCTCGATTTCGTATTGGCTTTCTCGATCGGCTCCCAAAACAAATCGCTACTTTCGCTTTCAAGGCGGACGAAGACTCGGGGAACACCAGGCTTTACGACCGAGACCTTTTGCTCGACGTCGCCGCGTCGAAGCAAATGAGTCTCTGGATAAAAGTGGGGATAACCGCGATCGTCGGCGTGGTGGGGGAGATGCGGCTCTCCCTCGGTGGTCACCAAGACTTTGGTAAGTCGCAGCGGAGGGCCGTCGCTCTCGAGCTTGGTCCGTTGGCTTTGAAGCTCTTTCCAGGGAGACGAAGTCGATTGGTACCAGGCCATGGCACGTTTCCAAGGTTCGCTCTCGCGAACCGAAACCCGTACCTCGTTGTCATTGGCGAGTGTCGTGGCCAGGGAGTCGATTGCGTCGAGAACGTCCGTAGGAGGGTCGTTGTTGCCGACCTCGACCGGAGGCGTTGGCGAACTCGAAATCGAAAATCGCATGCGACCGATCGCGTGCTTAGGGTTCGGATGATGAAATCGAAGGGTGAACCGCAAGCGATCCCCCGGTGCCGATTTCAGCGTCGAAGCCATCCGAAAGACAGCAGCCTGGCTCTTGCCAATTTGCCCATCGACCGCCCATCCCGAGACGAGGTCAGAATCGATCGAAGCAGCAATGGAGAGACTGTCGGCGTTTTGTTCGTGCGTCGCTCGCGGTTGCTCCAGAGCGAGTTGCTCCTCGACGGGATCCGCAACAACGACATCCGGGGAGGTTGAGGAGTTGCGGAGGCGCTCGACGATCAGGTTACCCATCGCAAAATTGCCATTACCCGCTCGGCCGGGACCTTGATGAGGAAGCGATGGGTCTGTGAGGGCTTCGATTCGAATGGATGTCCATTCACCGAGCGGCAAGGGCGTGGTGAAAGCGATCGTATCTTCGTTCGGAGCCTCGCCGACGGCAAGATACGATCCATCGGGCTGCGGAGCGAAACGGCTTCCCAAGCTGGATTGGATCTCACCGTTTAATACTCTCCACGGTGAAATCGTACGATCGGTCGTCTTCGAAACGTACTCCCGAACAAATCGCGTTAACTCCAAGGGGAGTTCGTGGGCCTCGAAGTCCGAAATCCGATCGTGAAGTTTTTGAAGTTCGACCGCATACTGGGCTTTGATCTTTGCATTCTCGTCAACGTGCAGGTCGAAGCTCTTTTCCGATCGGATCACGGATGCGAACGCCGACGCGAACCGATAGTAGTCTTCGCTCGTGATCGGATCGAACTTATGGTCATGGCACCGCGCACAGCCAATCGAAAGTCCGAGGAAAGCAACTCCGGTTGTGGCCGTCATGTCGTCGAGTTCGTTGTAGCGGGTCGACTCGAATTCGCGTTCCGTCAGCTGGGTTGGGAATGCGCCAGCTCCAAGAAAACCTGTCGCCATCCATGCCAAGGGATCGTTAGGAGCAAGTTCATCTCCGGCGATCTGCCATTGGGCAAATTGATCGAAGGGCATGTCATCGTTCAATGCTCGAATCAGAAAGTCCCGGTAGTGGTAGGCGTTAGGTCGATCGTAATCTTGTTCGTAACCAAAGGATTCCGCGAAGCGTGCGACATCCATCCAATGGCGTGCCCATCGCTCGCCGTATTCAGGCCGAGCGAGCAATCGATCGATCAATGCACTCCAGCCTGAGGACGACACCGTTCCCCGTTCGCCGGCGTGCGGCTGCAGCGATTCCAGGGCGGCCTGGAGTTCCTCTGGCGTCGGAGGAATCCCGAGCAGATCGAACCAGGCTCGCCGAACAAGAGTGCGCGCATCGGCGGGAAGAGACGCGTCGATTCCTCGCTTGACCAGCGATTCGTGGACAAACGCGTCGACCGGATGTGCGTCGCTTGGTGGTGCAACCTCGCCAAGCGGTTGTAACGACCAAAACCGTCGGCCCGCTTCCCAATCCATGGCGCGTTGTTTCAACGGTTGGCTTTCTCGCCTCGGATCGGCCGCTCCGTCGGCAATCCATCGCTCAAAGTCTTCAGCGATTTTGAGGGAGAGTTTGCCTGACGGAGGCATCTCGAGTTCGTCGTACCGCAACGCTTTGATCAGCAGGCTATCGTTGGGCTGCCGAGCGACTAGGGAGGGGCCCGAGTCTCCACCTCGCAACATACCCTCGCGGCTGTCGAGGAACAGGTTGGCTTTGAGCATCCCTTTCGCAGCAGCATCCTGGGAATGGCACGAATAACAATGGTTGACCAGGACGGGCCGGATTCGGTTCTCAAAAAAAGCGAGTTGCGCCTCGGTAAATTCGGACGGATCTCCCTCCGGAGATTGGGCGAGTCCGAACGAGTAGAGGTTAGCAACGCATGCCAAAACAGCTGCAACAACAGGACTCGGATTACACCAATTCATAG
>JBKDPB010000296.1:0-18163 GCA_046342615.1 Planctomycetota bacterium | reverse complement strand
GTTTTACGATGAGCCGGGAAAGCTCGCTGGGCTACTGAGCAGTTTTGCCATCCACCTCGACACCGTGGGAGGAACCGAGTGGAGTGCCGACATGCCCTACACCATCCAGGAATGCCTCAGCAAAGTCTTTGGGCCCGAAGCCTATTTGCAGTATGCCACCGGGGCGTGCGGAGACATCAATCACATCGATGTCCGTACAAGCAACCGACAGGGTGGCCATCAGGAGGCAGCGAGGATCGGCACGCGGTTAGCCGGCGCGATTCTCCGATCGTGGAATCAGCTGCAACCCGTCACGTCGAATCGACTCGCAGCTTCGCAGAAAATCGTTCGAGTTCCCGTCTTTCGTCACACCGACGAGCGATCCCAATGGGCGAAGGGGATTCTCGCCCGAATGAACGACAAGTCCCTTCCACCTTTCATGGAAATGGTGGAGGCCTATCGGATTGCAGATGTCGAGGCGAGAAGCGATGGCTTCATCGATGCCGAGGTCCAAGTGATCACGCTGGGGCGCGAGGTGGCCTGGGTTTCCTTGCCTGGAGAAATCTTTGTACAGCTCGGGATGGCGATCAAGGACGCATCGCCCTTCGCGGTAACCTCCATCCATGAGCTCGCCAATGGGTCCATCGGTTACGTCCCGGCGAGGCAGGCTTATGCACAGGGGAATTACGAAGTCATCTCCGCCCGATGTGCCGAGGGGAGTGGCGAGTTGTTGGTCGACGCGGCAATCGAGCAACTGCGGGCGCAGTTCAACCTCAAGCGATGACCGATTCGCCGCTCGCAAATGCGGATGTCGTGCAAAGCAATTAAAAAAGCCGCGACCAAAGTCGCGGCTTGTTTAACCATTTTGACGTAGAGCGCGTTCGGAAACTATTGCTGTACGCGGAGTCGCTTTTGAATGTCGGTTTCCAGAACGCCGAAGACTGCTTCGTGGCGTTGCACCGACATTTGCAGGGCCGCGAGCAATCGCTTGGCCGTGTAGAAGTTCATAATGATTCGTTGCTTGACATGGATCGGGTCCTTGGGGATTCCGACGGGCTGAGGATTCAATCCGAAATCGACAATCAGCTCTTCGGGCGAGCCCGTGACGCGGCAAAAGTTTGCGTAGAGGGCAATCGCATCTTCATCCTTCACTTGGACTTGGACCGCCTGCGGTTGCTGGCGCTGAGTTTCCTGTGCAGGATCTTGTTCTACTTCGCTCGACATGAATTCTTTCTCCAGAAAAATCGACAAACAATGGGCCTCAGCGACCTCAGACCTGTATTTGTAGCATCTTTCGGTCGCTGGGGACGGTGGAACTTCTAAAATTCAAAATTGAAAGTGGTCATGAAATATCGATACAATCGCCATCCTACGGATCTCCACTTCAAGTGGACCTTGGCCTCCCCTCGATAGCTGGGTCGAGCGGGGACATTGTCGGAGGTCAGGGCGACCCGAACCTGGTAGGAAGTGCTGATCGGAACCGCGCGTCCCGTTTCGTCGGTTTTGGTATCCAGCGTCCCGCCTGCGGCGATCGCGAGTTGGGGCGGGGCCTCCTTGATCTCCGAGGCGGAAAAGCCAACGATATTCCCTTTGAGCGACTCCAATCGAGCGGATTCCAACATGATGCTGACTTGGTCTCCCTCCTTGATCAAATCCCGATCATGTTGATCGACGATCATCACGCCTTCCATCACCGGTTTGGGGGCGACCAGGCAGATCAGATCCCCCTCTTGGAAGTGAATATCGCCGTTGACGGGATCGAAAGGATCTCCGGACCATGAGGGGAGTTGCTCCTGGGCTTTGGCAGCGCGGCTGTCATCCTTGGGGGGGGGGCGAAAGACAATGCCGTCGATGGGGCTGCGAACAATCAGGTTCTTGTATTTGTCATCCAACACGGAATACAGTTTTTGTTTGGTGTTCACTTCGTCTTGCTGGATGCGCAGGTATTTGACCTGTTCGGAATCGGAGGCGGCAATGCGTTCGAGCTCAGCTAGTTTGATGCGAGATGTTTGCAATTCGCCCCAGGCTTTGGTGCGTTGGTATTCCAACTCCGAATTCTCCAATTCGCAGAGGACTTCATTCTTTTGGATGGTTTCCTCTGGGCGTTTGTTCCATTTCTTCAATTTGCCTGCAGAAAGAGTGCGAATTTCTTTCGACCCCTCGGGCTGGATTTCGGTGGGGCAGTAGACATAGAAGGGCAGGGGAAAGAAGGCGAGAAAGCCCAGCACGGCCGAGGCGACAGCCAGGCTGGTGGTGACATTGCCGCTTTTGATCTTGGTGGCTTTGCCTGGGGTTTTGAAGAACTTATAGACTGCAACCACACCTGGTACGATCATCCCGACCACTCCCGCTACTGCGAACGTTCTACCCAACGACTGCAGTCCGTAGGGTTTCAGGACTGCGTTCAAAAACATAATGATGCTGAATGCGACAAACCATCGGTAAATGAAGGAAGCGATAGTGTAGAGACCGAACAGGAACCGGTTTCGTTGCGGAAGGAACGGATTCTCTTGCAACTCCAGTCCCAAGCAGTTCTTCTGAAACCACCGCTTAAGGATCTCGCTGGCTTTCTGCCGGAGGTTCGGTATCTCCAGGATATCCATCAAAATGTAATAACCGTCGAAACGGAGCAAAGGGTTTCCGTTGAAGACCACGGTGCTGACGGAACAGATGAACATCACGCTCAAGCACAAAAAGTGAAACATGCCATCTTCGCTGAACCACCACAGGAAGGTCGCGATCGATGCGAGGATTAGTTCCACGTACATGCCTGCCGCACCGATAAAGACCCGTTGCCACTTGTTGGGCAGCATCCATGAGTCGGAGACGTTGCAGTAAAGGCACGGAGTGAACACGAGGAACATCAGCCCCATTTCGTGGCATTCGCCGCCGAATTTCTTGCAACTGAGCCCGTGTCCAAATTCGTGGCATATCTTGACGATCCCCATCGTCAATCCGAGCCAGATCCAGTTGTTGGCGGCAAAAAATTGCTCGAACGTCGGAAGCTTGCCTCGAAACTCCTGATAGTTCACCAGCACCAGACTGATCGCGGTCAGCCCCATGCACAGCGCGAGGATCAGAGCCCAGGTGGTGAACAACCAACCGAACCAGGGGAGCATGGCCGTGAGGATTCGTTCGGGATCGATCCCCCGAAATCGAATCGCAAAGATGTTCGACAGTTTGCTCAGGAGTTCGCGTCGTTTCTTTTGTTCTCCTCGACGTCGCAGGGGTTTACCTTGGCCGCTGGCGTGCGAAATGACCAAGCCGCTGCGGTGGAGCATGCCGATGAATTGCTGCAGATCCTGCAGGGAAATGCGCTGCGGTGCGAACTCGGCCTGAAATTTTTCCTTGATCGTTTGCAAGGAAGTTTTGCCATCGAGCATGTTGAGGATGGCGAATTCTTCCTCGTGAAATCGAAAGTAGTTGAGTCCTACGGGTTCCTTGACGACCCAATAGACCCGTCCATGGTATTTGTGGCGACGGGATTCCAGATCGGGTCGACGGCGGAGGCGCAGGGGCCTCATCGCACTGTTGACCAGGGAATCCGCCATCGTTGTCATGGGATTTGCCTTTGTGTGTGTCCGGGACGGGGAAGTCCGCGAATCGGAGTACCGGGAGGAAGTTGCTGTCGATTACCGGTTCGGGTAGATCTCGACAAATGCGGCCATCCCGCCGCGAAACAAGAATTTTCCGTCGACGATCCGATTCCCGATCTCGACCCATACGCTGTACTCGTTTCTGCCTTCGACCGTCGGTTTGGTCTCGGGAGCCACGAAACCGACGACGCCATCCACGACTTCGACTTGACCCGGTTGCACCTGGACGAAGACTCGGGCTCGAGCACGCTCGAGGATATTCGGCGAATCATTGATTTGGACTGGTCCGCGGACTCGGAACTTTTCCAGGGAAACAATGCGGAGAATTTCGTCTCCGGTTTTGACCCATTCAAAGTTCTCCTTCTCCGTCTTGGCAATGATCCCGGTGAATGGAGCTCGGATGGTTCTCAGTTCGACTTGAACACCGGCTGCGTTGAGTTTGGCCTCGCTAACACCCACCGCAGCCTGATTGATCTTTTTCTCTCGTTTCGAGACATCGATGGAGAACCGCGCCTTGATCCACTCAAGACGCTTTCGTTCGTACTCATCGATGTTGGCGACTTCGTGTTCGTAAAGGTCTTTGGTTCGATCATGGTCGGCGTGGGCGACTTCTTCCGATGCCTCGGCGAACTTGATCTGGCTTTCATCGTCGGCCTTGAGTTGAGCCGACTCCAATTCCTTGCGTGCAACTTCCTGCTCGGCCTTGGCGAGACGGTTATCGATCTCGACCATCACCTTATCCCGTTCAATGATGGAGCCTTCTTCGACGAGAAACTCCCGAATCACGCCGTCGGCTTGGGCGACGACTTTCACATCGTTCACGAAGGTGACGAATCCGCTGAACTTGATTCCGCTGGACTGGAAGGGGATCGCCGAGGCTGCGGGGACTTGCACGCCCGCGTCGGGGATCGCGAGGCTTGTGGTCGGGGAAGGAGCGTTCGCCGAGGGAGGGAGGCTGGGCAATGCGTCTTGAGCGGGCTTCTGGAAACTGGCTAGTTGTGCGAGGGACGCGGCCGATGGCGGAATGATGGGATCGCTGGGGATTTCGTTCCTGGGAGGCGGATCGATGGGCGCTTGCAGGGTGACCTGTGGAGCGACGGGAGTGGAGTTGGTCGGTTCCTTGGCCACCCACCACCAAGCGGCTCCAGAAACTCCGAGGACCAGGAGAGACATTAGCGTCAGCACACGCTGTGCGAAATGGGACGATTCCATGTTGGTTCGATTCCTAAAAGAGGACGTTGGCTCGAATCCATTCGATGACTTCATAGAAACAAACGAACGCGACGCTTCGCTTGCCGCATTTCACGTCGGCCATGACCTGGGCACCTGAGCGACGCGTGATTTGGAGCAACGTTTCGTCGTTGGGGATACAGCGCAGTTTAACGACGGCGCCGTCCTCGGCGTCGAGTTCCGCTCGCTGTCCGATTCCGTCTCGATAGAGCTTGCCGTAGTATTTGGTTTCCGGAGCGGTTTTCAGGATGATCTCCACATCCAGATACTCTTTGCCTTCAGCATCTTTCTTGCTCTCGGTCGCAAATCCATAATCGAGGTATCGCATCCTCTTTTCAGGCATGAGGATTTCGACTTCCCATGGTCCTTCGGGGTCGGCGATATTCATCAGGACTTGCCCGGTGACGACCGGACGCGCGTTAAGGACTTTGCGGACATCCCATGTGGTCACAATGCCTCGGATGGGGCTGAGCCGCTGCAAATCCGTTTTGCGTTTCTCCAAAATCTTCAGTTCATTGGCGCTGTTGAGGACTTCCTGTTCCGCCTGCTTGACGTCTTGGTCGTAGCGGATTCGATCGGGATCCGACAACTTGGTGTTGTCATTGAGCAGCCGTTTGAGCTCGTATGCTTGGGTTTGGGCTTGGCTCAGCTTGCCGCGGGTCATTTCGATTTGATGGTCGAGTTCCGCGTTCTTCATGATGACGAGCGGTTGGTCCTGATCGACGTGGTCGCTGTGATCGACCAGGACTTGCTCCACTTCGCCGTCGGTGTGCGCGAACACTTGGCGTTCGATGCTGGCTTTGAGTTTGCCGTTCCCTTGCAGATCGAAGTCGAGCGGAACGAGAAACATCGCAACCAGGGCGGCTCCGAGGAGGCCGAGGATAGAAAGGGTGCGAGGCAGTGCCGAACCGCGGAACATCCACAAGCATCGATCAAGGAATTTCCACAGCGGCATGAAAAAGATGTTGCTGTGGGACTGGGCATTGGACAGCGCGCGGCAGGCGTGTTCGTAAACCAGGTCGGTTCGACCTTCGAGGGTGGGGCGGGACAGCTGCGTTTCGATTTGCTCGACGATCAACGCACCGATGACTTCGCGGCGGATGCGGGCTTCGTTGGACTCATTGCGCTGGGCGAGTACGTCCCCTTCGATTTTTCTCTCCGGTTGACGGATGGGCAGAACCGTCACGGTTCGACCGTGCGAGATATCGACGTAATCCTCGATCGCCTCTTCGATTTGCGGAGGCAAATCCTCGGTCGAGCCGTCGTACCAGAGGGGTTCGCCGCTGAGGACAACACGGGTGGCGAGCGTATTGAGTGCCTGAACGGTGTTGGAGCGATTCTCGATCGAGTCTTGTCCGGAGATCGCGATGACTTTGGCCTTGCCGTGCTTCATCACCGCGACGCTGACTCGGTCGCAATCGATGAGGCGGCGCCCTTCGTTGGCGATGGTGAACGCCGTGTCTCGCAGGTCGAGGTTGTCGTGGACCAGCCGCGCGAACTGATCGGACTGCTGCCACAGCTCCTGCCGGTTCGAGACTTCCTGGAGGGTATGCCCCTTGATCCAGTCGCCGACCAACTTGGCCATATGTTCAACGAACTTGAGGTAACCGCGCTGGGCATCCGGTGCCGAGTCCGGGCGTTGGAAGATCTCGATCAGACCGACCGATTGCTTGGGGGATTGCAGCGGGGCCGTAACGAGCAAGAAGCGGGTTGGGTTCCCCTCTCCCTCCGCCAAAGAACTGGACATGGGAGGGATCAGCTCGCCGCGCCCTTGCAGGATCAAGCGGGTCAGGAGCCGACCGTGCTGGATCGCCTCCTCGTTCTGCGGGTCGATGAGGTTGGGCGAAATCTGGATTTGGTGTGCAAGCCGCAGCCCGGCTTCACCATCCAGAAGCCAAATCGCGCCTCCGACAGCCGCCAGGGCATTGACGATTCGCTGGAGTACCGCGGGGTAGAATTCCGACGCGGGCATGTTCGACTTGGACAGTTCCACGACCTCGTTGACCAAGGCTCGGATCTGTCGTTTCGTGGATTCAATGTTCTCTTCGGTGGGTCCGGATGCCATAGTCGACCATGGGTGAGTGGACTGCGGAAAAGGGGATACTCATGATATGCGGGAAGCTCTGCCCGACTTAAAATTTACCAAGATAGGGGTCGGGCGAAGAGTAGAAAAGTCGCCATACGTCCAACTCTTCTCGGAAAGGCCGATCCGGCGTCCGGATGCTCCGATTAGGGGGAATATGAAGATCTTTTGGCCTTGGCAAGATCCGCCCGAAGCTCACGACCGGACCAACGCGAGGTGCTTGCGCCATTGTGGATTGTCGGTCGCCGGGAAATCGGTCCTGAAGTGGACACCTCGCGATTCCGCGCGAAACAAAGCCGCCGTGGTCATCATCAAACTGACCGTCAGCATGTTCTGCAGTTCCCACCCCTCCAGGTCATCCAGATCATGGGACAGGACATAGCTGCAGTAGCGTTGAATTTCGTGCAGGGCGTCCTCGAGACGGTCGCCGCGTCGTTGCACCCCCACGGAACGCCACATGAGGGACCGAACCGAGTTGCGAATGTCGGCGATATCGATCGGGAGGGAGGAGGGCGATCGGCGCGGGTTATGCACCGGCAAGACGCGAAGTTCCCGATCGGGTTGGGCCATCGCTGCGGCAGACGCGTTCTTGCCTGCGACCGATCCGAACACGAGTCCTTCCAGCAGGCTATTGGACGCGAGGCGGTTTGCGCCGTGAAGGCCGGTGCTGGTGACCTCGCCAGCCCCCCACAAGCCAGGCATGGAGGTTCGCCCCTCCCGATCAACCGACGTGCCGCCGATCATGTAGTGGGCACCGGGCCGCACGGGGATCGCATCCTGTGCGATATCCAACCCAAAACTTTGACAAACCTTGGCGATGCCTGGAAAGCGCGATCGCACATGGTCGGGGTTCAGGTGCTTGAGGGTCAAGTAGACACAAGCCGACTGCGTTTTTTCCATCTGGCTGACGATGGCCTTGCTGACCACATCGCGAGGTGCCAGTTCCAGCCTGGGATCGTAATCCCCCATGAAGCGATAGCCCGCGGAATCGACCAGGTACGCCCCCTCGCCGCGGATGGCCTCGGTAATCAGCGTTCGCGAGCTGCCAGCGATGTACAGGACCGTTGGATGGAACTGCATGAACTCCATGTCGCGCATGCAGGCCCCGGCTCGAAAGGCGATGCCATGGCCGTCCCCTGTCGCTACCTTGGGGTTGGTGGATTCGCGGAATACCTGGCCGCATCCTCCGGTACAGAGAATGGTTTCCTTGGCCCAGACCAGAACCGGAGGGCGGCGTGCGATGGAGACCACGGCGCCGCAGCATCGTCCCGCGTGCGTGAGCAAATCGATCGTAAAGGCTTCCTCGAGAACCTCGATATTGGCGCGCTGCCGCGTGTGGGCGATCATGGCTCGCATGATCTCTTTGCCAGTGGCATCCCCCAGGGCGTGGATGATCCGTTGATGCGAATGGCCTCCTTCGCGTCCGAGAACGAGTTGGCCGTCAAGGGAATCGAAACGCGTGCCCCATTGAATCAATTCCACGATGCGTTGAGGGGCTTCGCGGACGACCATATCGACGGTCCCCGTGTCGCACAAATCGCAACCGGCCACGAGCGTGTCCTGCACGTGATTGTCGAATCGGTCCTCGGGATCCCAAACGCTGGCGATGCCGCCCTGCGCGTACGCGCTGTTGGATTCCTCGAGCTTGTCCTTCGTGAGAATCATCGTCCTGAGCGACGAGTCGATCTCGTGGGCCGCGCGAAGTCCCGCGAGGCCGCCGCCGATAATCAAGACATCCGTGAAGTAATGCCCCATCCTTTTGGGGTCGATCGGAACGAGGTAGCGAGGGATCCAGCTGGCCCAACTCTTCTCGATGGAGACATCCGGGATCGGACCAAGATCTTCAATTGGGTTCATCATCAGGCCTGAGGGGATCGTCCGGATCGAAGAAGAAATCTTGCAAGCCCATGGGCAGGCTGTCGCCCCCCAACGCCTGCTTGCGACGCTTGGCCAACTCGGCGAGGTCCAACGCCTCCGCCCCCAAGCATGCGACGACCGCCTCGCGCCATGCCGCGTCCCTCGATAGCGGATGGGTGCGGTCCTGCGCCAAACGCTTGATCGCGTATCTCAGGACATTGATCCCATCGCGCGCCGAAAAATCCAACTTCATCTCGTGGGCGTTTTGGAGAAAGTCGACGGTGAGCGCGAGGACTTCTGGCTCAGCGAACGGCAAATGGTATTGCAGGATGGCCAGTTCATCCTTGCGATTGGGAAAGCCCACCTGAAGCGTCGGTTGCAACCGACTCAAAATGTAATCGGGGATCTCGTACGTCGAATCGTCCTGGTTCATGGTGACCGCTGCGCGGAAGTCAGGATGCGCAGGGATGGTGATCCCCGCCACGATCGACTCGATGTACCGACGTTGGTCGAACAGGGGAGCCAGCGATGCCCATGATTTTTCATTCATCCGATTCCCCTCGTCGAGGATGCATACGCCCCCGCGGATCATGGAGGTAACGAGCGGGGAAGCGTGGTACGCAATCTTGCCGTCACTGGCCAAAACCGGCGTGACCAGCAAGTCCTCCGGACGGGTGTCGGCGGTGCATTGATAGATGTACAACTCTTGGCCGCGGACGGAAGCCGCAGCCATCGCCAACGCTGTCTTTCCAACTCCGGGAACCCCGACGAGGCGAGGAGTCAGAGGCAAATCGACCGGGTCGACGGTGAGCCAACAAGCGACCAACTGGCGGAGGGGTTCCTCCTGCCCGATCCAACGCGCGGCGTGGCGCACGGGACCCGCTAACGCCAGGGTGACGCCATCGATACTTACTTTGTCACTCATGAGTCAACCGCGTGATCCTGTGGGAAAAACCTAAGAAAAGCGTATCGGAAAGCCTCCTTCCGTGCAACGCGCACTGCCATCCGTTCGCCTGGTGCGTCCCCAGAACCTATCCGTCGTCGACGCTCACAAAAAGAAAAAAATTCCCATTCTCGAGTGGAATGTGGTTTTTCCATCGAAGATTGGTATAATACGTCCATCCCAAGAAAAATCGTGGGGCGACGCGTCGGGCGTGTGTCGCTCTCGATTGGGACATCCCCCTGCACAGTCAGAACTCGGGCGTGACTGACTGTGCAGGGTTTTTTTATGGGTCGACCGATGTTGATTCCAGGGTTGCGATACCCAGCTTGCGCATCTTCTTGTAGAGCGTTGTCCGATTGATGCCGAGTTGGTCTGCGGTCGCGTTTCGGTTCCATTGGTTTGCGCGAAGGACCTCGAGGATAATGTTGCGTTCCGGCGCCTCGAGGGCCTCGCTCAAGGTCTGCTTTCGCCAAGCGGCGGAACGCTCTCTCTCCCCGGTTTGCTGGACCGGAGTCTCGTGGCGGGGGCCTGTCGATGGACCTGGAGCGTGCGTTGAATCCTGAATAGCCCGAGGGAGAAGATCGCTGTCGATTTGCCGATTCTTGCACAGCAACACCGCCCGCTGCACGGTGTTTTCCAACTCGCGGATGTTGCCGGGCCAACGGTAGTGCATCATGGCCTGCATGGCTGCGGATGAGAAATACTCGACATCCCGTTGGAATTCCTCGCAAGCCCTGGCAAGAAAGTGCTGAGCCAAGATGGGGATATCGTCGATGCGCTCGCGAAGCGGCGGAAGTTCGATGCGAATCACATTGATGCGGTAGTACAAGTCTTGCCGGAACCGCCCTTCAGCGACCGACTGCTCAAGGTTCTCGTTCGTAGCGAGAATCGTCCGCGTATCGACAGTCACGGTTTCATTGCCACCGAGCGGCTCGAATTGCAGCTCCTGCAGAGCGCGCAGCAGCTTCACCTGGAGTGCGGGGGTCGCGGTGCCGATCTCATCAAGAAACAACGTGCCGCCGTGGGCTTGCTGGAACTTTCCCATCTTCGTGGAGGTCGCGCCGGTAAACGCACCCGCAACGTGTCCGAACAACTCGCTTTCCAGCAGCGTATCGGGGAGAGCGCCGCAGGCAACCTCGACGAATGCACCGCTGCGCCGACTCGATTTTCGATGAACCGCTCGTGCGATCATGCTCTTGCCGGTCCCGTTCTCCCCCGTGATCAAGATGGTCGCCCGCGCGTCGGCTACGCTATCGAGCATTTCAAAGATCTTCAGCATGCGCAGATCATGGCTGACGACATTCTCAAGACCAAAGCGCCGATCGAGTTGCTGTTTCAACAGTGAGTTCTCAGCCTGGATCTGATGCTGTTGAATCGCCCGATCGATGGCGGCTTGCAATTCCTGGTCGATGATCGGCTTGCTCAAAAAGTCGAAAGCGCCTGCTGCAATGGCTTCGCACGCCGCATCGGGACCGGCGTAACCAGACATCATCAGGACCGGGAGCGAAGGAAATTTTTCACGGAGGAACCGGAGCAAGCCCATCCCGTCTCCGTCGTCAAATCGCACGTCGCACAGGAGAATATCGAACGATTCGCTGGCCAGGACCTTTTTCGTCTGAGCGATACTCGACGACATCTGGACGTAAAACCCCAGGCTACCGAGCCATTCCGCCATCGATTCGAGCAGCCAGCGATCATCATCGGCCACGAGAATCCGGTGTTGGTCAGGTTTCGGCTTGGAGGGTCGGTGGTTCATCGATTTGGGGGTCGGCAGAGGGAGCGGTGAATCGATCGTGTTTCAAGTACTCAACCCTAGGTTGCAAAAAATCAACGTAGGGGTCGGCCGGTTGACTTCGTTGCTCCAAGGTCGGAATCTCGCACCATGCGGATGCCTAGGATCGATAAAATCGTTAAAATCGCACAGTAGGAATCAGAATGTTCATGCCTCATCGAATTATTCTGAGATGGGATTGAGTTCGAATTCTCTCGCGTATTGAGGCTCACGTGTATTCGAGTTTTTGGCCGCCGCGTGCGGCAATGCGACGGCCGGGATCCACTTGGATGGCCTTTGTTGCAGGAACGCTGGCGGGTTTGTTATTGCCCGTCGGCATCCTCGTGATGGGCTGGGGCATCGAATTGCTCGCCGCTGCGGGTTGGGGATCGATTCCCGAAAAGGTCTCCGTCGGGCCTTTTGTTTTCACAACGAGCTGGCTCGGTGCGGGAAATAGCGCGGTTCGGGCGGTTTCCGGTCTCTTGCTCCTTTTGGCTGCCGTAGCCATCGCCAAGTACTTTGCCGTCACCGCCAATGAATCCGCAGCCCGCCATGCTTCGGTCGATTTCGACACGCAAGTGCAGAAACTCCTCTTTACGAAATCCTCCGCACTCGCCACCGAGGAAGGATTGTCGGTGCAAAGCTCCGCTCTGCACGAAATTCAGACCGATCTCCTTCCGAAAGTGCGAGAAGCGATCCTCGCGTGGTATACCGCGTGGCCGCGTTACATCCTTCGCTTGGTGCTGCTGATCGCGTTGGCCGTATCGATCCATCCTTGGTTGACCGCGTCGGCCACCATGGGCCTGATCATTCTCGGAACACTTTACGTCCTTCTCGAATCGGCCAACCGAAAACGGCGCGAAGCACACGGGGAACGCTTGCGGCAATCGCGAGAACAGCTGATGTACTTGTGCGACACCGCTCCGTTGTTGGCGACAATCCACAACTCGCAAGATACCGCACAGCAGTTCCAGTCTCACTTGCAGGCGTATCGTCAATCCAGTGCGCAGCTCGTGGATGACCACGCCTGGAAGACGCCCTCGCTCCGACTCGGCAGTATTCTCGTGGCGATCATCTTGGCCGTCTTGGTTTCGATCCGCGTGCTGGATCGGGAATCCTCGATCGGACTGGGTGGGGCTGCCGCGCTGTGCGCCGCGGTTGCCATCGCTGCCTATTCCCTCTACCAAACCAAAATCGCGATCGCGCGCCGCCGAGACGCCGAGGTTCCGCTCCAGAAA
The DNA here is from genome assembly GCA_046342615.1 of Planctomycetota bacterium. GTDB lineage: Bacteria > Planctomycetota > Planctomycetia > Pirellulales > Pirellulaceae > JBKCUI01. The sequence continues at coordinate 5,466 of JBKDPB010000296.1, read as the reverse complement.
ATCGTCAGTTACCTGTCGCAAGGCGAACCGGTGGAAAAACATATCGACGCGCTCGCTCCCGCGCGGATCGAAAAGGAATTGGTATTCGATCACGTCATGCTCCGAGAAAGCAACGGAAAGAAACTTCTCGAAGATGTCTCCGTCGTTCTCAGACCAGGTCAAATAACCGCCCTCGTCGGTTCGGAACGACTTCAGACCCGCGCGTTGGCCGAACTTTGCTTGGGCTTCGGCAAACCGACCAGCGGTCGAGTGCTCATCGACGGAGTCGACGCCAGCGACTTCCCCCGAGTCGCCCTTCAGCGATTGGCCCTGTGGGTTGCACCCAATGGACCGCTCCTGTCCGGATCCATCGAGGAAAATCTATGGATCACCGGTCAAACGGACGCCACAATCGATCTCATGGACGCAGCCCGCAAGGCTCGGGTTGCAGATGCCATCATGAACCTGCCCGAAGGAATGCAGACCTTGGTGTCCCAGATCGAACAACGCCTCGACTTGGATGCCTTGTTCCGAATCGGTATCGCGAGAGGTTTCGTCAAGAAACCGAGCATCGTTGTCGCGGAGGAACCCGGACTGTCACAAGGAAGCAGCCCGACGGAATCGACCGAAGCCCTGGCGCAACTCCGAAACGAAGGCTTCATCGTCGTGGTATTGCCCGGTCGACTGTCCACCCTCCGCGCTGCCGACCAAATCGTCTTGCTGCACCAGCATCGAGTCGAAGATATCGGAACGCATGCGGAACTGCTCGAACGCAATGAACTTTATCGCCACCTGAATTACGTGCGATTCGCGCGCCTCGGGCTTGGTTGACCCCCTCTGATCGCCGGGATGAATCATGCAGATCTCTCATTGGCTGTCCCTCCCACTCGCTGTCGCAGGCCTGGCCCTGTCCCTCGAAGGTTTAGGCCAAGATGCAGTGCTCGAACTGCACGTCGAATCGTTGCCCGCGGTTCTTCCCGGAACAATATCCCTGGACCGACAAGGAGATATCGCTTCCGATTTGGTGGACGGAGTCGATCGTTTTTTGTTGACGCAATTGAGACGCTCCGTGGAACTGCGGCAAACGAAGTGGCCGAAACCCGCCGCGGCGGGGAACTCGCGAGAGGACTATCTCCAGGCCCTCGCACCCCTGCGTCAACGCTATCGCGAAGCGATTGGACTGGTTGATCCGCGTATCGAAAATCCGCGGTTGAACCTCGATTCCTCGCTCCGTGCCGAAACCCTTCGAAACGGAGCCGCCGCACACGTGGCTTCCTTCGAAGGAGGCAAGATTTTTCCGGTCCGATGGCAGGTCCATGACGGGCTCGACGCACAAGGCTTGATCGTCGTCCCGAACGACCAGCCGACCACCTGGAATGTCGTCCTGATTCCCGATGCGGGCCAAATGCCGGAAGATCTTTGCGGGCGAGAAACGGAGAATCGGATCGCCATCGAGTTGGCACAGCGCGGGGCTACCGTCCTGATCCCGCAAGGGGTATCGCGCCACCGACAAGCCCGCAATGGCCGCTCCATCATGACCGATCAAGAGTACTTGTATCGAAGCGCCTTTGTCCTCGGGCGGCACGTCCTCGGACACCAAGTCCAACAGTCCATCGCCGCCCTGGAGATTCTCCAGCGCGAAAGCCCCCAAACTCCCGTCGCGATCGCTGGATGGGGCGAAGGAGGCTGGATCGCCTTGGCCGCCGGTGCCAGCGAACCCCGGTTTGACGCGGTTCTCGTCTCCGGTCACTTCGGCCCCAAGGAACAACTCTGGCAGGAACCGATCCATCGCAATGTCCACGGACTCCTCGCCGACTTCGGCGATGCCCAACTTGCTGCCATGATCGCACCGCGTCCTCTCATTATCGACCCCTCCCCGGGCCCCTCGGTCGATATACCGGGTGAGGGAGGAGCTCCGGGAAAACTCCACGGTCCAAGCATCGACGAGGCCCAGCGCGAATGGCAACTCGCTCGCGATATCCTCCAACCTTGGAACCTCGCCGATGCGATGATGATGAGCCCATCGGCGGCGCCGCTCCCGGATCCGCAGGGGCGGCCGAGCCCCGAGAGTATCGCCTTGCTCGCCCAGTCCCTCGCTATCCCCGCCACCGCACCATCTTCGACACCACCCGCCATCCCCGCATGGGAGCCAATTCCCGATCGCGAACTTCGGCGCATCGATTTGTTAAGTCAGTGGGATCGCTACCAGCAGCGATTGCTGGACCTGGCTCACCTGGAGCGCGGAAGCTATTGGAAGAACCTGGATACGTCGACTCCGGAACGATTTCGCGAAACCGTGGAACCGTATCGCCAAGACTTCAGCGAGCGTGTGATCGGTCGCTGGGATTTGGAACCGCGGGCGCTGAATCCGAAGACTCGACTGGTCTATGACGAACCGAAATGGCGAGGCTACGAAGTCGTTTTGGATGTCTTTGACGACGTGATTGCATACGGCGTGCTCCTGGTGCCCAAATCGGATCAACCGATCCGGAATCGGCCATGCGTGGTGTTTCAACATGGCCTCGAGGGACGACCTGGCGATACCATCGCGGGAGATCATCCGGCGTACCACAATGTGTCAGCGCAGCTGGCCGAGGAAGGGTACGTCGTCTTCGCACCGCAGAACCTGTACCTGTTTACCGATCGATTTCGAACGCTGCAGCGCAAGAGCAATCTGCTGGGGAAGACTTTGTTCTCCACAATCGTGGCCCAGCACCAACAGATTGTCCGTTGGCTCGCCTCGCGTGAGGAGATCAATCCCCAGCAGATCGCGTTTTATGGGTTGTCGTACGGGGGAAAAAGCGCGATGCGGATCCCAGCCTTGGTTCCTGAGTATTGCCTCTCGATTTGCTCGGCCGACTTCAACGATTGGGTTTGGAAGAACGCCAGCACGTCTGCGCCCTACAGTTATGTCTGGTCGCTCGAGTACGAGATCTTCGAGTTCGATCTCGGGCGGAAATTCAACTACGCCGAGATGGCGGCCTTGATCGCTCCGCGCCCGTTCATGGTGGAGCGAGGCCATTTTGACACCGTGGCTCCCGACGAACGGGTTGGGCTCGAGTATGCCAAAGTCCAAAACCTGTATGCCGCCAAACTCAAGATCCCCGAGCGCACCGAAATCGAATGGTTCGATGGCCCCCATACGATCCATGGCGTCGGCACATTCGCCTTCCTGCGAAAACACCTGCGACCAGAGGCTCCCAACGCGGGCGAATCGCCGAGCGAAAAATAGCGACGCTCACCGCTGTCGAGATATCTTGCCCGGGGATCGGATCTCGCAGCGATCAGGGATCTCTCACCAACGAATCAGCGCGGTCCCCCAGGTCAGCCCAGCGCCGAAGCCGCATAGCAAAACCAGGCTCCCGCGAGCTACACTCCCTTGGCGAACCGCTTCGTTCAATGCCAACGGGATGCTCGCCGCCGAGGTATTGCCATATCGATCCAAATTGACGAACGCCTTATCGCGGGGTATCCCCAAATCCTTGATGGCGGCATCGATGATTCGCAAATTCGCCTGATGAAGAATCAGCTGATCGACATCATCCATGGTCAAGCCCGCTGCCTTCATGACATCCCGACAGCTGTCGACAATGCAACGAACGGCCCACTTAAAAACGTCGCGACCATCCATCCTCATGAATTGCCGCCCCGCCTCGAGCCCCGCCACCGTCAACGGTTCGCGAGATCCACCCGCCGGTGTACTCAACATGCGCACATCCCCCTGGGAACCCAGCGTGTAGGCGATAATTCCAGGACCGCTGCCCCCTGCAAATCCGTCCTCCTGTGGCTCGATCGGCTGAAGAAGGACCGCACCAGCGCCATCCCCAAACAAAGGATACGTCTTCACATCGGTTGAACTCACCGTGCGACTCATCACCTCCGCACCAATCACCAACGCATTGCGAACAGCACCGCTGTGAATGAATTGAGCCGCTGTGATCAATCCATAGACAAAGCCCGAGCACGCAGCACTGAGATCCATGGCGGGGGAGATGCAGCCCAAACGCTGCTGCACAAGACACGCCGTCGACGGGGTGGAATGATCGGGCGTGATCGTCGCCACGATCAACAAATCGACGTTCTTGGCATCCACTCCGCCATACTGCAAACAATCGATCGCTGCTTCATACGCCAAGTCGCTCGACGCTTGTTCGTTCGAAGCAAAACGCCGCTCGCGGATGCCGGTCCGCTGCACGATCCACTGGCTATCGCAACCCAGATGCGCCAACTCGTCGTTGGAAACAACCCTGCACGGAGCGTACCCCCCAATCCCGGCGATCTGCAACGGAATCGCCCCACCCAAACGACTGCGACCACTCTCCGTCGTGGGAATCGGGCCAAGATTCGGCTTGAGCACATCGTGCATAAGAAGTCGACGACGCCGCGATAGAGACTGGGGGCACAACACGCGGGGAAATATACCAAACCTGGGTCGACAAGCTACGGCAACTGACCCTCCACGGGCCCCCAACCTCCCCCGCCCCCCATTTTCCAACAACTTTTACACAATTTCAGCCAACACCCCAAACGGGGGGGTTACGCGGAGGGTTGAGGCCGTTAGATTCTTAACGTCAATGCGGGCCGCAAAATCGCACTTGGTATGTGCGATTGCCAGCCTCTGCGCAGCGGCTCGATTCCACACTCCAGCCATAGAAAGTGCTGATGTTGCGATGTGCTTATTAGCCATTCAATATCGCGTGGTGCCTGAAAGTCCGATCTTAGTCGCAGCCAATCGAGAGGAGTTTTTCGACCGCCGATGCAGTGCCCCGGCAATCCAGTCGGGTAAACCTCGAGTTCTCTGCCCCGTGGATCAACGCAGCGGCGGAACTTGGTTGGGAGTCAATCAACACGGAGTTTTTGTCGGGATCTGCAATCGCAGGACTCTGGAGCCGCTGGGCTCGAGCCGGTCCCGTGGGTTGTTGGTCAAGGAAACCCTCAAAGCAACATCGAGCCGACAGGCCGTCGATCGAGTCTTGGAGGAATTGGGCAAGCATCAGTTTGAGGCATGCAATCTGGTGATCGCCGATCGAGATCAGGCCTTTGCGATCCACCATGAATCGGAGAACGAGGTGCTCGACCTCCAACCGGGTCTGAACATTATCGGGGCCAGGAACCTGAACGATCCTCGCGACGAGCGGGTTCAGTTGGCGAACCGTTTGCTGACGCTCCAGACGCTCGATTCACCGGTCAAGTTTTTGGCTGTTGCCAGCCGTGTTTTCGCTCGGTCTCCCAATCCGATGGCTCGTGCCAGCATGGTGGTACGCGGCGCCGATTACGGGACCGTTTCCAGCACGCTGATCGCTTTGGGAGCCAAACCCCGCGATGCGATCTATCAGTATTCCGATGGTCCTGCGGACGAATGCCGTTACGAGGATTTCTCCCCTTTATTGCGAGACATCCTCAGCCGTGGCCTTCGCGAAGCCCGCAATCGAGTTGCCGTCGCAGACTGACAAAGCGGACCTGTCATTCCGGCCCCTTGGTATCGAG
>JBKDPB010000295.1:0-29793 GCA_046342615.1 Planctomycetota bacterium | reverse complement strand
ACCAGGGACGGAGCAAGCGACGCAAGGAATCGCCTAGCGTCATCGATGGTCGGGTGGGCCAGGCTCTCTGCGGCACGCAGTTCGGCGAGCCACGTGTTGAGTTCAACAGCCGCGCTGACCAGATTCTCGTTGTTGGCGTGTCGTCGAGGATCCAGTTTTCGGCGAATGCCGTTGCTCGCTTCATTCCACTGACTCGCACGATACGCGTCGGCGGCCGGATGGGGGAATCCAGCGTCCTTCATCCTTTGATGAACGGTTTCGATGCGATTGGGTATGCTGTCCCAAATGCGGCCATGGGCCAGTCGACCTTCGAGCGACTCCCACTCGTATTGCTCGAGTCGTTGCAGGGATTCCGCGGCCATGCGAATGTCATGCATTTCGTGGGCTGTCTCCAGAACGCGATACGCCTGAATGATCTTGACGACGATTTCCTTCTGTATCTTGCTCTCCTCGCTGATCGTGGGGTCAGCTGCCCATAGCTCGAATTGAGACTCCCATGCTCCGATCGCGGACCCCATATCTGACGCGAAATTGGGGTCGGCTGGGATGCGATGCTGATGCAACTCCTTCCGATCGGCCATTTGACGGGTTGCGGCTTGGACACGCATCGCCGCCGACTGGATCGAGAGGGCTCGAAGCTGTTGCAAACCGTCGCTGTGGATTGTTCCGTCGGCTACCTCCGTCTGATCGCGCTGCAATCGATCGACCGATTGAAGCATGCTGGCGTGAATGCCAAGCCCTCGTTGAATCAGATCGCGTCGCGTGTCAGCGATATTCCACCAGAGTCCGCCATCCATATTGAACGCCCAATGTTGGTGCCGAAGATTTTCGGCGAATCGCTTGACTTCGTTTGCCAATGCATTGAGGGTTTCAGAATTCGGCTCTTGCTGAATGCGATGATTCAACTCGTTGCGGGTTTGGTCTAGAACGCGATACCAATTTTGGAATCCGTTCTGAAGATGCTGCGAGACCGAGGGTTCGACTTGCCTGGCGAGCTGCTCGATGGCATCGAGATACTGAACAGCGATCTTCTGCGAGCGGGCCAGCATGGCAAAATCCATTTTTTCGATTCGTTGCATTTGCTCGTCTTCGTGTTGCTTGAGATAGAGCAAATCCTTGGTCAGCGCGGTGAGCGCCTCGTGCCCCACGAACTGCCGATAGATGTCGACGGTGCGGTTGGCATGATCGTCCGCTTCATGCAACGTTCGCACAGCTTGATCGATGCATTCTTGGAGATGCTGAACGAGCTTCGGCTGCTGGCCGATGTCCATCGCGATGATATTCGCCGCGCAACGCAACAGCGACGCATGCTCCCGTTCGAGCCTGGATACCAGTCGCACGATATATTCGGTTTCGCTTTGGTCGAGCGGGCGCGGGAGTTGGCGCACCACTCGGGCTGCCAGAATTCGAATGTCGCGCCCGCAGTCCGTCCACTGCTTGATGGCTTGGCTGATCTCCGTCGCAAGCGCCGATCGGTCCTCGGCGGGCATATTGCCCGACCGTGCCAGTTGCAAGCGAGGAAGCAGCGCTTCTTTCGAGGCTCGGATCGTACCTGATAATCGCATCAGCTCTGGCGTGAGCGAGGCTCGAGCCAACAAGGCATTGTGCCGATTTCGATCGAAACCGGAGGAAGCCAGGCTGAACTCGATCACGGGAGAATAAGTGACTTGCTCGAGGGAGTCTTTGACCGCGATGCGGACGGCAACCGTGTCTCCCGACGAGGCGCCGGAGGATAAAACGTCCCACACCCACGTTGCTTTCAATCGCGACGGGTGCTCAACACCATCGAGCGGAACCCATGCGTTGGATTCAATCCACGCTGGGATCGATCGGACCGATTCCTCGGTCGGGTCCTGAACGGGAACCACATCGGCCGTCGCAGACGTCCACCGGGATCGATTGATCGAGATCTGCTGTTCGATGAAGACGCCCGGAAGATCGTCCGCAATCCGGGCTGCGAGCGGAATCAATTCTTCGGGCGAGACGATCCAGGCTCGCTCTCCATGTGGAGGTACGTCCCAAAATGTTTTTTCCGTCGCCATCCACGCTACCGCAGGCGGATGGTCGGCGACCACATTCACTTCATGTGTCGGGCTAAACGTGTTCTCGATAACGTCATCGCTTTCGGCTATTCGAGCCCTCAGCTTCACTTGATATCGAGCATCCGCATCGCATTGGGAATCGAAACTCCAGGCCGACCGATCTTTCGAATAGGTCATCGGCAGCGACTCCCGCTCGCCGGTGTCCAGTCGCTCGACCGCCGCCGTCGCCGACGTCAACGGAATCGAAGGCTCGATCCCGATCTCGGCGCGAGTCCCTGCCAGTGTTGTCAGCGATCCGCGATCGCTCGCGATCTCGACGGGCGTCAGTCCAGTGTATTCTGGAAAGTGGATTCGATGCTTGAAGCTCGCGACGCGAGGTCGCGGCGTGGGACGCACCGTGCGCCAACGGGTTCGGCCATCGCCAGCCTGGAATCGATACTCGATCGCGTCGCTCGCGATCGGCAGCGAACCGACGAATCGAGCAGGGGACTGACCGATGCGAATCATTTTCTCCATCCGCTTCGCATTGTCGGATCGACCGTTCGCCGTCCGCCACTCCATCGCGGCTTCTTCGGTCTCGACACCGGAGAGGACGATCTCGAATTCTACCGCTTGATGCTCGGGAACCACGACTGAGGGTCGAGCGGGTTTGAGCACCTCGATGCCCGTCCGCGAAGGTCGCTCGATATCCGCGAACGGAATCAGGGCGCGGCGAAGCCGCTGATCCATCTCCAAACGGGGGACGAGGCACAGGCCGAGTATCCCTGCCCAGCTTGCGATTGCTGCGAAACACGGTCCGCGGATCGTCGACCACGGCAGCAGGTCGCTTATGGTTCGCTCGCGGAGCGCGTGAGCCACGCGGCACTGCAAGACCGAGAGGAAATCGCCGCTAAAGTTCCGTTCGGCGTCGCGCACCGAACTCAATTCCACGCAGGAGAGGAGTTGTTCACGCACCTCCGGACAGACCGACTCCACCTCTCCAGCGACGCGCGTCAGCGGCTCGCGAACCCAAGGCTTGATCAGTCCAAAAGAAATCGCCAACGCGAGTGCACCGACTTCGATGCAGATTGTGAGTAACCATCGCCACGGATCCGAGACGATCCCGATCGCGTCGAGAACCATCAGAAACGATGCACCAGCCAGCAGGGCCAACGCCCCGATAGCCAAACCTTGCAAGCTCGACAGCCAGGCTTGCCGCGATTGGAATCGCTGCAACCATGCCGCGATCAACGCCATGCCGCGTGAACCGTATTCGTCGCTTGCCGCGGTTGTTGGGATTGTTGAAGCGCTGCTCATCAGACCAACCCCGCTCGCTTGCGAAAGAACCACTCCAGGGACAACAAAGCAACGATCGCGATGAACCACGGATAGCTCTGCCACAGCGGCCAGCGCGATTCCTCGAGTTTACCCGATTGCCGAGGCTTCAGGAGATCCGTGAGCGTGTCGATTTCTGATTCATCGACATACACTCCTCCGGTCCGATTCGCCAACTGCTCCAAACCCGATCCGTTGCGCGCCAGGGACTGCATCTCGACATCGGCGTTGGCGTGCACGTGAACGTCGCTGTGCCAGGGGATATTTTCCTTCGGCACGCCCGGTACTTCGAGGCTGAAAGTGTATTTTCCTTCTGGCATCGCAGGGGATGAACCCGCATACATTCCCGATCCGGATGGGTACTCCGTCAGAGGAATACTGTCGATCCGCACGCCGTCCTTTTGAAGGATGGCGTAGGCGCGGGCGCCCGCCAAGGGGCTGCGATCGGCGTTTTTGAGCAGCGCCCGAATCGGGATGACCGCTCCGGCGCGACACGTTCGATCCCCGATGTCGAAGGCCGCGAATTCGTTCTCCATGGCAAAGGGGGCTTGCATCGCCCACTGCGCCATTTGGCTCCAAAACCGCTGATGGTACAAATCGGCGACGTTGTATCGCCACCGCCAGGATTCGTCGTTGGCCATATAGACCACTTTGCCTTGACCAAAACGTCGAGTCACAATCATCGGCAGGGAAACGTCCGATTCCGACCGTCCGACGACCAGAATTTCGGCACCAGGCTTCTCCTCGACGCGTCGCGCGACCCGCGGAACCGGAAAAGACGACCAGAGCTTCGAGTTCGCTTGCTCGTCGGCTTCGAAGGCGAAGGCGCGCTCTGCCCATGCGGTAGGCATTAATTCCAGCCGCTGAACTGCCGCCGATGCAGTCTTGGTGTCGAAGACTACGGGTAGCCAATCGATATTCGGTTGCATCTCGTCCGGGGATCGCTCGCGACCGCTATCGATCGCAATGAAGCCCGCACCCGACTCGGCGATGTGGTCTGCGATCCAGCGATGTTGCGCCTCGTTCCACGCCCTCGTGCTGTCCAACGAAACGATCAACACGTCGAAGGGAAGCAATTCCTCTCGGCTCGCGGGAAATTTTCGCTCTTCAAATTCCGTCTCGCCGAGAATCGCATCGACTTCCCAGACCGAGTCGCGCTGGAACGCGTTCTTGATATACCGTGTCTCCCATCGACCGCGCTCGTCCATGACCAGCACGCGATTCTTTTGCGTCACACCCCAGAGGGATGACTCCAGGGAATTATTGCTCGCCATTGCGTCCTGGCCATCGATCGCGATTTCGAACTCCAGATCGATCGGTCTCAATCGATTCCCAGCAGGCGGTTCATCGTCGCTGTCTTCAAAGAGCAATTCGCCATCGAAGCGATAATCGATGGTGCGAGTCGTGGAACCGTCGGCGACCAGCGACTCCGTCCACAGGGGCTTGCCATCTTTCCGAATCATGAATCGATACGGCGTGCGCTCCGGAAGCTGCTGCTTCAGGGTGGCAGTTCCCTGAAAGGCATCCGAGGCGACGATCGATTTGGGATGTTCCACCGTCAAGACCGCGACATCGTTCGGTTCATCCAGGCGACCCATACCCACCGCATAGACCGGAATTTTTCGATCTCGCAGTCGGTCCGCGGCGCTCTCCATCCCCACGCCAGCGTTGGATTGGCCATCGCTGAGCAGAACGATAGCCGCCGGACTGAACGACCCAGTCGCGACCGCATCGAGGGACTCGCCGATCGCCGAACGCTTGCCATCGTCCCTCACGTCCAGTTGCACGGGTTTGACCGCCGAATCGACCGCGGAATCCCATATGGATCGCAACTCGTTGTCCTGCGAAGCCAACGATCCGAACCCAAACACCTGCAAATGATATGCGGATCGTTGTTTGGCGAGCCAGCCGGCTCGGTCTCCGTCCCCCGCGAGCCATTGAGCGACGCGAGCACTCCGGTGCATCGATTTGTTCACATCTTCCAATTGCATGCTCGAGGATTCGTCGATCAAAACGAGTATGTTCGCAAGGTCGCCGCTGAGCCATTGGCGGCTCAGGATAGGGCCGGTCAACATGGCGAGCATCAATGCGACTGCGATGGCTCGCAGCATGGGCAGGACGATCGGCCAAGGTTTTGCCAGGGCATGTGTTTCTCGTCGATACCAGATCCAGATCGCGGCGGCACCGAGAATCGCCAGCACTCCGCCGAGCCACGGTGCGAGGATCCCCTCAAATTGAAGGCGTATCATGCAGCCCCCCGCGACGTGTTGGAGGGAGAGGATTCGGAGGTCGATGCCGGCAACGGCGCCGTGCGTTTCGGCATGAACGATTGCTGCAGAGCCGTTTCCGCCAAGACCAGCGCGATCAAGAGAACCCAGCACCACCACCACAACTCGCGTCCACTCCAACGACTTCGTACCTGAGAGAGCCACGTGTCGACCGAGGTCGCAGAACCGGCATCCGCTTGCTGTGCCGCATTTTCAAATCGCTCGTCGGCAAGAAGATCGCGACTCAGCTCCTCGCCTCGATCTGCAGGAGAAGCATCGATCATGATTTTGCGGACCTCGGATCCAAGGCGAGCTTGCACCACACCGGCCCTGCGCGGCGCCTCGATCTCGGATGAATAAATCGATTGCCCTCCTCCTTGCCTGTCGATCGGTTTCAGGGCGGTGGTGGTGACGGATTGCTCTCGTTGCGCATCCCCGAGCGAAATCCATTCGATCGAGGTTGGGGGATCCGTATCCTTCGTTTCCCAGTCTTCCACCCATCGGTTGCCGGGTTCGATCCAACGCCATCCCGAAGGCGTTTGGGCCGCGAACAGCAACAGCTTCTGAAGGATCGGCAAATACGCGGGTTTCGCGGGGAAATTGCTGTCGCCATCGTCGCAACTGGATAACATCCACAGGCATCGCCCCCTGCCGATCGGAAAACTGATGATCCAAGGTTTTCCGTCATCGTAGGCAAACCCGCACCATGCCGAGGACTCACTTTCCTGGATCGTTGTGCGATGTCGAAACCGGATCGACGACATCGATTCCGTCACTTGCGGTGCGAGGTCGAAGAAAGGGGAATCCGTCGTTTGGACGGAGCCAGTCCATTCGGCTCGCGGACCGAGCTTCCCAGGTCGCAATCCTTTCTCCGGGATTGGCTCCCACGTGTTGTAGCGATCGATTTGCACTCCATCGCCCAAGGCGAACAGCACTCCCCCTCCTCGCTCCACGAAAGTGCGAAGCCATCGGCGATGTTGCGGCGAGAGATCCGGCACATTGCAACATAGGACCAGATCGTGTTCGCCGAGGGTCGCTTCGTCCCATCCGTTGGAGTCAACCACGCGGGTCGAAAATGCATCGCCGGGTAACCCTTGCAATAATGCGAAAGGGGTCAGAGCATAGCGAACGAAGTCCGATTCGCTTGTCATCGCCTCGGGTCGCCTGGCTCCATCGACCAGCATGACTCGAAGAGGGACCATGACTCGCATCACGCGTGTCATGGAGTTGTCCGCAGGGGTTCGGTCCTGGTTCGCGGTATCGACCCTCAACTGGATGTCTCCTTTTGATTTGGGGATCCATCGAAATCGCGTCGTCATGGTCGAGCGTGGCGGCACGGTCAGCGACTGCATTTCGATTTCTTCACTGTCCGCACTGAGTCGGACGGGAACCTGCTGCGGGGACTGGGAGAAGTTTTGCAGGGAGGCAGTCACAGTCAACGGAGATCCCAACGTAGCCACGCGCGGTGCGATCTCCATCGTTTTGATAGCGACATCCGAGCTGGAGTCGTTTTCCGAAGTCGGCTTGGCGACATTCAGAAACGACCAGGGGACCGGGACCGGCTGTTTGGCAATCCGCTGTCGGGCTTCTTGGATCTTGGACTGTGGCCCGGAAGTCCAATCGGAAGCCGCAAAGTCCGATACGACCACCAAGTGCCGCTTGGCCAGCGACGATTGCTGAAGCCACTCCAATCCCCGCTCGACGCTGGTGCTCAGATCGAGCTTGCCCGCATAGGTCGATTGCTGCGCGAGGATGTCGAGTTGTTTCCTCCAACTCGCGGCATCCAGATCGCGATAGACCTCGGGGGGCGAGCCAGTCAGAACGAGGCAGAGGGAGCTTCCGGTCGGTAACTGGTCGGCGATCTCCACCATTTGGCGACACGCGTTCTTCCATCGCGTGACCCCGGGTTGTTGCGAGGGATCGTCGATGGTTTGCATCGACATCGAGTCGTCGAGAACGACGGCCAATGCCATCGCATTGGCGGCTCCGGAATCTCGCCATGACAAGACGATGGGGCGAGCCATCGCCAAGGCGAGCAATACCGGGATCAAACAGCGAATCAGCAGCAGAAGAAGTTGTTTCCACTGAATGCGCCGCGCGTTGACTCGCACGGAAGATTCCAAAAACTGCATCGCTCCCCAATCGATCGTGAGGTAGCGGCTCCGATTGAGCAAGTGGATGATCAGCGGAATGCTAAACGCCATCGCGCCCAACGCGAGCATCGCATTGAGAAACGTCATGCGGCACCTCGGCGAGTCACGTAGGATGCCACGACCTCACTGAAGGATTCTGAGGTTCGGACGGGAATCAAGTCGATACAGTGGCGCTGGCATCCGCTTCGCAATGCCTCTTCGAAGCGTTCGAAGTTTCGCAGATAGGTGCTTCGCAACGAAGCGGGATCGAGCAGGACCTGCTGGTCGCTGCGTTCCAGCGACCGAAACATGGTGCGGTTCTGAAAGGGAAAGTCGACCTCGTCATCGTCGAGGATCTGAAAGATAACTACCTCTTGATGGTTGCTGCGGAGCACGCCAAAGTTTTGGACGATCGACTCGACATCTCCGAAGCAATCCGAGAGGAGGATCACCAACCCTCGGCGACGGCAGATACTGAGAACCTCTTGAAAGGTGGTTCCCAGATCGGTTTCTCCTCGGCACTCGGAGCTTGCCAGCGATTCCATGAGGGACCTCAGATGGCCCGCGCGAGCTCTGGCTGGAACTTGGATTCGGATGCGCGTGTCGAAGGTGACAACACCGACTGCGTCTTGCTGGGTTGCGAACAGGTAGGCCAGACATGCTGCGAGTCGGACTGCATATTCGTGTTTGCTGAGTCCGTTGCTTCGGGATCCGGAATAACGCATCGAGTTGCTCTGGTCGACGAGCAACGTTGCGCGCAGATTGGTTTCGTCCTCGTACTGCCGAATATAGAGTCGGTCGGTCTTGCCGTATACTTTCCAGTCGATCGAGCGGATCTCGTCCCCGTGAACGTAAGGCCGATGCTCTTTGAAGTCGACGCTGGAACCGATGTGACGCGAACGATGCATGCCGCCGCTGAGCCCGTCGACGACACCCCGCGCGAGCCATTGGAGCTGGGATACGCGGGAGAGTTCTTGGGGTCTCAGCCAACGAAACAACGGGTGGGCAAGCAAGGGCGGACCTGTGGGGGTTCAGACGAAACGATCATCGGGCTGGTCCATCTATGATACCTTGCCGCCGCCCGATTTTCACCGCTTCAAGGTCGGTCGCTTCTCGAAGGGCTTCCAAAGGATGGCTCAGCCTGCCAGAGAGCATGCTTCATGGATCGCTTGGCACAGTCGAGGCAGCGTGGCGGTCGAAAGTCCCGCGACGTTGATTCGTCCCGTTCCGACGATGTAGATAGCCCGCTCGGACTTCAACCAGTCGGCCTGCATGGCGTTCAGACCGCTGTAGGAAAACATTCCTTTTTGCGATCGGAGGAACGAAAAATCGCGGCCGAGCCCGCGCATGCCATCGATCAATGATTGACGCATCGATGCAATTCTCGATCGCATGGCGTCCACTTCGCTCTTCCAGAGAGCCGTCAGCTCTGCATCACCCAGGATGGTGGCAACGATCGCTTCGCCGTGGCGCGGCGGGTTGCTGTAGTTGGTCCGAATGGATGTCCGCACTTGGCTGAGCACGGCTGGGGTCGATGCGGGGCTCGCACTGACCATGAGCAAGGCTCCCACCCGCTCCGAATACAAACCGAAATTCTTCGAAAAAGAGCTGCAAATCACCATTTCCGGGTGGTGAGCCAGCAGCGTTCGCAGCGCAGCCGCATCCTCGGTGAGCCCGTCGCCGAAGCCTTGGTAGGCGAAATCCAGCCACGGGATCATCTTCTTTTCCGCCATCAGTTCGGCCAGAGCTCGCCATTGTTCCGGAGTCGGATCGATGCCGGTAGGGTTGTGGCAGCAGGCATGCAAACAGACAAAATCGCCTGCGGCCCCGCGCTGACCCAGGTCGCTGAGCATGCCCTCAAAATCGAGGCCGGTTCGATCGTGGTTGAGATACGTGTAGAGGTGCGGGTGCATGCCCGCGGCCTGAAAGACGGCGATGTGGTTGGCCCAGGTCGGATTGCTGATCCAGATCCGAGTGTTGGGAAAGTGGCGTGCAATGGTGTCGGCTCCAGCGCGCAGAGCTCCCGTTCCTCCAGGCGTGTGCGCGGCGGCAACCCGCGCGGGATCGATCGCGTCTCCGAGCACCAAGTCGATACATGCCCGATTGAAGTCTGCCCCTCCCTCGATCGGGAGATAACTCTTCGTCTTCTGATGATCGATGATGCGACGCTCGGCCAACCGGACCGATTCGAGGATCGGAGTTCTTCCCTGCTCGTCCTTGAACACGCCAACGGTCAAGTTGATTTTCTCGGGGCGAGAATCCTTGTCGAAGAGCTCGTTGAGGCCCAGGATGGAATCGGGCGGTGCGACCGGAATATGCTCGAACATCGAAATGCGGCAAAACAGTGAAGGAGAAATAGGTACACATCGACTTGTGGAGGGTACCCGTAAAACGCTGCGATGACGAGGGGATGCCTCAAAAAAGGGGTCCAAATTCCGCTTAGAACAAGAACCGTTGCCCCGTGGATGAGACCGGGGGGCGGAACGCGTGGACATTCAGAGGCTCGAGGCGACCGGCTAGCGAATATTTGCTGCGGCACACTTCCGCCAGCTTGGTCCATTGGTCGGCAAAGAAACCTTCCCCTCGCATGCGCCGCCCGAATTGGGTGTCGTGCAACGCGCCCCCGCGCAGCGCGCGGACTCGATTGAGAATCTTTTCCTTGGCCATCGGTTGATGCCGCTCGAGCCAATCTTCGAAAATCGCCTCCACGGAACCGGGCAACCGCAGCAACGCCCAACTCGCGCTTTGGGCACCCGCATCCGCGATCGCGGCCATCAAGGCAGGAAGTTCCTGGTCGTTGAGACCAGGAATGATCGGCGCGATATTCACGTGGACCGGGATACCGGCATCGGACAACTCGCGAACCGCTCGGAGTCGGGCTTCGGGTACCGAACATCGCGGCTCCAAGACCATCGCGAGTTGTTTGTCCAGGCTGGTGATGGACAGAACGACCGCGGCGGCTTTATCGCGAGCCAAGTCCGCGAGCAAGTCGATATCGCGTGTGACCGACGCATTCTTGGTGATGATGGAGACCGCCTGGCGAGCTTCGCACAGCACGCGAAGGAGACTGCGGGTGATCTCGAGTTTCCGTTCGATCGGTTGGTAGGGGTCGGTAACTCCCGACAGATTGAGATGTTCTTGGCCGGACCACGCGGGGCGAGACAACCAATCTCTCAGGAGATTATCGGCATTCGATTTGACGAGAATCCTCGTCTCGAAATCGGTACCTGCGTTCCAGCCGAGGAACTCATGGTAAGGGCGGGCATAACAATACGCGCACCCATGTTCACAACCGCGGTAGGGATTGATGCTGTAGCGAAACGGGATGTCTGGACTCGCATTTTCGGCAACGATGGTTTTCGTATCGTCCCAAAACCACTGTGTGGATACGGTCCGAACCGATCCGTCGTCATCCGGGTCGCAATACGCATCGACAACAGTAGCGATCCGTTCGAATCGATTTTGAGGATTGAGATCCGTACCTCGCCGCTTCATCGTTGCGTGCATCCATCTCGTGGAGGAATCCTGAGCCTGTTCCTGGGTCGATCGCGACGAGCTGCGTTCCCGCCGGTCGATTTCGATGCGTCCCTATAAAGTAGGGCGATCCCCGGTTTTTTCAACAGGTTGCTCGGCGAGTGTCTGCAGAAATTCGACGGTGGTGGTTCAAGTGAAGGTGGTGGTTCAAGTGAAGGTGGTGGTTCAAGTGAAGGTGGTTAATCGCCTTGCACAAGTTGAAACACCGACGCTTGCCAGGCAGGCAGATCCAAGAATAAACCTTTGCCGACCAGATCATCGCCATTCCATGCGTAACAGGCGTCACGGAGCAAATCCTGCAGCTGCCACTTTTTGCCGGCGAGCTGCGCATAGGGCAAGCGAACGTGACACTGACTCGGGTGCGGCGCATAGTTGACAGCCACCACCAGCGTTTCCGACGGGGGGCCTTGCCATCCGAATACGAGAAAGCAATCGTGACTCCCGTTGCCTTCCCAGCCGGGCGAGCAGTCCAGCAATTGCCACCGCCCATCCCGAACGACGGGGGATCGCAACACTGCGAGTAGATTCTCGTAAAAAGGTTTCAGAGGAAGTTCGATAGGTTCGTCCGGCCCCCGAACGAGATGGGGCGAAATCCGTTTCTTGCGGCCTTCGAATTGGCCTTGATGGAAGAAACGAAGTCCGGGCGATAAAAAGGTTACGATCGCGGCAGCTTGATGCACGTCCGAAGGAAATGTTGCTGCCGCACGCGGTTCGTCGTGGTTCTCGAGGAAGCGCGCGAGTTTATCCTGATAGTCGAGACCCGCACGGAAATGATCCCGCAACGGTCCAACATGCCCTTCCCGCAATCGATCGTACAGTCGCTTGTCGTACGCGTAGTCGAATCCTTGCTGCTGCAGCGTCCACTCCAGATCCCAGTACACCTCGGCCATAAAAACAAAGTCTGGGAACCGTTCTCGAACGCGACCGGTCGCAGCCGGCCAAAACAGATCCGCGGGCTGCCCCCAGGTGCGTTCGAACACATCGGGCAAGACGAGCATGGCCATATCGCAACGAACACCATCGCACTGCCCGGCGATCCGCAACAATTCCGATTGCATCGCCGCTTGCAATTCGGGATTCGCATAGTTGAGCTGCAGTGTATCGGGCCAACCTGAGAAATACGGATCGCGGCCATAGGCCAGGATCAGATCCCCCGCTTGGCGCTCGACGCGGATGTAGTTTTGCGGCGCGCTGGCCAAGTCTTGTTCCGTACCCGCGATGAAGTAGTCGGGATGGTCTTCGACCCAGCCATGACCGAGCCCCATATGATTCGGGACGAAATCGAGCATCAGCTTCAAACCGCGTTCGCAGAGCCGCTCGCGCAGCCGAGCCAGCGCGGGATCACCCCCAAGAGCCTGATGAACCGTATAGTTTGTAATGGCAAACCCGGAACCGCCGATATCCTCGTCCCTCAAGTCGGGCAGCGTATCGGAAAACTCGCGACGCCAGTGCGAATGATTGCGAGATACTTGTCGGGCACCCGGTCCGGTTTGCCACACGCTCAGAAACCAGATCCAATCCAAGCCCAACGCGGCGAGGCGGTCCAGTTCGTCGTCCGGAATGTCGTCCAGCGTGGCTGGACGTCCCAGCCCGCGCGACAACTCCGTCAACCAGACCCGCGTGTTGATCTGGTAAAGCGAGGGATAGCGAGGCGTTTTCATTTCAGTGCGGCGCTCCGTGTTTCTGGAAACCGGTCATCTTGCCCCCCTCGAGCGCGCGCTTGGCGTCCAGCACTCCATAGAGTTGGATGAACTTGGCCACCAGCCCCGTCCAACCGGTTTGGTGACTTGCGCCTAACCCCGCGCCGACGTCGCCGTGGAAGTATTCGAAGAACTGCAAGTAATCGCGCCAGTGCGGATCGGATTGAAACTTTTCCGTTCCACCAAAGACGGGTCGCCGACCGTGCTCGTCCTTGAGGAACGTCCGAACCAATCGGTCGGAGATTTCCTTGCTGACCTCGAACAGGTTCATCATGTTGCCCGACCCGGTGGGGCATTCGATCTGGAAGTTGTCGCCGTAGTAAAGGTAGTAGTTCAGCAACGCACGAATGATCATGGCATTGACGGGCATCCAGACCGGTCCTCGCCAGTTGGAATTGCCGCCGAACATGCCCGTATTCGATTCGGCAGGCAGATAGTCGACGCGATACTCTTGGCCATGCAGGTTGTAGATGTAGGGATGCTGCTCGTGGAACTTGGACAACGACCGGATGCCATAGGGGCCGAGGAACTCGTTCTCGTCGAGCAATTTGGTGAGTACTCGGCGAAGCCGTTCGGGATTGAGCACCGCCATCAAACCGCGATCGTTGACCCCGTAATGCCCAGGCCCCGTGGGATGCATCGTATGGCTCAGCTCCGGAACTCGACGCAACCGTTCCAATAGTCCGGTCAGCGCGTGCGGAATGCGTTCTCGTTGCCAAGGCTCGATCACCGTGACAGCGCACAACGGCAGCAGCCCGACCATTGAACGCACCTTGAGCTTTGTTGCGTGGCCATCGGGGAACCGCAACAGGTCGTAATAGAACCCGTCCTCTTCATCCCACATGCCATCGTCCCCAGAACGGTTCATGGCGGCTGCAATGTAGTAGAGCTGCTCCACGAACTTCAGAACCATATCCTCATAAGCCGGATCATGCGAGGTGAGCTCGATCGCGAGTTCCGTCATGTTCTGGCTGAACAGAGCCATCCAGGCTGTGCCGTCCGCTTGCTCGAGGTGCCCGCCGGTGGGGAGCGGCGCACTGCGATCGAAGACGCCGATGTTGTCGAGGCCGAGAAAGCCTCCCTCGAAGACATTCTTGCCGAAGCGGTCCTTGCGGTTGGCCCACCAAGTGAAATTCAACATCAGCTTGTTGAACGCCGACTTCAGAAACTCCATGTCCGGTTCGCGCCCCAGCGCCTGCTCGGTGCGATGTAGGAAGTTGGTAGCCCAGGCATGGACCGGCGGATTGAAGTCGCTGAAGTTCCACTCGTATGCGGGAAGCTGGCCGCTCGGATGCAGATAAACCCCCTTAAGCATCAGCGCCATCTGGTCCTTCGCAAAATCAGGATCCACGATCGATAAGGGCAAGGTGTGGAACGCCAAATCCCAGGCGGCGTACCAGGGATACTCCCACTTGTCGGGCATCGAGATAATGTCTTTGTTGAGCAGGTGAAACCACTCCGAGTTGCGTGAATTGTGATATCCGGAATGCAACGGGTTGGAATTGTGCTCATCGAGCCAGTTGTCGCCGTCGAAGAAGAAGAACTGCTTGCTCCAGAGCATCCCCGCCAACGCTTGACGCATGACGTTCGCCGTATCCGCGTTCACCGAGGGTGGCGTAACCGATTGGTAGAACGCGTCGGCTTCACGGACTCGGTCGGCAAACACTTGATCAAATCTTTCGCCGAAGACATTCATGTCGTGATTGGGAGATCCTTTGGTCAGCCGACAGCGAATCACTTGGGTTTGACCAGCACCGATAGTGAGTTGGTAGTGCCCAGCAACTTTCGTCCCCTGGTTCTCGGGGTTTACCGCGTCATGTTTGCCCTGCACGATCCAGTCGTTGATGCCATCCTTCACATAGGGGCCCTCGTTCTTCTGCCCAGGGAAGAGCCGCTCGTGATTGGTTTCATTCTCGGTGAACAGCAGTGGCGTATCTCCTTCGCAGCAAAACGTGAATTCGCCGAGTAAGGAATGCGTTCCCGCGACCGCGCTCATGCCTGCGGTTGACGGGATCTGCTTCAGGTTCGGTTTCTGGGTCGATCG
This sequence comes from Planctomycetota bacterium, assembly GCA_046342615.1. Taxonomy (GTDB): domain Bacteria; phylum Planctomycetota; class Planctomycetia; order Pirellulales; family Pirellulaceae; genus JBKCUI01. The sequence goes on along the minus strand of JBKDPB010000295.1, from coordinate 14,760 downwards.
ATTGGACTCGGCAATCCATTTCGACCAATCGTTGCGGAACCACAGGGTAGGCAGGAGATGCAATTCGGCTGGATCAGGGCCCCGATTGGTGGCGGTGATTCGAACCAAGATGTCTTCGGGGCCGGATTTGGCGTACTCGACAAACACGTCGAAGTAGCGATCGTCGCTAAATATGCCAGTATCGAGAAGTTCGTACTCGAATTCATTTCGACTGCGTCGTCGATTCGTTTCCAGCAAGTCGGCATACGGGAAGGCCGCCTGCGGATACTTGTACAGGTACTTCATGTACGAGTGGGTCGGCGTGCTGTCGAGGTAGAAGTAGTATTCCTTGACATCCTCGCCGTGGTTCCCTTCGCTGTTGGTCAAGCCGAACAACCGCTCTTTGAGGATCGCATCCTTGCCGTTCCAGAGAGCCAGTGCAAAGCAGAGTTGCTGCAGATCGTCGGAGATGCCGGCCAAACCGTCTTCGCCCCAGCGGTAGGCTCGGGAGCGAGCATGATCGTGGGTGAAGAAGTTCCAAGCATCGCCGTTCTCGCTGTAGTCCTCCCGCACCGTGCCCCATTGTCGCTCCGATAAATACGGACCCCATTTCCTCCATTCGGGCACGCTTGTCCGAGCTTCGTCCAACCGTTTGTTTTCCGCGTTCATCGATGCAATACTCGTGTAAGGGAAGCGTTCAGGATCGGCTAGACAACGGAATGTATAGGGTAATCCAAGGCGAGCTCCCGGAATCGGTCATGGCAGTAAAAAACAAGCGATTCGGCTACCTGCCGAGTCCGTCCGCATGGGCGCAAGCAACCATGCGGGCCGCAAACTGCCGAGCCTGTTCGAGATCGTGCGCGTTGGGATGCCCGCGCTGGATCCCGCCGATCCATCGGAGCGGCCCGACGGTGTCCCAGCCTGGAAAGCAGGCTTCGCCGAGGATCACGATCTGTTGGTTGGTGACCGCTTCGCGCAAGGCCCGATGCCAAAACCAATGCAGGGAAGGCAGGCCCGCGGTGGAAAACAGGAAGGCGCGTGCCGGCAACGGCGAGTGTTCGCGGACCCATCGCAGCAAAGCGCGGTGATGCGAGGAAAAAAAGATGCCCGAGCCCAGCCCGACCAGATCGTACTCCGAGAGGTTTTCCTCGTTCGCTTTCTCCACGGTCATGACTTTGGAACCGATCGCTTCCCCCATCGCCTGCGCGACCGCTTGGGTGTTGTGATGGTGAATCGACACGTGGATGATGGCGGTTTTCATGGGGTATGCTCCGTATGCTCATTGAACTTTTGCAGCCCAAGTTCTGCCAGCAGGCAGTCGTGTTCGCTCATTCGGATCCGCCGGAACACGCTCGCGTCCGGTTCGAACGGGGGCAAGTCACGCGATGTTCGGTACGCTTCCAACCCGGAGAGAGCCCACCGCGGGCGGATTGGCCACTCCCTCCGGAGGATGGATTGTATCCGTCGCTTGACAGCAGTCGCTACGGGGTGCGGCGTCGACCTTGCATCCGCTCCTTGTGGCTTTCGATGTGGCTGCGAAGCTCCGTTGTAGCCTTGGCTACATTTCCAGCGGCCAGATAATCGACTAGGCGAGCGTGGCTTTCGATCCCCTGCTTCCACCCCCCTTGTTTGACGCTGTCGCGAAACCGACGGAAGAAAACGTGCAGCAAATCGCCGAACGCGACGATGGGTTGTAGGCCGCTCGCCTCGAGCAACGAGCGATGGAACTCAATGTCCAGTGCGATCCAGGTTTGCAACTCGCGCGTAGCTCGAAATCGATCGATCCGTTCCCGTAACCCGACCTCGATCGTTGGATCGCTTTTCATCCGCTGGGCTACGTAAGGTAGAACTCCTGTCTCGATGATGACACGCGTGGCGATCAATTGCTCGGGATCGGCGTCCATCAGGCCCGTGTGGAACCCCAAATGCTCGACCATCCGATCCATGTCGATCCGGCCGACCGTCAGCCCCACTCCCGTCTTCGATTCCACGATCCCCAAGAACTCCAGCGCTTTGGTCGCCTCTCGCACGCTCAGGCGGCTGATGCCGAACGACTCGGCAAGCTGGCTTTCGGTCGGCAACCGATCCCCCGGCCCCAGCCGATGCGCGAGGATATACTCCTTGATCTGCTGCGCAACCTGGTCACGCATCTTGGTTCGCGGAACTATCTTCATGCTGTCGGTTCGTTTCCTCAAGGATTGCCCGCGATACCCTCGAATAGGGATCGGGGCTTGCATCGCCAAAACCCATTGGTAAGATTATCTGATAATCGCCTCCGAGGCAAGTCAAAAGGTTTCCTCTCCGACCGGAATGTTTTCATGGCGCTCGTTGCTGTCACCGACCACACGTTTCCCGTTCTCGATATCGAGCAAGAAATCCTCCACCAATCCAGCGCGGAGCTTCGCGACGGTAACTCCAAGGAAGTCGCGGTACTCAAAACGTTGGTCGCCGATGCCGATGCGGTCATCGCTCAGTTCGCTCCGATCAACGCCGAAGTGATCGGGGCCATGGAGCGTGCTCGTGCCATCGTGCGGTACGGGATCGGTGTCGACAACGTCGATCTGGAAGCGGCGCGCCAGCGTGGGATTCCCGTGTGCAATATTCCTGACTACTGCATCGATGAAGTTGCGGACCACACGCTGGCATTTATTCTTTCCACCACGCGACAGGTCGTCCCCAATACGCTGCTGATTCGCGATGGGAAGTGGGGGCTCGCGACACCCCTGGACCAAATGCGAACGATGCGGGATCAAACGGTCGGCATTGTCGGTTTCGGCCGCATCGGCCGCGAGGTCGCCGCGCGGCTGGCTCCGTTCAAGTGCCGACGCTTGGTCTTCGATGCCTTCATTCCCGAGGATGCAGTCCGCGCCGCCGGTTGCGAAGTTGCGAGCCTCGACGCGCTGCTCGCCCACTCGGATATCGTGACGCTTCATTGCCCATCGACTCCCCAAACCAAAAAACTGCTCAATGCAGATACCATCGGTCGCATGAAGCGAGGTTCGGTGGTGATCAATCTTGCCCGTGGGGATCTGGTCGAGACGGCTTCGTTGGTGGCTGCCCTGCAATCGGGCCAGATCGCGTCGGCCGCGGTTGATGTCTGCGACATCGAACCGATCCCCGCAGACAGCCTCCTGCGATCGTTGCCCAACGTGATCGTCGCATCGCACATCGCGTCGGCGAGTCCCAAGGCGGTTCGCACGCTCCGTGAGACCGCCGCTCGCATCGCGGTCATGGCATTGCGAGGCGAACCTCTGCCCAATATCGTCAACGGAGTTTCCACGTAGTCCCCAAATCACCTTCCTGTCCTGCTCCTTTTTGCCGATAACCCGATCCAAGGAGGTTTCAGATGCCAAAGCCTTTGTTTCGCGGAGTGTGCGCGTCGTCGATCACCCCGTTTCATCCCGATGGACGCCTCTGGTTGGAGCGGCTCAAGCCCCATATCGATTGGCTGATCCAAGAACGGGTCGATGCGATTTCTCCCTTGGGTAGTTCCGGCGAGTTTCCGGCGTTGGAGTGCGCGGAGCGAGAACGGTTGCTCGCCGCTGCGCTGGAAGCCATTGATGGACGCGTCCCGGTTGTCGCGGGCACGCACGACTACTCGACCACTCGTACGATCCAATTGTCGAAGTTCGCGGAATCCAAGGGGGCCGATGCTCTGCTGATCGTCCCGCCGTACTACATGGCTCCGACCCCCTCGCAGGTCATGGACCACTACCGACGCATTGCGGAGTCGGTATCGATTCCGATTGTGGTCTACCACAACATTCCATTGACCTCGGTCGATTTGACGACCGATCACTTGTTAACGCTGTTCGAGGAAAGAGCGATCGCTGCGGTCAAGATGTCGCATCCCGATCCGGATCGTCAATGCCAACTGTTGCAGGCGACCAACGGCCAGTTCTCGGTCTACGCTGGGATCGATACGGCAGCCTTCGAGGGACTGTGTCATGGTTCTCACGGCTGGATCTCAGGCATTCCGAGCACGGTCCCCAGCCGCGCTCGCCGCTTGTATGAACTGATCGCGATCGAAAGCGACTTGCCGGGAGCTCGCGAGCTATGGAGCAAGCTGGCACCTCTCATGCGGATGCAGTTCCAGGCCTACCATTCCAAGGGGGAAGGGGCTCACTGGTTCAGCACCATGAAGGCGGCCCTCAACATGATCGGTCCTGCGGTTGGCGATCCCCAGCCTCCGATCCTGCCATTGCCGGCATCGCATCGCAAATCCCTGGCCGAATTGCTGACGAACCTCGGCTATCACGTCAACGCACAAGGCTAATCATGCGATCGATACCCCTGCTCGAACTCCAGCAGCGTGTCACTGCCATGCTCATGGCGTGCGGACTGAGTCCCGTCCATGCCGACGAGAGCGCCGAGGCGCTGGCCACCACCGATGCCATGGGTGTCTTTACCCATGGCACGAAATTGCTGGCAGGTTATATCAAGAAGCTGCAGGGTGGCGGCTACCGAGCCGCCGCCCAACCGCGCATCGAACGCGAAGGACCGGGCTGGGCGATCATCGATGGGCAATCCGCTCTCGGCCAGGTCGGTTGTACCTATGCCATTCGCAAAGCGATCGAGAAAGCTCGCAACGTCGGCATCGCTTATGTGGGGTTGCGCAATACCGGTCACATCGGCGCCGCTGGTTACTTTGCAAGCCTGGCTGCTCGCGAAGGATGCATCGCCATGGTCACCGGCAACGACATCCCGAGCGTCGCTGCACCGGGCTCACGGAAAGCGGTCCTCGGCAGCAATCCGCTGGCGTATGCCATTCCCGTGTTCGGTGGCGATCCGATTTTGCTCGATATCGCGACGGCGGCCGTGGCTGGAGGCAAAGTCTACGCCGCGATTCGACGCGGCGAGCCTATCCCGCCAACATGGTTGATCGGGCCCGATGGCTTGCCGACCACCGACGGCAATTTGTACCCGCAGCACGTGGCGCTTGCACCGATGGCAGGTCACAAGGGATACGGACTCGGTTTATGGTGCGAAATCATGTCGGCGATCTTGCCGGGTGGAAACATGACTTGGCAGGTGGGGAGTTGGCTCTTTGATCCGCCGAGTCTTTCTTCGCGGCACAACGCATCGTTTACGGTATTCGATGTCGCCGCCTTTGCGCCCCGCGAGGAGTTCGAACAGCGGTTGCGCTCCCTCATCGACGAACTGCATGCGTCCCCGACCGCGGATGGAACCGAACGCGTCTTGCTACCGGGCGAGAATGAATGGAATCGTTATCGAGTCGCCTTGCAGCAAGGGATCGCATTGCCCCTCGACGTCGAAGAGTCGTTGCACCGCGCCGCGGAAATGACCGGAGTCGCCTTTCTCTGATCCCCAAGAACAGGATTCAACCTCATGAAGATCATTCGTTATCAAACCGCCAACGGCGAAACCGGTTATGGCCGTCAACATGTCGATGGCTCGATCACGCGCATCGAAGGCGACCTCTTCGGCCGATTTACGGATACGCATCAGCCCTTGCAGGTCGCAAAGCGACTTGCGCCGATCGAGCCGCGCGACATCATCTGCATCGGGCTCAATTATCGCAAGCACGCGGTCGAAGGAAATCAACCTATCCCGGAGTGGCCGGTTGTATTCATGAAGAACAGCGGCACACTCCAGCACCCTGGCGATCCGATCGTCTTGCCGAGAAAGCTAGCGAGCGATGCGGTCGACTACGAATGCGAACTCGCCGTGGTGATCGGCAAGGATTGCTACAACGTCTCAAAAGCCGATGCGCTCCAGTACGTTTTGGGTTACACCTGTGCCAACGATGTCAGCGCTCGCGATTGGCAGATGAAGTACGGTGGCAGCCAGTGGTGCCGTGGAAAAACGTTTGCGACCTTTTGCCCGCTCGGCCCGTGTCTCGTGACGACCGACGAGATTTCCAACCCCAACAAGCTTGGGATCCGTACCATTCTCAACGGCCAAACGATGCAGGACTGGAATACCGACGACATGATCTTCGATGTTCCGACATTGATCGAGTTCCTGAGCGGCAGCACCCGTTTGGCTGCGGGGACCGTGATCCTGACAGGAACTCCGCACGGAGTCGGCGGCGCTCGCAAGCCTCCCGTATTCCTTCAGCCCGGCGATACGGTGACGATCGAGATCGATGGAATCGGATCCCTTACGAATCCCGTTGTCGCCGAGGAGATCGTTGCCGCATGAAAGCCTTGGGGATCGACATCGGTTCGACCAGCATCAAGGGAGCGGTGCTCGATCTGTCGTCGTTGACGGTCATGGCACCTGTGGCTCGTCCATTCCCCGCCCCTATCGATGGTCTTCCCGCGGGGTGGGTGGAGATCGATCCCAGCGTTGTTTGCGAGGTCGTCGATGAAGTGCTGTCGATCTTGATCCAGCAAGCCCCGGATGCGGATTGGCTGGGTTTCTCGGGGCAGATGGGAGGATTGATCCTCATGGATGAACAAGCCCGACCGCTTACGAATTATCTCTCATGGCAAGACCAGCGGTCCATCGAGACGGATGCTGGCGACATTTCGGTGCTTGACCAGATCCGCAACACATGGACGGCAGGAGGAGTGCTGGATGAACTTGGAGGGGAATTGCAGCCGGGCTCATCGACGACGCTTTTGGCCTGGCTCCGCTCCCAGGGGAAGCTTCCCGAACATGCGTGCCCTTCAAATATCGCGGACTTTGTGATTTCCCATGGAGTCGGTCATCCCATCCCAATGCACGTGACGCAAGCGATCGGTATGCTCGACCTTCGAAACGGGGATTGGCATCGCCGAGCATTCGAGCGGATCGGTCTGCGCGATGTAAACTTCCCGGAGTTGGCATCGACCGAAACCTGCATCGGGGAATGGAAACTCGAGGGAAGAACCTTGCGCGTGTTCGGTTCCTACGGCGATCAGCCGTGTGCGCTGCGCGGGGTGGGGCTGCAACCCGACGAATTGTCCCTCAACGTATCGACGGGCTCGCAGATCAGCCGACGCACGGCATGCTTTGAACCCGGTCGCTATCAGAGTCGGAAATATTTCTTCGGCGATATTCTCAATACCGTGACCCATCTGCCTGCTGGGCGATCCTTGAATGTCCTGGTCGATTTGCTGACGGAAGTAGCGACGGCGCAGGGGTTGGTTCTCGGAAACCCGTGGGACACGATCAACACGTTGGTCGATGCCGTCGTCGCTACCGATCTGGCTGTCGATCTCTCGTTCTTTCGCGGTCCATTGGGGGATCGAGGCCGCATTGAAAACATTTCCACCGCAAACTTGTCCGCGGGTACATTGTTCTACGCCGCGTTTCTCGCGATGGCCGACAACTACGCACGTGTCGCGGAACGTTTTTCGCCGAGGGACTGGAAAGGAATCGTTCTGTCAGGCGGCTTGACACAGAAAGCACCGCGTCTGAGTTCGCTCCTCAAGGAACGGTTTACGGTTCCATTGCGGGAATCCGCAGGCGAAGAAACCCTTGCTGGATTATTGGATATCGCGCGACATGACAAACTTCGATACCCTGGTTAAGAGGAGGGCTGAGATGCAACAACATCGAAAAGGAATCAACAACTCCATTTTGCAGTCATCGCTCGCTGCATTCGCGATGGCAGCGCCGCTGTTCGGTGTTTCCCAATCCGATGAACCCAAGCCGAACGCCTCGCGCTTCGTCGACCACTCGTTGATGATTGCTCCGGAGTATCCCTGCACGTGGCCTAGCCATCCGTTTCCTCGATTCTCGATCATGCATCAGCGAACGATCGGACCCGACTCGGCCTACAACATCGACGCGCTGTTGATCGATGGCAATACGGGCACGCAGATGGACGTCCCACCCCATTCGGTTGCTCGCCCAGACTTGAATCGCGAGAAGTCAGGCCCGCTGGGCTTGGCCTACACCGACAAGATCGAAGCTTGGCAATTCGGTGGAGAGGCATGCGTTGTCGATGTCCGCGATTTGCTCGATCAAGCACCCAAGGGCGTGAGCCCGCTCGTCAAACCGATGCATGTCGAGCGTTTTGAAAAACAGTACCGGCCGGTGAAGTTCGGAGATGTCGTTCTGTTTCGCAGCGACTACACGGACAAATACTATGCTCCGTTTCCCGAAGGACGACGCTTCATCGCCGACGTGTTGGATCAGAAGGCTCCGGGATATCCGGATCCCGATCCGGAGTGCATGGAGTTTCTGGGGAAACGCGGTGTCCTGGCCTTGGGGACCGACAGCGCGAGCATGGGCCCCTTGCCTACGCTCGCCGAACCTACGCATTTCGCTGGTTTGAAGTATGGCATGATCTGGACCGAAGGGGCGACGAATCTCAAGGAGCTGCCGCCGACCGGTTCGTTCTATTGTTTGCTCGGCCCCAAGCACAAGGACGGACCCTACGGCGAAGCGCGAGCGTTTTCGATCGTGGGCGGTTCGCTCCCTGCGCGGTTGATCGAATCGTGCCGAAACAAACGCGCGATCGATCTTTCCCCGACCCTGTCCGCCGATTACCCGCTCACTTCGCCCGGGATCGGCACCGGGACTCATCGCCAAACGTATCTCAAGATCGACTTTGTCTACACCGAATACCTTGACATGTGGCATCATGGCCACCTGATGGATGCGATGGCAGGCACGCATATGGTTCCTCCCAGTTACGCGTTGCCCGCCGATACCAAGGCCGTGCAATACGCGCCCGAGGTTCGCGGTTGGCTGGAGGAATACGAGAAGCGTTACGGCAAGCGCGGCTCGAGTGAGATCACGACCGAAAAAGTGCCGATCGATTGGACTTGCGGTGAGGCGCGCGTCATCGATGTCCGTTCGCTCGTCGGTTCCGTTGCGTCGGATCGATGGCCTGCATCGCCCGAGATCGCGGTGGCTCATATCGAAAAGTACGAAGCTGCATCCGGTGCGCTTCGTCCTGGCGATGTGGTCCTGTTTCAGACCGGACACAACGATCGCTACCTACGACCTGACCGGACCGACAAAGCCCTATGGATGGATCCGCTCGCTGGCAAGTCCGAAGGATGGCCTGCGATCGGCCCCGATGCCGTCGTCTATCTCCACTCGAAGGGGATTCGATGCATTGCGAGCGATGCGCCGGATCTCGGCGGTGTCGATCCGCGCCGAGCCCTCATGACGTACTGGGCGATGGGGAGTCGCGAAATGGTGGGTGTCGAGTTCCTCGTAAATGTCGACAAAATCCCAGCCAAGGGAGCTTACTTCCTGTTTGCGGCGGTCAAGGTTCGCGATTGCCACGGCGGTCCTGGTCGCGCGATCGTGTTGTACTGAATTTTCGAGTTTGCCATGGTAACCTCCAATCCAACGATCGATCCCGTCGAGCCTCAAGACCATAACGCGGTCCATGCCGGGGCGTCGTCTGGATCCGGCGCGATACCTCCATGGACGGAGGGAGAATTGCCGGACCCCAAGCCGCTGCGATGGCGCAACTGGGCCAGTTTTCTTGGTCCAGGCATCGTCATGATGGGGATTCAGATCGGCGGGGGCGAATGGTTGCTCGGGCCCGCGGTCACTGCGAAATACGGGGGAGGCTTGATGTGGATCGCTACCGTCGCGATCGTGCTGCAAGTCTTCTACAACATGGAATGCGGTCGCTATGCCCTCTATTGCGGCGAACCGGTATTTACCGGATTCATGCGTTGCAAACCGTTTCCCGGTTTCTGGGTGGGACTGATGATGCTGCTGAACATCTCGGCGTTGGTTCCGGGCTTGTCGACGCATGGGGCTGCGATGATCGCTTCGCTGATCCTCGATCGGCCGCCGACCAAGGCTGATTTGGGATTGGTTGTTCCGCTGGCGTACGCATGCTTGTTCGCGGTTGCGTTCCCCGTGGTGATGGGGGGCAAGGTCTACAACATCCTGCAATGGGTGATGACGGCCAAGATCGCGATCGTGCTCGGCTTTTGTTTCGGGATCGGGATCACGTGTGTCAGTGCGGCCAATTGGTGGAATGTGGGCAGTGGATTTTTGCAGTTCGGAAATGTGCCGGTGGCCGCAGGGGACGGAACTGAGAAGCTCGAGAATCTCTTTGCGTACTGGTGGGCAAACGGCGAGTTCCCTCTCATCTCGACCGCCAGCTTGATCGTCATCGGTGCCTTCGCGGGGTATGCCGGAGGTGGCGGCCTCGCGAACTCGACCTACTCCAACTTCGTGCGTGACAAAGGCTGGGGCATGGGTTCGCAAGTCGGCGCGATCCCCAGCGTGGTTGGCGGTCGTGCGGTCACCCTCAGCCATGTCGGTAAAGTATTCCCGATCAACGAGGACAACCTGCAGCGATGGCGCGGTTGGTGGCGGTATATCTGGACCGATCAAGTGCTCGTGTGGGGCCCAGGCTGTTTCGTCGGTATGGCATTGCCGGCTCTATTGTCCTTGCAGTTCGCTTCGCACTCGACGATTACGCAAGAGCAGATGAGTGTCGCTCAAGCGATCGTCACGGCCGATGGGATTCGCAACAGCGGCTTCGCACCCTTTCTCGCCAAGATCCTTTGGATCGCGGCATTGTTCACGGGTTTGATGGTCATGCTCCCAAGCCAAATGTCGATCCTCGACGATTTCAGCCGACGCTGGACCGATGCGATCTGGAGCGCGAATACGCGTGTTCGCGGAACCTGGCGAGCGGATCAAGTCAAATGGATTTACTACAGCATTCTCGCAAGCTATGTGTTATGGTCCTTCGTCTGCGCTTTCCTATTCAGCAATGCGCCCAAGCTGATGACCGATTTCATCGCCAACTTCAATAATCTCGCGATCGGAATCACCGCATTCCAAATCCTGTGGATCAATCATCGCTTGTTGCCGGCTCCGATCCGGCCTCGTTGGTATCAATCCGTGGGGTTGGCGATGTGCGGGCTGTTCTATCTCGGACTGGCAGCGATGGTGTTTCGATACAAGATCATGCCGTTGTTCGTCGCCTGCACCGAATCCGTCGGGGAGATTCCGTGGTTTTGCTAAAGTCCGCCTATTTCGAGGACGGTATTCGCTATTCACTTCGTTTATCTGTTGCTCTGATATGAATCCATCCATGTTTCAACTTGAAGGTCGAGTTTCAGTCGTCTCGGGTGCCGCCCAAGGGTTAGGTCAGGCGACGGCGCTGGCGCTCGCACAAGCGGGCTCGCATCTCGTCTTGGTCGATCGCAACCTGGACGGCGCCCAGCAAACGGCGGCACAGGCCGATGAGTACGGGGTTCGCACGGCATGCCGACACACCGATGTGTCGAATCCGGCCGCGATTCGCGAGCTGTTCGAAGTCGTTGACCGCGAGTTCGGGCGTGTCGATTTTCTGGGCAATATCGCGGGGGACGGCGTGCTAGCCCAACCCGAGGCGCTAACGATCGAGCAACTGCAACAGGTCCTCAACAATCTCGTTATCGGGCGCTTTTGCATGTGCCAGGAAGCGGGGCGGCGGATGCTGGCTCAAGGTCGTGGTTCGATCATGAACATCGGCTCTTTGGCCAGTTCGACCGCATTGGGCCGGGGGCATATCGCTTACAGCATGGCGATGGGAGCCGTGATTCAGATGACGCGCGAGCTGAGCACCGAATGGAGTTGTCGCGGTGTGCGCGTCAATTGTGTGACGCCAGCCCAGGTCGTGAACCCTGGCTTGACGGCTCGCATGCAAGCCGACCCGACGCTCGAAGGCCGATTTCTGCACGGCATTCCTGCAGGGCGACTCGGTGTCCCGCAAGACATCATGGGGCTCGCGGTTTTGCTCGCGTCCGATGCCTCGGCCTGGATCACCGGCGCGATCATTCCAATGGACGGCGGCAATATGGCCATGAATGCGGGAGGTACGCCTGGGCATGCGACGAGGGGCGTGGGCAGTTGAGAGAGGGGAATGGGAAGTGGGGCAGACGACGGGAGCGGGGAAAAAGACATGAGCGAAATCCGTAGGTGTCAAGACTTGACGGTTTGGAAGTTTGCGATGCAATCGGCGAACGCGTTGTATGCGATCGCGCGAGAGTCTTCGAAAGAGGAGTTGTACGGCATGACACGCCCGATGCGACGCGCGAGCGCCATTGTCCCCGCGAATATCGCCGGAGGATACGGCCGCGACAAGACAGGCGACGACGCACGGTTCCTGCAAATCGCTCAAGGCAGCCGTAAGGAATTTGAAACGTTGCCAATACGCTCATGCGAAATCGGAATAGCAACGCAACCCCTCATCGATGCACTCATGGCGATATCGGACCGTTTCGGCTGCACGCTCCGCTCCCTAATCCGATCCAACCCAACCCGAAAGTAACCCATGTCTACGCCAACAACGACCCGCTCCGCATCTGCCATTCCCCACTCCCCACTTCCCACCCCTCTCCTCCTCTACCGCATCATGCAGATCATCCGTAAGACGGAGGAGGAATTAGCCCGTTCGCATCAAAAAGGCTTGATTCATGGGGCGTGCCACACTTATGTTGGCCAGGAAGCGATCGCGACGGGCGTTTGCGCCCATTTGACGAGCGAGGACCCCGTGTTCAGCACCCATCGCGGCCACGGCCATGCTCTGGCCAAAGGGATGCCGCCGCGCGAATTGATGGCGGAGCTTTTTGGACGAGCGACCGGTTGCTCGCGCGGACGCGGAGGGAGCATGCACTTGTTCTCTCCCGAGATCGGCATGATGGGGACCAGCGGCATCGTCGGCCCCTGCATTCTGCAAGCGTGCGGAGGGGGGTACAGCTCCAAGATCCTCAAGAATGGGAGCGTAGGTGTCGCGTTCTTTGGCGATGGAGCCGTGAACAACGGGGCCTTCCACGAAGGGCTCAACATGGCCAGCATCTGGAAGTTGCCGGTCCTGTTCGTGTGCGAGAACAATCAATATGCGACCGAGGTTCCGTTCGCCTATGCGAGTGGCATCCCGGACGTCGGGCGCCGCGCCGCGAATTACGGAATGGCTGGCTTTGAGGTCGACGGCAATGACGTGCTGGAAGTGTACCGGATAGCGGGCGAAGCGATCGCGCGTGCTCGAGCGGGTGGCGGCCCCACGTTGATCGAGTGCAAGACCTATCGCACACGCGCTCATGCCGAAGGGATGGGAGACTTCACCTACCGCACGCGCGAGGAAGTTGCGGCATGGAAGGAGAAATGCCCCTTGGTCCGACTACGCAGTGCGGCACCGGACTCGTCGGCCGACTTCGATGCGATCGACGAGGAAGTCGCTGAGATCGTCAAGCAAGCCCGCGAATTCGCCGAGGCCAGCCCCGAGCCGGACGGATCGTCGGCGACAAAGCATGTCTATTCCAGCTCCGCCGCGTCTGCGACACGAACCGTGCAACCAAACGCCTCCACGCGTGTCACCACGTTCGTGGCGGCAACGCGCGAAGCCCTCGAGCATGCCATGGCTTCCGATCCGACCCTCTTTGTGATGGGCGAAGGGATCGGTGTTCGAGGCGGAAACTTTACAACGACCCTTGGGCTCTACGAGAAATACGGGCCCGATCGATTATGCGACACGCCGATCTGCGAACGCGGCTTTGTGGGTTTGGCCTGCGGAGCGGCGATGACGGGCACGCGTCCCGTGATCGATTTCATGTTCATCGATTTCATTCATGATGCGTTTGGCGAGATCGTGAACCAGATCGCCAAGATCCAGTATATGAGCAGCGGGAGGCTGAAGATGCCGCTGCTGTTGCGAGGTTGTGGCGGGGTCGGTCACTCGGCTGCAACCCATCACTCAGGGATGTACCACTCGGTGTATTCCCACATCCCCGGATTGCGAGTCGTTGTGCCGTCAAATCCGTACGATGCCAAGGGGCTGATGGCCCACGCCTTGCAAAGCGACGATCCGGTGTTGTTCTTGGAGCATCGGGAACTGATGCAATCCAAAGGGGCTGTCCCCGAAACGCATTACGAGATCCCGTTCGGTCAGGCCCGGATCGCTCGGATCGGAACCGATGCCACGGTTGTGGCGGTCGCGCTGATGGTCGAGCATGCCCTGCAGGCGGCGGAGCAATTATCGCGCGAAGGAATCTCCGTCGAGATCATCGATCCGCGAACGGTATCCCCGCTCGATGTCGACACCATCCTCCAATCGGTCGCGAAGACCGGACGATTATTGATTGTCGATGAAGCGTTTGGTCCATGCGGGCTAGCGTCCGAAATTGCTGCGCAAGTTGCCGATGCCGGCTTCGATGATCTCGATGCGCCGATCAAAAGACTGCACGGCGCGTTTGCACCGACACCGTATGCGCCGCCTCTTGAAAAAATGGTCACACCCAGCGTGGGGCATGTGGTGCAGGCTCTCAGAGACTTGTTGGAGGAATAAAGATGGCCCACGAAATCACCATTCCGCGTCTCGGTTGGTCGATGGAGGAAGGAGTCTTCGGCGAATGGCTCAAGGCGCACGGCGATCGCGTCGAAGCGGGCGAGATGGTCTTTTTGCTCGAAGGAGAAAAAGCCGCGCACGAGATCGAGTCTCTGGAAGCAGGGTATCTTCACATTCCTGAGAACGGGCCACGCCCCGGCGACACGGTGAAAGTGGGGCAAGTCATCGGGTTCTTGGTCGGCAAGGGCGAATCGCCGCCGGAGGGATCGGGATCGGGCGCAGCGACAACCAAGGAACCCGCCAAGCGAGCCAACGAGCCCACAACGGTAACGAATCAGGTCGCTCCGGAAACGGTTTCGGCATTCGTGAACCAAGCGCCCGCACCACCCCTTGCAGTCCCATCGTCCCCGCGTGTTGTGGGGCCGGCAGCGAGGCGATTGGCACGCCAGGTAGGGGTCGACTTGCACGCGATCCCAACTCCCGACCCGACCGGTCGCGGGTTGACGGAGGATGTCCGGCGCGGCCTCGTGTCGTCCCATGCGCGAGTTCAGGCCGCACGAGAGCCTGTCGCG
>JBKDPB010000294.1:0-3859 GCA_046342615.1 Planctomycetota bacterium | reverse complement strand
GCGCCGTGTCCTGGGCGCGGTGAGGGGGGGGGGGCCGAGGTGCGTCCGGGGGCCAGACAGGGGGCGGATAATCGGAATAGACGGCACGATCTTGCCAGATTGCAGGGCGATCGGGGATTGTCGACCCTGGACCGAGAGGATTTTTCAATCCGGCCCAAACGGGGATCTACCTTTCCCCAGACTTCATTTTTCCAGGTCGGAATCCTTGAGATGATCAGCCTCACGCTCCACCAGATCCACCCAGCGACGATTTTGCCCCAGGCCACAACGGGGTTCAATGTCTATTTGTCGAATCGCGATGGCGAACGGCCGGTGAAGTTCTTGTCCTGCGACAAGACGGTCGACGCCACCGATTGTGATCAGTTGCGAGACAATTCCGACTTGAGGGTTTTCATCGATGCGTCTTCGTTGGAGACATACCGCGATTACCTCGTAACGCATTCGAACTTGTGGCTGACCGACGACCGGTTGCCGAATCAACTTCGCAACAAGCTTCTCCTCGAATGCATGCTGTCGAAATGGCAAGCCAGTATCGGGGCTTCGGATTTCGAGGCAACCATCGATTCAGCGAGGCAACTCGCGGAAATGCTGAAATCGTCGATCGATATCGTCGGAGTGCGCGTGCCCGATATCCTCTCGAGCGTTACGGCGGGAACGGATCTCGCTCGCCATTCTCTCAGGACGGCTATCTATTGCGTGTTGCTTGGAAATGCGATGGGGTATGATCGTTCGATCCTGACCGATCTGTGCATGGGAGGGCTGTTGCACGACATCGGCAAAGCGCAGGACCAAGAGCAGTATTCAACGCTCACCGGAGGAATTGAACGCAGTACGCGGTCCCATCCGTTGTTTGGTTTCCGTCGTTTGTGCCCTTATGCCAAGGTGCCGATGACCGTTTTGATGATGTGCTATCAGCATCACGAGAACGTTGATGGATCCGGGTTTCCTGTGCGATTGATCGGTGACGAAATTCACTTCGGGGCCCGGATATGCGCGATCGCGAATCGTTTCGATCACATGACGAATAACGACAATCCGAGATTGGCTTATTCCATGGGGTCGGCAGGCCGCATTATGGAACAGGATCGGTCGAATCGTTTTGACCAGGACATGATGAAAATATGGCTAAAGCTGCTAAAGAATCATTTGAAGAAAAACTGAGAGAGATCCCCCTCGATTTCATCATGCCCGCCCGCGTGCGCGAGGAATTGCAGCGCAAAGGGGTTGGAACCGCGATGCACGATGACAATCGGGAATCGCCAAGGTTTCGCACCAACGGGCCTGCGATCTTTTCGTGGGAAAGCTCTCCGCCCGCTTTCGACCATCCTCACCCGACACGCCAAGTCATCGTGCGAGATCTTTCGCGAACCGGGGTCGGCATCCTGACCAGTACTCAATGGTTTCCGGAGGAGTCGGGCAAACTGGAGTTCGCGATCGGTTCGATGATCGTCAAAGTCATGCGAGCGCGGCGACTGGGTCCTCGATGCTTTGAGATCGGCGCGCGGATTATTTGGTATGCTCGAGACGAAGCGAATCCCAGCGAGCCAGACTAGCTCGAATAACGGCTCTTGCCGGTGCCGGAAACGGCGCGGCCAATGGTCCAACAGCGGTATCCAAGTCCCTCGATCATCGTCTGGATACTCGCCGCGTAATACGGTCGGACCACCAGGACAAAGCCGATTCCCATGTTGAAAACGTGCTCCATCTCCGAGGTGGCAATCTCGCCAAGCCTCGCGATCCAAGGGAATACGCCCGGCACCTCCCACGAGCCTCGGTTGAAAACCAGGTCCACGTGGGGAGGAAGGATCCGTTCGGTGTTCTCCAGCAATCCGCCTCCCGTGATATGAGCCAGCCCGTGCACGACGTTTTTGACTTTGTAGTGCGCTAGCACCGTCCGGGTCAGTCGGCTGTAGATGAGCGTCGGTTGGAGAAGCGCATCGGCGACCGTCTGCTTCAGTTCGGGCACGTCGCTCTCGAGCGAGAGCCCGCCGCGATCAAAGATCGCCTTGCGCGCGAGGCTGTAGCCATTGCTGTGGATGCCCGACGAGTTTACTCCCAGGATCACATCGCCCTCGACGATCCCCTTCCCCGAGATCAAATTCTTGCGGTCGACCACGCCGACGCAAAAACCCGCCAACTCGTAATCTCCGACGTCATAGTGATCGGGCATAATGGCGGTTTCGCCACCGATCAAACTGCACTCCCCGTCGATGCAACCGTCGGATACCCCGCGAACCAACTGCTCCAGCAACGTGGGGTCGTCTTTCCCCATCGCGATGTAGTCAAGGAAAAAGAGGGGCTCGGCGCCTGTGCACAATACGTCGTTCACGCACATTGCCACGAGGTCGATCCCGATGGTTGTGTGGCGATTGGCCGCGATGGCGACTTTGAGTTTTGTCCCAACCCCGTCGGTTCCCGAAACGAGGACTGGCTCTTCGTAATTGCGTGCGAACAACTTCTGGGAGAAATCGAGCGAGAACAAACCCGCGAAACCGCCATCATTTCGCATTACTCGCGGAGTGAATGTGCGGTGCATCAATCGCGGCAACCGCTGCATTGATTCCTCGTACAACTCGAGGTCTACGCCGCTATCCTTGTAGGTGATTCCCATGTGCTCAAGATTCCTGGCGGGAAATGATTTCGCGGTCGAAATAATTGATCGACATGCCGGCATCCACGATCAATGTCTGAGCGTTGATCCCCGAGGAACGTGGGCTCAGCAGAAACGCAGCCACATTGGCGACCTCCTGGGTCGCCAATCCTCGTTTCCGCGGGATTGCGCGTTCCGCAAACAAGTAGGCATCGACGTAGCCGGGGATCCCTGCCGAAGCGCTCGTTTTCAGGAGTCCTGCCCCAACGGCATTGAAACGGACCTGCGAAAAGGAACTGAACGACTTGGCCAGGAACGCAAGGCTTGAATCCAACGCTGCTTTGACCGGAGCCATAAATCCGTAGCTTTCGCTCGCCATCCGAGTCGTCGATATGCTGATGGTCACGACGGAAGCGTCGTCGGACATTTGGTCTCGAAGTCCCTCGCTGACGGCGATCAGCGAATAACACGAGATATCGATGGCCTGCAAGAATTGCCGCCGGGTCGTCTGATGAAAGGGCTTCATTCCTTCACTGTAGTCCGCGAACGCAATCGAATGGACAATGCCGGAAATGGGTTTGCCAGCACCTTTCAACTCCGCCGCGACGCGGTCGATTTCACCCTGGCGTTCGACATCGCATGCCAGTACCGTCGCTGCAGGGAAGAGTTTCGAAACTTCCTCCCGACGCTTTTCGTTGCGCACGACATAGACGACATCCGCCCCCACCTCTTGAAGCGTGCGCCCAATGAAATAGGCCACACTCTTCTTGTTGGCTACGCCGAACACCACCACCCGGCGCCCTTCGAGGCCCAGAAAATTCATCCCTGATCAATTCCCGCCAAACGAAGGGCCGGTGCTCGTGGTCATGTCGAGTTTATCCTTGAGCCCTGCATTGGCTTTCGCGCCATCGGATATTTTCTTCATGTCGTCACCCGACCACTTGGGATTCACCAGCGTGACATTGGTGATCTTCGGATCGATCTTCCAGCTTTCAATCGTGGATGCATCGAGATTGCTGGACTGGATTCTCAAACGACGCAGCTTGGGTAGGGTCAGAAACTTTTCAATCGTAGTCGACTCGATCTTGTCGCACGTGACATTGAGAGCTTCCAGTTCGCTGAATTCCATCAGGAGATTGATGTCCTCAGGGCCAAGGCTAGGATTTTTCCAGTACACGATTTGAATCGGTTTGGGGAATAACTCTTCGAGATAGGGATCGTACCAAGCGGGTTCCTTCACTTCTCGCGTTGCGTAGACCTGGCTACCTC
>JBKDPB010000293.1:0-7808 GCA_046342615.1 Planctomycetota bacterium | reverse complement strand
ACATCGGAGTCCTCGTCGATGATCTCGTCACTTGCGGTGTCGATGAACCGTATCGAATGTTCACCAGCCGTGCCGAATATCGCATGATGCTGCGCCAGGACAATGCCGATCGACGGCTCACCCCCATCGGCCATCGCCTTGGCTTGGTCGCCGAACCGCGATACCACCGTCTGATCGACAAGCTTGCCACGATCGACAAGATCGCGCGCGTCATCGCTTCGTTGCGCATCGGCGACATAACGGGTGACAAGTACCTGAAACGCAACGAAGTCACCTGGGAGCAATTGAAAGAGATGTTTCCCAGCGAACTGGCCCCCTTCCCGGACGCGATCGGCTTGCAGTACGAGTACGACGTCAAGTACGCAGGCTACGTCGCGCGGCAGCAGATTCAAGTCGAACGACAGATGCGGATGCTCGACAAGCAAATCCCATCCAATTTCGATTATGGGGCGATCGTGAGTTTGCGCAACGAGGCCCGCCAGAAATTCAGCCGCATTCGTCCATTGAATTTGGATCAGGCGGGCCGAATCAGCGGCATAACCCCCGCCGATATCGCGTTGGTCCTCGCGTACCTCGAGAATCCGCGACTCAGGGACGGTTGCGAGGTAAACAGCGAGTGAATCCGGATGTCATCGTGGTGGGAGCGGGGCTGGCCGGCCTGACCGCTGCCAGACACTTGCATCAGCGAGGTCGGCGCGTCTCGGTGCTGGAAGCGTCCGATCGAATCGGAGGCCGGATCAAAACCGACTGCGTCGACGGTTTCCTCCTCGATCATGGCTTTCAGGTCTACCTGACCGCCTATGAAACAACAGGTCGAGAGCTCGACATCCCCGCGTTGCAACTGGGTTCGTTCTCTGCAGGCTCCATGGTCCGACTCGGCAATCGCTGGTCGATGGTCTTCGACCCTCTTCGAGCCACCGGATGGTCGCGCATCCGCGGGGCCGCGCAAACCGCGATCTCCCCCGTCGCAACCATCGCAGACAAAGTTCGACTCGCCCTGTGGAAACGCACTTCGGTGCATCGATCTGTTCAAGATATCCTGGCGGGACCCGGGATATCCGCGATCGATTTTTTGAAGCGACAAGGGTTCAGCGATACCATCATCGAGCGGTTCTTTCGACCTTTTTTCGGCGGAGTTTTTTTGGATCCGGATTTATCGACGGATGCCTCGCGCATGGAGTTTGTGTTTCGAGCTTTCAGCATGGGATATGCGGCTTTGCCCGCGAAAGGCATGCAAGCGATTCCCGCTCAAATCGCCGGAACATTGCCCGAGGAATCCATTCGCTTGTCGACCTGCGTCGCCCGCGTGGAACCCGGATCGGTGACCCTCTCGGATGGATCGCGCGTCCGTGCGGACCAGATTGTGGTGGCTACGGAGCAACCGACCGCAAACAAACTGGTTGGAAGGCCCGCCGCGGGAGAGATGTTGCCGAGCCGTTCCACGGTCTGCGTCTACTTTGCGGTACCGCACCCTCCCAGCCCATTGCCAATCCTGATGCTCAATGGCGGCAGGATCGGGATGATCAATCATGTGGCGTTTCCCAGTCTGGCACAACCTGGATATGCGCCCCGTGGCTGCACGCTCGTTTCGGTAAATACGGTGGGACTCGTCAAGCCGGCGGGGATGGAACTGGTCCACGAACTCCGCGAGGAATTGGAACATTGGTTCGGCTGGACTGTCCGCACGTGGCGTCATTTGCAAACGTATCGGATCCCGTACGCGTTACCAGACCAGACCCCCGCGTCGCTGGGCATGGCCAAGCAGGAAGTCGTCGACGCCGGGGAAGGCCTATTCCTTTGCGGCGACTATTCCGCGACGGGGAGTATCGAGGGAGCGATCCAAAGCGGAATCGCAGCGGCATCGCGTGTTGTCGAACGTGGAGTCGCTCCCTGAATCGCTACGGAACAACCAGGTCCACCACTTTCGGTGCAGGCTTCCTGGCGTGCTCGCGATTTGCCAGGACGGCATTCTTCTCGCGTTCTTCGTCGATCCATTCGTAGCGAACATTGCGTTGCCGAGGGATGAATCCCAACTCCGAGATCGCATCGCGGATTTGATCGAGCGTCAGGTAGTGGACCGTGCCCGCTTCCGCGACCACGTTTTCTTCGAGCATCAGAGATCCCATATCATTGGCTCCAAAGAGCAAGGCCAGTTGCCCGATCTTGAGTCCTTGCGTCACCCAACTGCTTTGAATGTTAGGGATGTTGTCGAGATAGAGCCGCGCGACGGCTTGCGTCTTGAGATACTCAAACGAACCGGCCGGCGCGATGTGCGACAGGTCGGTATGCTCGGGTTGGAACGTCCAGCAGATAAACGCCGTGAATCCACCCGTTTCGTCTTGCAGTTGCCGAATCCGATCGAGATGTTCGACGCGTTCCGCGAGAGTTTCCACGTGTCCGAACATCATGGTCGCGGAGCTGACGCCACCCATCCGATGCCAAACGCGCATGACATTCAGCCAATCATCGCTCATGACTTTGCCGCGCGTGATCTCGCTTCGAACGCGATCGACGAGAATTTCTGCGCCTCCCCCCGGGATGCTCCCGAGGCCTGCATCCTTCAGTCGGGACAGAACGGTTTCGATCGGAAGCTTGTTCACTTTCGTAAAGTGATGCAGTTCGGGCGGAGAAAACCCATGGATATTGACTTCCGGGAAATGGGATTTGATGTCCCGGAGCAGTTCCTCATACCAATCGAGTTGGAAGTGCGGATGAAGCCCTCCTTGCATGAGGATCTGATCACCACCCAACGCCACCGTCTCTCGGATCTTGTCGAGCAAGACATCGCGCGGCAACACGTATCCTTCGGGACTCTTCGGCGTGCGGTAGAAAGCGCAGAAATCGCAGACCGCGGTGCAGATGTTCGTGTAATTGATGTTGCGATCGATGTTGTAGGTCCGATACGGCTCCGGGTGCATGCGGAGGGCGACCGCGTTGGCGGCGGCACCGATGGCCGTCAGGTTCGAAGATTCAAGAAGCTGGACTGCTTCGTCGCGATCGAGTCGCTCTCCCGCGACGGATTTGTCGAGGATACGCCGGATCGGCGAGGAGCTGTTTGTGATCATGATGTTTCCGGTTGCAGGGTCAAACCAAGCCCGAGGCCTGGCATCGAGCGAGAAATTCCGCGAGTCCCGCTTGCTCTTCGCTGAGGAAATGGAATCGGAGGTAGCTGGTCAAGTAATCCCGACATTGCTGCGGAGTTAGATCGTAGTCGGCTGCATGTCGCTCGACAATCGCTTCGACATTCCGGCATCCATCATCCCGGGAGATTTCCAAGACATCCCGCAATGCGGCAGTTGCAAACCGCTCGTCGCGCGCCGTCCAGAGGGCGAAGACGAAGGGCAAACCGGTCTCGACATACCACTCGTGACCAAGATCCCAGTCGGTGAGGAAGGATTGCTGATAGCGTTCGGGACGCATGGCGCGATCCCCGATGACCAGCACGGCGTCGGCGTTCGACTCCTCGGGGCGAGCGGCGATCGGGAACTCAACCATCTCCGGCATCCGGCCGAATCGAGTATGGAAGAGGAGCGATGCGAGAGCGACACTGGAACGCGAACCTTCGTCGACCGCGAGGAGGCGCACATCGCGTGGCTCCTTGCGAAACAGGATTCGGACGGACCAGACCGGCCCGCGGCACGCGATTGCCGCGTTAGAGACAATCCGGTACCGGCTGCGATTCCGAAGGTACTCGACCACCGGAATCAAACCGATGTCGAGCGATCCCTCGTGCAGGGCCGAGGCAAGCTGGCTCGGGAGGGCCAAATGCAAGGCCCCTTGTTCCGCCAAACGGCGACTCAGACCATCGATGAGAGGTTTGGTGTTCAAATACGCCACGGCTCCGATCTGGACCGGAGGATGCATGACTCGGGTCGGCTCGCCGTGCGCATCGCTCGGAGACGCAGACTCGCTCATCGCCGGAAATAGCCCGTAGCGAGGGGGGGTGGTGATGCGAGTCGCGGTCTGGGTTGCCATAGGAAATACCTCAGTGGGAAAACCGTAGGATTCCCTTCGGAAATAACCTTGGCAATCATGTTTTCCAGACGCATCCCGCCCAAGACCAGCCTACGCCGAACCCGACCATGAGGTGGTTTCGGCCTGGCACCAGCTTCTCTTCCCGGCGCAGATCGTCGATGAGGATGGGAAGGGTGGAAGAAACGGTATTGCCGCGGTTTTCCAGGCGAATCGGCAACCTCTCTCCATTCACCCCGAGGGCGGCTTGGAGCAGCTCGAGCATTTTTCGGGTTGCTTGATGCATCAGGAACAAATCGATGTCATCCATCGACAAATTCGCCTTTCGCAAGATATTGCGGACGAGTTGGGGGATCGAGCCCACGGTGAAGTCCATCAATCCGGGACCGTCCATGTAGAGGCGGCTCCCCCAGCGCTTGCGACGGCGCGGCTGAATCGCCTCGCTCGGCGGCCTGGCACCTCCCTCGCAAACGATCAGCGTGTTCGCCCCTTTTCCATCCGTGCCAAACTCGAAACCGACAAGCGACGGGGTGTCGGAGGCATCGATCAGCGTCGCCGCCGCGGCATCGCTGAAGATCGGTCGCAACGAGCGGTCGGCCGGGACGATGTACTTGCTGTACGTTTCCGCAGTGACCAACAAGATCCGCTTGGCCTGCCTGGAGCAGATCAGCCCCTCCGCCAGCGACAGCCCGTAGACGTAACCCGAGCATCCGAGATTGAAGTCGAGCGCACCGCAATGGATCCCGAGCCCCAAGCGGTCTTGCAGCAAACATGCTGTCGTCGGTAACGGATAGTCGGGCGTTTGAGTGCAGTAGAGCAAGAAATCGACGGAGGCCGGATCGATCGCATGTTCTTTAAACAGCTTGACGCAAGCTTGGTAACCGAGGTCTGAGGGTGTTTCGCCAGGGGCGGCCAGATAGCGAGTGCGGATCCCCGTCTTCTCGGTCAGTTCCGGAATGTGCCACTCCGGATGCTCGATCTCCAGCTGGTCGCTACTCTCCGTGAGCGCCGGGAAATGGACTGCAATCGGACCGATCTGCGCGTGAGGCACGTTGACTCTTGGGTGGAGGGGATCAAGAAACACCTATCGACCGCCTCGCGGCCCGACCACTTAAGGATTAGGATAATACCTTCCGATAGCCGAATGCGGAAGATCGGACCCGCAGGTTTCCCGTCCGCCACATCCCCTCCAATTCACGGGCGTATCCGATGAAGCAGATCATTGCCGTCGTGCGTCCGCATCTCGTGGAGCAACTCTTGCAAGCCTTGAGATTGTCCCCTCTGGAGGCTCTAGAAGTCACCGAAGTCAAGGGATTCGGCCGCCAGAAAAGCTACCTGGAGAGCTACGGCTCGAACGAGTATAGCCAAGCGTTCCTGCCGAAAATCGAAGTCAGCTGTTTCGTCGATGACCTCCGCGTCGAAGAGGTCATCAAAACCATGCTCGATACGTGCCGCACCGGAAGGATGGGAGACGGCAAGATTCTGATTCTTGACGTCCCTGAGATGAACTCCATCGCCGAGTTGCCGTAGCGTTTACCGTGGCTGGGTCGTCAGCTTGCGCCGACCGCTGGTGGGT
This sequence comes from Planctomycetota bacterium, assembly GCA_046342615.1. GTDB lineage: Bacteria > Planctomycetota > Planctomycetia > Pirellulales > Pirellulaceae > JBKCUI01. The sequence continues at coordinate 2,260 of JBKDPB010000293.1, read as the reverse complement.
GTTGCGGGCACCTTCTTGTTCGAGGCGGCGACCCGAGATGGAGGCTCGCCCGAACGCTTTTTCGACTGCGCGCTCTTTCCGCTGGCTGGTTCGCGATCGAGAATCGAGGCCGGTGTCGATTCGCTATCTCCAGGCAACAATCGCGGCTCCGCTTTGGGTTTGGCGGGTGTTGGCGTTCCATCCATCTTCGATATCGGAGCTACCACCGTCCCCGTCTCGCTGGTAGACAGGACCTCTTCGCCCATCTCGCGATGGATCCCGTACGATTCACTCTCTCCCATCCAAATCCCGCCGTGCGTGCAATCGGTGCATTCGGTACATTGCGAACCTGGGTATTTGTAGCCCCACAGGTCGCGGATTCTCGAATACCACGGCCTGCACTCGCGGTAGCCGCCTACCCACTCGTTGTTGCATCCGCAGGGATCGCAGACAGGCGGCTCATTGATATACTCATCGAAATACAGTTCACCGCAGCCCGAGCCGCATTTCAACCCGCAAGTTGCGCGGTCGTGGAGAGTGTGCAAGGAGTGGCCGATGTGCCCCAGGCCATTGATCTTGCACGCCCCTTCGTCTACACAGGCGTCCTTGACGCAACCCGAATCCGCGCAGAGAGGCAATCGCTTGTGATGAGGCCCATCATAATCGACATGGATGCTGCAACAGCCAACTTGGAGCGCGAGCATTGCGAGGACAACGTGTCCCCAACGCAAAGATGTAGTCATGTTTCCCCCCGGAAATTTGCTGCACCATGTGGTCCGATCCCCGATCGGATGGTTCACGGGTGTTATCGGCCCATACAACCGATACAATCAGTAAATCTTGCCAAGTGCGACAACTCGAGGATTGCTAGCCATGCCATCACCCAAGGATCTGTTTCTTGAAAACCGCATCGTGGCGATCGTTCGCCTGGATCGCCTCGATCGTTCCCGAGATCTGGTTCGCACCCTGTTGGACGCGGGGATCCGATGCGTTGAATTCACGCTCACGAATCCGGAAACACCCGGATGGATTGAGAAATTGCTGAACGACGAACCTCGCTTTCGCGAGGGTACGGCTTGCCTGGGACTGGGTTCGGTCCGCAACGTGAGCGAAGCCGAGCTGGCAGCACGCGTGGGTGCGCAATTCGTCGTCACCCCGATTGCATCGAAGCCTGTCGTCGATGTCTGCAAGACCCACAACATTCCGATCGCTGCTGGCGCCTACACTCCTACCGAGATCGCATCGATGTGGGAGGCGGGCGCGGATTGGGTCAAGGTGTTTCCGGTCCGGAATCTCGGCCCTGGGTATATCCGCGATGTCCTTGCACCGATGCCTTACCTGAAGCTGATGCCGACCGGTGGAATCGATGCTTCGAATGCTCGCGAGTTTTTGCAGGCTGGCGCAACGGCGGTGGGGGTCGGCGGGACCCTGTGTCGCGCTTCGTGGGTGGATGCAGGTCAATGGGACTTGATCCATCGCGCGGCCACGGAACTCGTGCAATCGGTATCGATTTGACATGATCCAACACCGCGTATCGAGAACCCCACCTACCGTCGACGAGTTGGTCGCGTGGGATCGATCCATCGTATGGCACGCTTTTTCGCAAATGTCGGAATACGAGGGATTGATCATTCAATCGGCGAATGGGTGCCTGTTGACCGACGTGTTCGGCAAGACCTACCTCGACGGAGCGAGCTCGCTGTGGTGCAACCTGTTCGGCCATCGGGTTCCGGAGATCGATGAAGCGATCCAGATGCAATTGCGAGAGGTAGCCCATGTGACCAATCTCGGGATGAGCCATCCCGCGACCATCACCTTGGCCAAGCGATTGATCGACTTGGCCCCGAGCAACTTGAAGCACGTCTTTTTTGCAGGTGACGGGGCGTCGGCGGTTGAGGTCGCCATGAAACTGGCCTTTCAGTACTGGCGTCAGTGCGAGCGTCCAGAACCGCAACGAACCAAGTTTTTGGCTCTCGGCCAGGCCTACCATGGCGATACGCTCGGTACGGTCAGCATCAGTGGAGTCTCGCATTTCCAAAGCCATTTCGCCCCCTTGCTTTTCGACGTGATACGGGGCCCATGCCCGGATGCCTATCGGACTCCGGAATCGATGTCCGCAGTCGAAGCAAGCGCCTATTACCTCGAGCGCTACCGCAGCTTGCTCGCGCAGCATGCCCACGAGGTGGTGGCGGTGGTAGCCGAGCCTCGCGTTCAGGGAGCCGCCGGATTCATCGTCCAGCCTCCTGGTTTTTTCGATGGGCTCGCGAAGCTCTGCCGCGAG
>JBKDPB010000292.1:0-23251 GCA_046342615.1 Planctomycetota bacterium | reverse complement strand
CACAAGGTGTTTTCCGTTCGGATCTCGGCTCGCATGCGAATCGGATCGACCCCTGGGGCGAAGACGAGATTGCCTCCTTCGCGGTTGGGGGACTCGGCCGGGGGTTGCAGCCACTCTCCGGCGTCGACTCGAAACTTGAACGGAGTGGCGGGTTCGAGGGTTTCGAAGTTCGGGTTCTCGATCGCGAGCAGCCACAGGTTCGCCCCGTCGCTGCGATGGAGTTGCCATTGCGGGTCGTCCATGTTCTGGCTCCAGATTCGAAAAGCGCCGGTGACGACCACCCGTTGCGGCGGATCGATGTGGTACGCTTGGGGATCGAAAATGAACCAGGTGACTCCCTCGCGCTGCGCGTAGCCGGCCAAGCGTTCCTCGGCGTTGAATGCGTCGTCTGCCGGATTTTGCGCTTTGGCCATGGAGTTCAGCGCGAACGCCACCGGCACGAGGACAACGACTGCAAACAGAATGCGATTTAATTTCGCCATCGTTTTACCACTTCTGGAAGAGGATACTCATTCACCGCGCGAATGCGTGCGCGATTTTTCCGAATCTCCCATAGCCTTCGAAAGCCTCGAGTGACCAGCTCGGTGCGCTGAGCCACGTAGCCGGGATCGAGGGAATCGATGCCGAAGGCTCCCTGCGGCGGAAGCATGGCTTCGAAACGCTCATCGGCGATGAACTGAGCCAGCGTCGGCGTGCATCGTAGGTGGGATTCGGGGGCTAAGTGCAAGACTTCGGGATCGATCTCTCCGATCACATAGCGCAAGTAGAGCGCGCTTTCGGTGATCTCCTCCACCTCTTCGCCGCAGACTCGGCACAAGTAGCCTTGATCGCAACGCGCCATTACATCATGGCCCTGTGGGAGAGGAACAATTGACGAGGAGAGTTTACGATAACCCGAGAACGTTTGCCATCGAGTACATCCCGGCTGGCTTGCCCACCAAATACTTGGCAGCAGCGATTGCCCCGCTGGCATAGCAATCGCGGTTGGATGCTGCCACGCGAATCTCGACGGTCTCGCCCAGCATACCAAAAACAATCGTGTGCTGGCCGGCATCGTCGCCGACGCGCACCGCATGATAGCCGATCTCGTCGTGGGGACGTTTTCCCACCATCCCATGCCGACCGTGAACGTGGCTGGTGATCCCCATTTCTTTGGCGATGATCTGCCCGAACTTCAAAGCCGTGCCGCTGGGGCTGTCCTCCTTGAATCGATGATGCCGTTCGATGATCTCCACGTCGGCTCCGTTGGGGAGGTCCTTGAGGGCTCGCGCGGCCTGTTCCGCAAGCTTCATGGCGACGTTGACTGCCACACTCATGTTCGGCGCGTAGCAGATGGGAATCTTTCTCGAGCCTTCTTCGATGCGGCGGATCTGGGTTTCGTGCAGACCTGTCGTGGCGATCACGAGCGGCACACCGTGCGCGGCGCAATGTTCCAGCGCGGTCATGCACCCCTCGGGACTGGAGAAGTCGATCACGGCATCGATGGGCGTTGGCCACTGATTGGTCAGCGGCAAGCCGATCGGCCCGATTCCCGCGACTTGCCCTGCGTCCTGAGCGTGATGGCGCGATGCCGATCCCACCAAAGCGCCAACGAGTTGAACCGACGGGTCTGCATGCCCGAGAGCGATGAGCCGCCGGCCGTTTCGTCCCGAAGCGCCAAAGATCACTAACCGAATCGAATGCGTCATGCCCAGTAGATTACTGTGCCTTGGCGAGTTCCTGCAAGGCCTCGAGGACCTGCGTGTCATGCCCATCGACCTGAACCCGCTTCCAAACCTGCGCAATTTTCCCTTGGGGATCGATCAGGTAGGTGCTGCGCTGGATCCCCATCGATTTCTTGCCGTACATATTCTTTTCGCGCCACGCGCCGTAGGCTTCAGCGACCGCGTGCTGCTCGTCGGCCAGGAGCGGAAAGTTGAGTTTGAACTTGTCCCGAAACTTGGCATGCGATTCGACATGGTCGGGACTGACCCCCAGCACAACGGCCCCGAGTTTCTTCAGCTGTGCGGAGGCATCCCGAAAGGAACATGCCTCCTTCGTGCAACCCGGGGTATCGTCCTTGGGGTAAAAGTAGAGGACGACCGGTTTCCCTTTGAAATCCCCTAATTTCACCGACTTGCCTTGATCATCTTTGAGGGAAAAAGCGGGAGCCTTCGCTCCGGGTTCTAGCCAGTCCATCAAAACCTCCCAGAAAGTTCCGCAAAAAAGATTGATTTCGGCATTCGACCTTCAGTATATTCGCGGTCCGGACGCCTAGCGAACGATCGCAATCGAAGTGACTCGGTGTCCATCGATCCGAGCTAGTATTGCGGCCTGGCAAGTTGTCCACATCCCCTCTCTTTTCCTTCTCAGCATCGCTTCGCTCCAGGAGCTATCCGCCATGACACACTCTCGCATGCGATCAGAAAAAATCCGATCGGGTTTCACGTTGGTTGAACTATTGGTGGTGATCGCAATTATCGGAGTCCTGGTGGGATTGTTATTGCCCGCGGTCCAAGCGGCGAGGGAAGCAGCGCGGCGCATCGATTGTTCGAATCGCCTCAAGCAACTGGCCCTTGCAATCCACAACTATGAATCCGCCTTCAAGAAGTTTCCTGGTTATGCGGGGGAGCACGCGCCGCTCGCGGTCAACCTCGGATCCACCTCGGCTCGCTTGGATATGCGAGGGGTTCCTTGGATGGTGCAGATCATGCCGTTCCTGGAACAGAACCAGCTCCAGACCCAGTTGGTTCGCATCATGGATAACAATCCTGGGACCACCGCGATCGCCACACCTCTTCAGGACAGCATCAAGGCGACGATATCCCAGTTCAATTGCCCGACGCGCCGGGATGCGAAAGCCTATCCCTTGATGCCTCCGTTCGATGCCAAGTTTGGCGATTCCGGGGCTCGAACCGACTATGCGCTCAACGGCGGTTCCGCCGTTCAACCCGATCCTATCAATGCCGAAGTCGTCCTCGAGTTCCCCGGAGTGTGGCAAGTCAACAACCGCGTCAAGATGAGCGGAGTGACCGACGGCCTGAGCAACTCGATCATGGTCGGCGAGAAAGCCATGAATCGACTCCGCTACAAGACCGGGAACTGTTTTGGCGATCGATCACCCCTCGCGGGATTCCCCGAATACACCGGGGTTGCGAATTCCTATGTCCGTTATGTCGCTCGCGGTCCAGAAGCGGATATCAACGACAGTTGCTTGGCCTGCCACGATTTCGGAAGCTCGCATACCTCGGGTTGGAATGCGGCCATGTGCGATGGTTCGGTGCAATTCATCAGCTACAACACGGACCTCCTGATGCTCCGCAAATTGGCCTCGATTGCGGCCGGGGACACGGCGTCGGTGGTCGACTGAACCGCGTGGAGCATCACGCATCGATAATCGCTTTGGCGCGATCGATCAACCCGCGCGCCAGATCCTCGGTGGGGGCTTCCGCGATCAGCCTCACAATTGGCTCGGTATTGCTCCCTCGCAGGAGCAGCCACGCATCCTGCCAGTCCAGCCGCACCCCATCGAGCGCACTGACCGAATCGGACTGCATCCGACTCGCCAGAAGATCGATCGATTGCACGAGTCGTTCTTTGGAGAGAGTCATCTTGTCCTTGACGATCACCATCGCCGGAAGGGTGTCGACGACTTCGGAGATCGTTTTCCCGGTGGCTGCCATCAAATCGAGGACCTGTGCCATGCCGACAAAGCTGTCTCGGATCAGCCCCACCCTCGGATCGATCGGACCGCCGCTTCCTTCGCCGCCATAGATGGCTCCGTGGGCGAGCATCGTATCGACGACGTTGGCTTCCCCGACCTTGCTGCGGAAAAAAGGAACTTGATGCTTGGCCGCCAGGAACGACGTCATGTTGCTCGAAGCGCAATTGGTCACCAGCGGGCCTCGCCGCTGCATCAAGGCTCGCATCATGCACAGCACGCTCGTGTATTCCTCGCCGATGTAATTACCGCGCTCGTCCAGAATCGCCAACCGATCGGCATCGGGATCTTGGCAGAAGCCGACATCGAGACCGCTCTTGGTCACCGCAACCCCGACATGCTGAAGATTCTCGGCGATCGGTTCGGGGGGATGCTCGAAGCGGCCGTCGGACTCCGGTCCGAGAATCACGGCGTCGCACCCGAGGCGTTCCAGAAGCCGCTTGGCGAGAATGGCCCCGGATCCGTGGTTGCTGTCGACCAAGACTCGGAAACGCTTCTTCCGAATCGCGTCGACATCGACCGTGGCCAGGACCAATTCAAGGTGGGCCTGGTGAGGGTCAACCACGGCAGTCCGTGCGCGGATCGATTCGGTCGGCGCCCACGGACCAACGTTGGCCCGGTACGACTCGAGAACCCGATTCCCGATCTCGCCGGGAATCACCCGGCCATTAACGCCCAACAGCTTCATCCCGTTGTATTCCGGCGGGTTATGGCTCGCCGAAACCTGAACCCCACCCGCTGCCGCCACGTGCCGTATCGCAACCCCGACCGTCGGAGTCGCAGCCACCCCCAGATCCAGACATTCCCGACCACATCCCACGATGGCCGAGGCGATGGCATCGGCCAGCATCGAGCCGGTGGTCCGGCCATCCCGCGACAAAACGATCGCTCCCGGAGGAGCTTGGCTGCAGAACGCGGCGGTGTAACGCACTGCGATTTCGGGGGTTAGCTCGACTCCGACAATACCCCGGAGCCCGCTGATGCTGATGATCGGTTCTGACATGATTTGGGCCTGTTTTTTCGCTACAAGCGGACGAAGTGGACCGCTGGTTTGCGGACAACCGCTTCAGACCGTGCCGATCCTGACTTGCTTGACACTCGAATTTAGCCGACTTACCATCGGAATCCTTCGAAAAATCTTAGGAAATCGGAAGATTCGCAAGTATGCTAGGATCCTAGCTTATGTGCTCGCCCACTCCTCGGAATATCACATCTCGGCTGACGTCATGGACTTAATGGGAATTCTCGTCTGGCTCGCGGTCTTGGTATCGCTTGTCGTCTTCATTGTGATGTTGGTCAAGTCCAACCAGAACTGGGGTGCGCTTCACACGACCCTGCTCGTCTTCCTCTTTCTCCAAGCATGGTGTTTCGTCTTCTTTGCCGCTGGAGTCGCAAGCCGACGCAATGGCTATATGGAAGCCTATGACAAACTGCTGACAAAATCCGAAGCCAAGCTCTTGGCCGAAGAACTTGCTCGCGATGGCGACCGAGTGAATCCCATCCCTGACTTGAACGCCTATGTGCCGATCACCAACGAACTGAATCGACTGTTGGTGGAACGAGGCCGAGTATGGCGAGGCGCTTCGGTCGTCCAACTCGCTCCCAACGAAGTTTCGCTTCAATTGTCCGCCGGAGTCGCGGGGGCACCCGCGGTACCACCTGCCGGCGTTCCCGCCGCACCTGCTGAGGGCGGTGCCAAACCGGATCAACCCGCTGGAGCATCGAACGCAGGACTGGCGGCGGAATCCATCGTTCAAGTCTTCGGGGAACGAACCGACGAACGAGGAACCACCCCCGTCGTCTATCTCGGAGAGTTTGTGGTCACTGCGGCTGACGGTTCCGCCATCAAACTCAAACCGACAGCGACCTTGACCCCGGAACAGAACGCCGCCATCGCGGGAGGTTCGTTCCCGACCTGGTCGATCTACGAACTGATGCCGCTCGATTCGCACACCGCCTTCGCCGTCTTGGGTTCCAAGGAAGAGGATGACTCCATCTTCGGTCGAATGGACAAGACGGAACTCGCCCAGTTGCTCGGCATCGATCCGAGCCTTGCTGACGCAGAGCCGACGGCCCTAAACCTGCGCGATGCGATCAAAGCCCGTGTTCTGCAATCCTACCGGAACGATGGCGGTCGACCTCCCGAGGGAACCCCGCCAGAACAAATCTATACGCGGGTCGAATTCCTCAAAGATCACACCATCGAAGTCGACGCACAGGAACAACGAACCGCAACCGAAGGCGGCTTCTATGACCTGAGCGGTCGCTCCGTCGATGCCCGTCTCAAACGGGGCGAAGAGGGAGCCAAGGTATCCTTCAAAACCGGAAACGTGATCGTCATGGATTCCACATCCGCCGAAGACCTGGTCAAACAAGGCATCGTAAAGTCGTTGGCCCCTGTTTTCGTTCGCCGATTGAACGATTACGAATACGGGTTTCGCGAAGTTCGCCGACAAATCACCGCCGCACTTCAAGATGCCAAACTGATCGAACGCGAACTGGCGGAAATGCAGAAATCGCAAGGGATCGCCGATGCACAGGTCCGAATGCGACAGCAGGAACGAGCCAAGCTCGACAAGGATTTTGCCCAATACTCCAAAGAGAACGAAGTCATCACCGCGGAGGCCAACCGGCTCGATCAAGAATTGACGGCAACACGAAACGAATTGAGCAGCATGTTCCAGCAAATCCAATCGCTGCGAGATCAAATCGTCGCAAACCAGCGGGCCGCCACCGCGGCCATCGACGCGGTCGCCCCCCCTCCGGGCCGCTGATCGTTCTCAACACGGCGAGAGGTCGTCTCGCCCTGCATGGCGAGGCGAAAACCGGAATTGGTTTTCCCCGCACAAACCGGGTATGATGGGCCGTGCGACCTTCGCACCTGAACTCCCTCCCACCAAACCGCACTCCCTCGTGCCCTCGCGAACTCTCCTGGACATGCCGTTCGTCGCTCGACTCATGAGACGACCGCCTCGCCGCGGCTCCACGGCATGCACTGCGTTACTCCTCTGCGCGGTGGCGTTCTGCTGCGCGGTGGCGTTCTGCGTCCATGCCCAGGAACCGTCTAGCACACCGGATTTTGCGACAGATGTCCGCCCCATCCTTCGGTCGCATTGCTACCCTTGCCACGGTGAAGGAAAACAAAAATCCGGCCTGCGATTCGATATCAAGGCATCCGCGCTTCGCGGTGGCGACAGCGAAGGTCCCAGCATTGTCGCCTACGATCCGGACAACAGCCCGCTCTGGATTCGCACCCATACCCAGGATCGCGACCAGCGCATGCCACCCGAGGGTCCAGGCTTGAACCAGGCCGACTTGGCCATCCTTCGCAATTGGATTTCTGCGGGCGCGCACTGGCCCGATGGAATCGACGAGGCCTCGCTCGCCGATCCGAATTCGCATTGGGCCTTTCAACCGCTTCGCCCCTTCGATGGCACCCACTCGATCGACTCCTGGATCGAAAAATCGCTGAGCGAACACGCTCTAGGGTTCTCACCTCCCGCCTCGCCCGAACAGTGGCTGCGCCGTGTTACCCTCGACCTGCATGGCTTGCCCCCATCGCTCGAAGACCTCGATGCGTTGCTCGCCGATCCGAGCGAAGCGACGATGGAAAGAGTGGTCGATCGTCTTCTCGATTCCCCTCGCTACGGCGAACGCTGGGCCCAGCACTGGCTTGATGTCGTTCGCTATGCCGATACTCACGGCTTCGAAGTCAACACCGAACGCCCCCACGCATGGCATTATCGCGACTATGTCATCGATGCCTTGAATCGCGACACACCCTACGATCGCTTCATCAAGGAACAAATCGCCGGAGACGCTCTCGAACAGGACACCGCAACCGGTTTTCTGATCACCGCGTCGGTGCTCCTCCCTGGCCAAATCGGAGCCGATGAACCGAGCAAACGCTTGGCTCGCCAAGATGCCATCGATGAAATCGTCGTCAACATCGGCCAAACGTTTCTCGGCCTCACCATCGGCTGCGCGCGATGCCACGACCATAAATTCGATCCGATCACCCAGAAAGACTACTACTCGGTCCAAGCCTTCGTCGCCGGAGTCGAATACGGTGACCGCATCGTATCCACCCCGCAATCGGAATCGTTGAAGCAGGAAGTCGACTCGCTCACGACCAGCCTGCGGAATATCGATGAGCAATTAAGCCGCCTCGAACCGGTCGCCAACCCAAACCCTCCCGAGCCCTTCCCGCCGAACGCAGTCCGCAACGAGGTGAGCTTCGAACCTATCACCGCCAAATGGGTTCGCCTCGAGATCTTCGATGCCAATCTGCATCCCGATCTCGGAAAACTCGAACCGTGCATCGATGAAGTCGAGGTTTGGACCGACGAAGCAACACCTCAAAATGTAGCATTGGCTACATTTGGAACCCAGGCCGCCGCTTCCGGAAGCCGCGAATCGGACCGTCATCGACGGATCCACATCAACGACGGGCTGTATGGAAACTCGCATAGCTGGATGTCCGATACGATCGGCCGCGGATGGATTCTCCTCGAACTCCCCGATCCCATGCGCATCTCAAAAATCGTCTGGGGACGCGACCGCGAAGGGCAGTTCCAAGATCGCTTGGCCACCGCCTATCGCATCTCGGCAGGCAAATCGCTCGAGGCGATGCAACCCCTCGCTGACGAAGGACTGCGACGCTCTGCGGTCAACGCAAAAATCAACCAGGAAAAGATCCAGCCGACGCTCGCCAAGCGATTGCGCCTGTCGATCCAGGCGACCAACAATCTCGAGCCGTGCATCGACGAACTCGAAGTCATCAATACCCAGGGAATGCAAATCGCCTTGGCAACCTACGGCACGACCGCCATATCCTCCGGCGACACGATCGTTGCGGACCGGCATGATCTTCGCTATGTGAACGACGGGCGGTACGGAAATCAGCGCAGCTGGATGTCGAACGAAACGGGCAAAGGGACTCTCACCCTCGAGTTTCCTCGACCGGAGATGATCTCTCGAATCGTCTGGGGGCGCGACCGCGAATCGCAGTTCACCGATCGCCTTCCGACCGAATATCGCATCGAACTGCAGGACCTCAACGGCACCTGGGCGGTCGTGGCCGGATCGATGGATCGCCAACCGTATCGCGATGGCAGCGGGACGGGTTCTCCGGACAACCCGACGAACTTGCCCGCATATGTGGGACTCGGTTTCGAAGATCAAGAAACCGCGAACCGACTCGAACGCAAACGCAAGGAGTTGGTCGATCGCCGCAACGCCGCCATCGAATCGCAAAAGGCGTTCGCAGGCGTTTTTCGCAAACCCGACGCGATCCACGTTCTCTATCGCGGCGATCCCGAGCAGCCTCGCGATCCCGCACCTCCTTCGATCCCCAAATTCCTGGGACAACTCGAACTGGATCAAGCCGCGATGGAACAGGAACGACGCAAAGCCCTCGCCGATTGGATCGCATCCCCCGCCAACCCGCTGACCGCGCGCGTCATGGTGAACCGAATCTGGCAAGGACACTTCGGAGCCGGATTGGTTTCGACCCCCAACGACTTCGGCCTCAACGGTTCCTCTCCCAGCCATCCGGAACTGCTCGATTGGCTTGCGAGCCAATGGTGGGACGGTTCGCGATGGTCGATGAAGTGGCTGCACAAGCAGATCGTCCTCTCGCACGCCTACCGGCAATCGAGCGCGCCGCGCGCCGAGGCCCTGCGACTCGATGCCGATGCCAAGTGGCTGTGGCGCTATCCTCGCCGACGTCTGGAATCGGAAGCGATCCGCGATGCGATGCTGTCGATCAGCGGACAGCTGAACCTCAAAATGCATGGCCGTGGATTCGATCTCTTTGACCAACGCGGTGGCCTGAGCGGATTTCGCCCCGTGGAAAGTTACCGCGATGAAGGACTTCGGCGCATGGTGTATGCCCACAAAGTTCGGCGCGAACGGGAAGCGATCTTCGGCGCCTTTGATTGTCCCGATGCAGGCCAAAGCGCCGCCGCTCGACGAGTATCGACCACCCCGATCCAAGCCCTCAATCTTTTCAACAGCGTCTTCACCCTCGAACAATCCGAAGCCCTGGCCCAGCGGGTTCGATCGCTCGCGGGAGACGACATCGCCTCGCAAATTCGAACGGCATATCGATTGGCCTTGTCCAGACCCGCTCGCGACGACGAAATCGCCGAAGCGATTCCCGAGGTTCGAGCGCATGGACTCGCCGTGCTGTGCCGCAGCCTCTTCAACAGCAGCGAGTTCCTTTTCTACCCATAATCGAGATTCCCAAACTCCTCCGCATGAACTCGCACTCCCCCTTCCATCCGCTTCTCGATCGCAGGCGATTCCTGCAGGATACCGCAACCTCGCTGGGGTCGATGGCCCTGGTCAGCCTGCTGCAGAGCGATGGCCTCATGGGCATGTCGCCCGGCGAATCGCCGATCATCGATCCTGCCAATCCCTATGCTCCACGCCCCAGCCACTTTCCCGCCAAAGCCCAGCGCGTGATCGTCGTGTTTTGCGCCGGTGCCGTTAGTCAGTTGGAAACCTGGGACTACAAACCCAAGCTCATCGAGTGGGATGATCAACCCCTTCCCGGCGGACCATCCGTCACGTTTCAAGGGCCTGCAGGAAATCTGGCTCGACCGCAGTACACCTTTCGACAACGGGGCCAAACAGGCAAATGGGTCAGCGACCTCATTCCCCACCTGGCGGAGCTGACCGACGAGATCGCTTTTGTCCATTCCCTCACGAGCAAATCGAATACGCACGGTCCTGCGGAAAATTTTCTATCGACGGGCTTCAATCTCGATGGGTTCCCAAGCCTCGGCGCTTGGGTCACCTACGCTCTCGGGAGCGAATGCCACAATCTACCCGCATATGTCGCCATCCCCGACCCGCGAGGTGTTCCTCAGAACGGGTCGAACAACTGGGGATCTGGTTTTCTACCTGCAGCATTTCAGGGGACCACCTTGAGCGCGCGCGATCCGATTCGGCATCTGCAGGCACCAGGCGTTTCGGCTTCATCCGACCAAGCTGCGAGGCGATTGCTCGATCGCATGAATGCGCGACATCTCGAGCAAAATCCGGGTGATTCGCTGCTCGCCGCTCGGATCGCCAGCTACGAACTCGCGGCCCGCATGCAGTTGAGCGTCCCGGAGATCAGCGACTTGAGCTCGGAGCCAGATCATGTGCTTCGCGATTACGGAGCGGACGACGCGCAGAACAAAGACAAAGCGCTCTTTGCTCGCAACTGCATTCTCGCGCGGCGGTTGCTCGAGAAAGGAGTCCGCTTTGTTCAGCTGTTCAACGGAGCGTACGCAAGCGCGGGCAAACTCAACTGGGACGGCCACAGCGATCTTAAGGCGCAATACGACGTGCACGCCGCTATCCTCGATCAGCCGGTAGCCGCGCTGATCCGCGATCTTCGGCAGCGCGGCTTGCTCGAGGATACGCTGGTGGTCTGGGGCACCGAGTTCGGGCGCATGCCCTTTTTCCAAAAAGGAGCCAAAGGCCGGGACCACAATCCGGACGGCTTCACCTGTTGGCTCACGGGAGCCGGCGTGCGATCCGGGGTCAGCCACGGCGCGACCGATGAACTCGGTGTCAAAGCGGTGGACAACATCCACCCGCTGTACGACTTCAATGCCACGATCTTGCACCTGCTAGGATTGGATCACGAGCGATTGACTTTTGAGCACGACGGCGTCGAACGTCGGCTGACGAATGTCGAGGGTCACGTTATCCGCGAAGTGCTCGACACGTAAATTCTCCGCAAGAGGTTGGCCGAGTCTTCCTTGTTGGCCGAGATGCGCAAGCATCCGGGTGGAAGTACACGAAACGCCGCAACGTTTGCGACCGTTCCCACCCGAGGGCTCGCGCCCAACGGCTTTCGTTTAGCGTTCCAGAAACTTGATGCACGCGGGCTTGACCGTCGAAATCGAATAGCCGGTCGGTTTCAAGAAACCGGTACCGGTATCGATGCGGAACGAGAAGATCGAGTTGCTCTCTTGATTTTCGGCCAACAGAAAACCTCCGCCGGGCGCGATGCGAAAGTTCCGAGGGATCTTGCCCAAGGTATCGAAATTCTCGATGCGCCGAATCCGTCCGCTGTTGGGGTCGATCGTGAATAGCGCGATCGTATTCGGGCCGCGATTGCTGCCGTAGACGAAACGGCCCGTGGGATGGACCAAAACTTCTGCGGTCGATCCCCCCGGCACCGCTTTTCCTTCGGGGATCGTGCTCTCGGTGTTGATGATAGCCATTTGACCTGTCTCCGCATTCCAGGACGCAGCCGTCATCGTCATCGCCAGTTCATTGATGATGAATACGAAGGCACCCGAGGGATGGAACGCGAGGTGCCGAGGCCCGCTCCCCGGCGGCAACTCGAGGAACGGTTGCGGGCCAGGCACCAATTGTCTCTTGTTCGGGTCGATCTGATAAATCATGACGCGATCGACACCGAGATCAGCAACCATGACGTAGCGGTTCGATGGATCGAACATCGCGCAGTGGGCGTGGGCCCCTTGCTGGCGCGATGCGTTGGGGCCCGATCCCTGGTGCGAGATCGCATGCGATTCGGGTTGCAGCGAACCATCGGCCTGAACCGAGAACAGCGAAACCGAGCCGCTCGAGTAATTGGAGACGACTCCCCACTTCCCTTCGCGATCGAGAGTCACATGGCACGGCCCGTCGCCGTTGACCGGTTCCAACGAGATCCGCTTCAGGGGCGAGAACTCGCCGCGCGCATAGGCTGCCCCATCGAATTGATAAGCCGCCAGGGCGGCCCCTTGTTTGGCATCCGATCGTGCGGTCTCAGCCACGCCATAGATCACATCGAGCGCTGGATGGAGCGCGAAGAACGACGGGTTGGATTGCTCCACAACCAATTGCGGTGGATCCATCGCACCGTTGGGTTGCAGACGGCTGGCATAGATCCCCGGTCCGTAACCGCCGATCCAGAATACCTGGGCATTCACAACCGCAGTCCATGAAGCCACCCATGCGAGGGCCAGACCGGATAATGGAACGAAACGCATAAAAACACCTCTTCGCAAAGTGAGAAGCCATGGTCGGACCGGAGGAAGCGCGTCCATGATTGTATCGGCCCGTCGGGCCCGATGAACAGTTGGGGGACTCGACAACCGGGGAACTGCGTCACCCCGGATGCTCTCGCATCTCGGCGAACAACGGACGGGTACCCCTCTCACGCACCGAAGATTGCGACTCGCCCGGGAATGGATTACAGTTCTACCAACGATTACCGAGAGTCTCATCCTCCATACGCTTATCAATCATCATGCATCGCGATCTGCGCCGTCGACCGGTCTCGAATTCTAGGTCGAGGAACTGATGTGCGGGATTGCGGGTGGAGCATGGAGCATCGACACAGCGGGCTTGTCCATCGAGACGCTGCGCCGCATGACCGACGCGATCGTCCATCGCGGGCCGGATGACGAAGGTCATTGGATGTCCGAACCGCATCGCCGACTGGATACCGTGGATCAGCGGACCTCGTCCGGCGTCGCCCTAGGATTCCGTCGCCTGTCGATCATCGATTTGGAAACCGGTCGCCAGCCGATGGCCAATGAGACGGGCTCGATCCATGTCGTCTTCAATGGCGAGATCTACAACTATCGCGAACTGCGGCATCGGCTCGAGGGCTCCGGCCATCAATTCGCCACGCACAGCGACACGGAAACCATCGTCCACCTTTACGAAGACCTCGGGGTGGAAGCCTTTGGGCACTTCAATGGCATGTTTGCGATCGCGCTCTGGGATGCCGATCGCAACCGGCTGGTCCTCGCGCGCGATCGGCTGGGCAAGAAGCCGCTGTTCTACTGGCATGACGGCAGCCGTTTATTTTTTGCGAGCGAACTGAAAGCTCTGGTGCAGATACCAGGTCTTCCGAAAGATCTGGATCCGGGTGCGATCGATGCGTATCTGACCTACCAATACGTTCCGCACCCATCGACCATCTATCGCGGGGTACAAAAACTGCCGCCGGGTTATCGATTGGTCTTCGAAGGCGGACGGGTCGAAGTTGCACCGTTTTGGAACATCGATTGGTCGCTGGAGAGGCCGATTTCGAGAGGAGATGCATCGAGTCAGTTGAAGGCATTGCTCGACGATGCGATCCGCTTGCGATTGCGAAGCGACGTCCCGCTGGGTGCATTTCTCTCGGGAGGGATCGATTCATCGCTGATCGTCGCATTGGCTCAGAAGCATCTGTCCGAGCCGATTCGAACCTTTTCGATCGGGTTTTCGGAGAAGGATCACGACGAGACTGCCTTTGCCAAAATGGTAGCCGATCATGTTGGCACGCGCCACGAACGATTCGAGGTCCAACCCGATGCATTAGCCATCGTGGATCGATTGGTCGAGGCGTACGATGAACCGTTCAGCGATTCGAGCGCGGTGCCGACTTGGTATCTGTGCGAGATGACGCGCAGGCATGTGACGGTAGCCCTCAGTGGCGACGGCGGGGACGAGCTCTTCGGCGGCTACGATCGATACCGCGCCCTGCAGTTGAGCGAGCAATTGCAGCGATGGCTACCGGTCCGGAGTTTGAGCCAGGCTTGGTGGCTGAAGCGGTTGCCTGACTCCACAGCGCGGCGATCGCTTCTCCGGCGGGTACGAAGATTCTGCGAGGCGCTCGGGCAATCCGCCTCGGACCGCTATAGGAACTGGATCCAGATCTTCGGCGAAGCCCAGCGGTTGGATCTGTACCAAGAAGCCTGGATTGCTCAGTTGCCCGATCGCGATCCAGTCGATTTCTTGCGCAACGCGTGGAATCGAGCGATTCGCGACCCGGAGGGGAAACTGCGAAAACCTCCGCGAGATCCGATGAGCTGCGCGATGGCGGCGGATCTTCAGACCTACTTGCCGTGCGACTTGATGACGAAAGTGGACATCGCGTCGATGGCCCATTCGCTCGAAGCGCGCCAACCGTTCCTCGATTATCGGTTGGTTGAATGGGCATCCTCGTTGCCGGTCGGATTGAAGATGCGTTCCCGTCGCGGCAAATGGTTGCTGTACGAGACGTATCGCGATCTGCTGCCGGCCGCGATCTGGAATCGGCCCAAGATGGGTTTTGGGGTCCCGATCGCGAAATGGTTTCAAACCTCCCTGCGGGATCGCACCTACGATGCGTTGTTGGGTTCGGACACGCGCTGCCACGCGTTCTTGCGACCGGAAGCGATCCGCTCGTTGGTGGACGAACACATGCAGGGGCGCGGCAATCAAGCATATCGGTTATGGAATCTTCTCATGCTCGAGCTCTGGCTCCGCCGCTGGCAGTAGATACCCAAGCACTCCACAGTAAAATAATGAAATTCCGATTGCGGACTTCAACCGCGGATCTCCCATTCCCCAAGACACCTTCACCATGCACTCTCGACTCGCTCTCATGTTGACCGTCACCTTGACCGCAATCGTGGCTTGCCTCTCCCCGCTGCCCGGCGCCGTCGCGTTCCTTCAAGCTCCGAGCGAATCGATTCCGGAAGCGAATGCTGCGCCGCGATGGTGGAAAGGGAACCTGCACACCCACTCCCTCTGGAGCGACGGAAACGACTTTCCCGAGATGATCTCCGACTGGTACCGTCAACGCGGATATCATTTTTTGGCGATCTCCGATCATAACGTCCTTCAGGAAGGTGCCCGCTGGATGGCTCTGAAATCGATCCAGTCCCGCGCCGCGAAGGATGCGGTGGAAAAATATCAACAGCGGTTTGGGACTCCATGGGTCGAAACGCGCGGCGACGCAGCGAATGACTCGATCGAGGTGCGACTCAAACCCCTCGATGAGTATCGATATCTGCTCGAAGAACGCGGCAAGTTCATCCTGATCCCCTCCGAAGAGATCACCGACAAAGCCGAAGGCAAGCCGGTGCACATGAACGCCACCAACCTGACCGAGGTCATCAAGCCGCTCGGCGGTCAAACGGTTCGCGAAGCGATGGAAAACAACCTGCGCGCGGTTCTCGAGCAAGAGAAGACTCGCGGGCGCGAAATCCTGATGCACCTGAATCATCCCAACTTCGGATACGGAATCACATTCGAGGATCTCGCAGCCGTGATGGCCGAACGGTTCTTTGAAGTCTACAACGGCCATCCCGGGGTCAACCACCGAGGGGACGACGCGCATCCGGGCGTCGAACGCATGTGGGACTTGGCGAACCACCTGCGCGTCAATAAACTCGGAGGGAACCTTCTGTTGGGTGTGGCAACCGACGACAGCCACGAATACTTTGGCAAGCCGGGAAGTCGACCGGGTCGCGGATGGGTGATGGTTCGCGCCCAATACTTGACCCCCGAGCATCTCATCCGGGCCATGAAGGCGGGCGATTTCTACGCGTCCAGCGGCGTCTCGTTGCGCGAGGTCCAGTGGGATCCCGACCGGCGAAAACTGTCGGTGGCGATCGAGCCGGAGGCGGGCGCAACCTACACCACGCAGTATTTGGTCACGACCGCGGATGCCGAACTGGATCAGATCGGCCGCGTCGCGATGACCACCGACTCGCTCGAATCATCGTATCGCATGGCCGACGGTGAGACGATTGTCCGAGCGGTAGTCACCAGCAGCCGAGTGCCGGTCGATCCGATCTTCGACGACCAGAAGCAGCAAGCGTGGACACAGCCTTTTACAACCGCGCTTCAAAGTCCCTGAGAAAGCGGCGACCGCCGACGCGAAATACGATGGGCTCCCGCCTGGGAACGCCCCGCCGCATTTCGAGGAGGATCCATGTTAACGCTCCCTTGAGTCCCAGCGCGAATAAAAGATAGATCGACAGCGACGTATACAAATCGCTACGACCCGATGGCTTGCTCGAGATCCGCGATCAAATCGTCCGCGTCCTCCAAGCCCACCGACAAGCGGATCAAAGAGTCCGAAATACCGGCAGCGGCACGGGCGGCGGGATCATAACTGGCATGCGACATCGTCGCCGGTTGCTCGATCAAGGACTCGACCGCGCCGAGACTGACCGCTAGCCCAAACAACGCCGTCGCACTGCAAACCCGCTTGGTCTCCGCGATGTCGCCGGTCAACTCGAACGAGATGATCGTTCCAAACTGGTCGCCCATGTACTTGCGGGCTCTGGCATGTTGCGGATGACTCGTAAGCCCCGGATACAAGACCCGCCGCACCTTGGGATGTCGCTCCAGCCACTGCGCGATGCGCAGCGCTGTGCTGGATTGTTCGCGCACGCGGAGCGCGAGCGTCTTGATCCCCCGATGGAGCAAGAACGATTCCAGCCCCCCGAGCACCGCTCCGGTTGCGTTCTGGGTGTAATACAACCGATCGTGCAACTCCCGGTCGCGAGCGGCGAGCACACCTGCCAGGCAATCGCTGTGGCCGCCGAGGAGTTTGGTCGCCGAATGCATCACGATGTCGGCCCCCAACTCGATCGGTCGCACGATCGATGGCGGAACGAAGGTGCTATCGACCCCGAGCAGGATCCCCGCAGGCCGGGTAATCGACGCAATCGCAGGAATGTCGGGAATGGTGATCAGCGGATTGCCGATGCTTTCGATCCAAACCATCTTGGTATTCGGTCGAATCGCGTCAGCAATCGACTCGGCATCATGGGCGGGGACGAGCGACACCTCGATTTGATTGCGGCTGCAGATCTTGTGAAGCAACCGATAGGTACCGCCATAGATGTCGTTGCTGGCGATGACATGCGAACCGGCTTCCAGGAGCATCATCGCGCAGTGGGTCGCGGCCATGCCCGAGGAGAAGGCGAGCGCACCTGCCGCACCCTCGAGGTCTGAAAGAACCTTTTCGACCCGAGCTCGCGTCGGCGAGCCGCTGCGGGAATAATCGAAGGTGCCCCATTCACCGGCTCCGGGTTGAATGAAGGTGGTTGCCAAATAGATCGGAGGGATCACGGCGCCGGTGGCATCGGGCTCGCTGCCGACATGGATCGCGCGGGTTCGGAACTTCATGATTGGCTCAGCGCCTGTTCGAGATCTGCGATCAAGTCGTCTGCATCCTCGATCCCGCAGGACATGCGGATCATGTTATCTGCGATTCCGAATTTCTCGCGCTGCTCGGGGGGATAATCGAAGTAGCTCATGACCATCGGTTGCTCGATCAGCGACTCGACGCCACCGAGGCTGGGCCCGATGCGCGGAATGCGGCATGCATCGATGATCGATGCGGTTTGTCGCCAATCGGCATCGCGGACCAAAAACGTGATTAGGCCGCCGAAGCCTTTCATCGTCCGCTTGGCGATCGCATGCGAGGGATGCGATGGAAGTCCCGGGTAGTAAACCCTTTCAACGCGGGGATGGGTGGCCAGAAACTCCGCAATGCGCTGTCCGTTTTCATTGTGCCGCTGCATGCGCAGCGCGAAGGTCTTGAGCCCCCGTTCCAGCAGATACATGTTGTGGGGCGCGTTGATGCAACCGAGAATACCCCGCAGTTTGCGAACCGGTTCGAGCTTTTCCTTGGAGCCGCAGATCACCCCTGCCAGCAAGTCGTTGTGCCCTCCCAAGTACTTGGTCGCCGAATGCCAGACGTAATCGACGCCGTAATCGAGGGGCTGAATGTTAAAGGGAGAAGCGAGCGTCGCATCGATCAGCGTTTCGACTCCGCGTTCTTTCCCCAACGCCACAAACTGTTCGAGATCGACGACGGTCAGATGCGGATTGGTGGGGGACTCGCTGACGATCATCTTGGTGCGATCGTTGATCGCGTCATTCATCGCGTCGAAGTCCCCGGTTTTCACTTGGTGGGTCACCACGCCAAAACGGGACAGATGCTTGAAGCAGAACTCGCGGCTGCGGTGGTAGCATTCGTCGAAGAAAACGATTTCATCCCCCGCGCTGAGCTTGGCCATCAGCAGGCCGACGATGGCGGCCATGCCGCTCGAGTAGAGGATCGCATCTTCGGCTCCATCGAGAGCCGCAAGTTTGCGCTCGACCACTTTTTCATTGGGATTCCCGTAACGCCCGTATTCCTCGCGGTCTTGCTTTTCCTGGATGTAGTCGAGGATGCTCTGGGTGGATTCGAAGGTGTAGGTGCTGCTACAACAGATCGAATCGGTGATGGCGTCATTAGGCTTTTGGCGGGCTTCGCCGGCGTGGACGCTCACGGTGCTCGGGCCCGCGCGATGGGGGCCTTGCGAAGATGGCTGGGGCGGGGCGGAGGCAGGTTTCGATTCCACGGTAATGCTGTCTTGCATGGTAGCCACGTCGAACGAGGGAGAAACGGAGTCATCAGATCGATGCGACGAGCAAAACGGCTTCCGACCGACTATCTTCCGGAGAGCTGTGTCGCTGGAGATCCCGCGAGGTGCGAGAGGCTCTTTAGCAGTGAGGCTGCAATCGGCCGCAAATCCCTGACTCCTGAAGTCTAGCTTGGGCGGCCCACGGCAGCAAGTATTTTGATTCGGTTTTCGCTCGTCGATCGGAACAATCACGATAGAATAGGGCGGCCTCCAACGTCAGAGACGAACCATTTTCCTTAATCGAACGAGTCCATGGCCGGAAAACACTTGCTTCGCTATGCATGTTGCGCGTCGCTGCTGTGGCTCGCAGCAGGTTCGCTCGCGCATCCCCAAGAGCCCTCGCGAGACACCATCCTGGCGTGGGTTGCGGACTTGAGCCATAGCGAATTCGCGGTCCGCGATCGAGCCACCCAGCAACTCAACGGGCTGACGATGGAACAACTGCCCATGTTGGTCGAGCAGCTCGGTTCGGCTACCGATCCCGAGGTCATCGTCCGACTCTCGGGGGTTGTCGCCAAACTGAAATCCGAGCGCCAACAGAAGATCATCCGAGCCTTCCTCCGGGATCCGGACATGAATCAAACGCATGAACTGGAGGGCTGGAGAAGTTTTTCCGCAGTCGCGGGTGCCAATCGCAGTTCGAAGCGCTTGTTCCTGGAGCTTTTCGAACGCTATCCCCATCTGGTCGAGCAACCCCTGGCCACAGGCCAGCAAGCGTTCGACGCCGCCGCAGCGGTATCGAGGACGATCCAGGAGTCGATGGTCCAGTTGAGCGAAGGGGATCCCAATGACGGACTCGCTCTCCTGTATTGTCTTTGCGCGATGGACTTGCATGGAGATCAGCGACTCGCGACGTCGGGTTTGCGCGTCTTCGGTCGATTTCCCTACAGCCAGACGATCCGCGATCCGCAAGCCAAACGGCCGATGGAAGCCCTCGTGGAACGATGGGCTCTCTCGCTCCAATCCAGCAGCGAATTGACCGGCGCGATGCTGATCATGGTCGAATCGGATCTCAACTCGGTCCGGAGCGTTGCCGGGAAAATGCTGAAAGAGCGCGAGGGGGCTGGCCGCCCCGATCCAGAGGATGCATTTATCGGCTTGCAGATGATGTTTCGATTCGGCAACGAGAACGACCTTCCCGTTCTCGAACGGTGGCTCGATTGCACCGATGTCTGCGTCGAAATGACGGCGTTGGGTTTGCCAGGCGGCTTCGGAGAAGCTCCGCGCGGGCCCGGGAGTCCGCCACCCCCGCAAGGAAGCCCGCCTCCGGAGAGGGAGTTGTCTCAGCGTACGCTCGAATTGCGCGATGCGGCGATTCTCGCCTGCATGCGCATCACAGGGATGGAATATCGCAAGTACTTTCCCAGCATCCGGATTCTGGAGCCTCGAGGATACCACCCCAATTCCGTTCTCTTGCCCGCTGAGGAAAAGGATCTGCGGCAATCGCGCATCGACGCTTGGCGAGCGACCCGCAAACCATGATGGAGGAACACTTCCTGGATTTTGATGACGGCGACTCATGGATGCCGATCGGCGATGAACATTGGATGCGCCTCGCGTTGGCGTTGGCCGAGCAAGCAGCGATCGAGGACGAGGTCCCGGTCGGAGCGATTATCGTCCATCGCGGCCGCATCATCGCCAGCGCGTACAACCAACGCGAACAACTGGCCGACCCCACCGCCCATGCCGAGATGATCGCCATCACGCAAGCCGCCTCGCAACTGAACTCCTGGCGGCTGCTGGACTGTGAACTCTATGTCACCCTCGAACCGTGCCCGATGTGTGCGGGAGCGATCCTGCAAGCGAGGATTCCTCGCGTGGTGTACGGAGCGATCGATCCGAAAGCTGGTGCGGTCGAGTCGCTCTATCGCATGCTGAACGACCAGCGGCTCAATCACCGCTGCGAAGTGATCAGCGGCGTTCTGGCCGGCCCCTGCAGCAACATCTTGACCGAATTCTTCGAGAAGAAGCGCAAGCTCGGAAAGAAGTAACTCGGGCAACCTTTCCCGCGGCCCGAGACATCCGTCGATCCATCGCTTTCCCTCGTGCGCTGCGGATGGGGAGAGAACCCGAAGCTTATTTCCGCTTGAGAATGTACACGATGTCTTCCGTCGATGCGTCGATATCGATCGGTTCGTCGATGTCGTAGCTGAAATCGTAGGCCGCTTCGATCGACCATTCGGGGACTTTTCGAATCAAGGCTTCGAATTGGCGAAAGGTGTAGCTTCGCAAGACGAGGCAATCATCGATGCGGAACGATTCGGTCGGTTTGTGGATGTCGAATTGAATATTGAAACGCTCGATCCGCTTTTTAGGGTCTTTGTCGCGAGGCCACATGCGCGTATTGACCTGCAGGTGCCCACGGCGCGCCGTCCAGCTTTCCTCGTCGGTGGCGGGACCAACGGTCGGAGTCAAGTGGAAACCGAGCGCGTAGATCCCTCCGCTCCGAACGGCGGCGGCCATGGCTCGCAAGTGGGCGGCCGCCATAGCCTCCGTGGTCAGATGCCGAAACGAATTGATCGTGTTGAACGCCGCATCAAAGGGTTTCGCGACCTCGAAATGGCACATGTCCGCAACCCATGCCAGATCGGGATAGCCGTGCCGCCTCAAACGCCGATTGCAGAACGCAACCGCCTTGGGATTGAGATCGAGCCCTTCGCAATGATACCCGGCCTTGTTCATCCGGTAGAGCAATCGCCCCGTTCCACACGCGGGTTCGAGCAAGCGTTTCGTCTTGCGACGCACGTGCTTGTCAAACGCTGCGCTCAGGAAACGGTACTCCGCAACCCAGTCGCTCCCAAAAATCAAATCGTAATAAGTCGGATGGTCGTAGATGCTCTCTTCGACGGCTTGCATAGATGCCGATTCCTGATGATGATAGTTTCCGTGGGTTCGGTGCGGCAACCATTCTATCGCAGTCGCACACGTTTGCCACTCAGGCTCGATCGCGAGAGGATTAGGCTGTGGTCTCGGATGCCGATGCGCGACATTATCGTGTTACTCATCGAACCCATTACGTCTACACGCACGAAAGTTCGCTGTGCCACAATCAACTCCACCTGAAACCGCGCGAATTGCCGGAGCAAAGCCTCCAAAGCGGCTGGATCGATATCCAGCCTCAACCGGCCTGCCGGTTCCAATGGCACGACACCTTCGGCAATCATGTCGAATTCTTTAGCATCGAACAGATCCATTCCGAGCTGACCATCACCTCCAGGTGCAACCTCGTTCGACGCAGGACCGAGCCGATCGCGGAATGCGGCATGACCTGGCCAGCCGTCGCCAAATCGTTGCTCACCGCCCACGATCCAAGCCCGTTGGCCGCCAGCGAATTTCTGTTCGATTCCCGGTACGGCATCCGATCGCAGGAATTCGAAATCTACGCTCGATCCCAAATCGATCCATCGATGGATGCCGTCGAGGCCTGCCTCCGACTGATGAGGGCCATCCATGCCGACTTCCGCTACGAACCCGATTCGACCCATGTGTCAACCAGTCCTGCGGAAGTGCTCCATAAACGGAGCGGCGTCTGCCAGGATTTCGCCCACGTGCTGATCTGCTGCCTCCGCAGTATCGGGCTGCCAGCCCGTTATGTCAGCGGCTACCTGCTGACCCACCCCATGCCCGGAAAAGAAAAACTGGTAGGAGCCGATGCCTCGCATGCGTGGGTCAGCGCCTACATCGGGCCCGCAGGCTGGCTGGATCTCGATCCGACCAACAACAGGATCCCGGGTTGGGAACACCTCACCGTCGCCTGGGGACGCGACTATGCCGATGTCGCCCCGGTCCAGGGAGTCTATGTCGGTGGCAGCTTCGCCTCGCTCGATGTCGCAGTGGATGTGATGCTAGCAAACGAATCGGATCCAGTTTGATCTTGTGCCCAAGCGGGGCAATCGAGACACTCCGACACGACCTTCCAAGGATTGGAAGAGGAGCCCGCTCAAAAGGATGATGGAGAATCCAGCATGTTGGGGTTGCACCCTCTCGGTTTGTGCTTGCTCATTGGCGGCTTTTTTTCGCCATTCGTCTTTCCCCAGACCGTGGCGGCCCAAGCCGTGGGCGATTGCGTGGCGTTGGAGTTCGTCACCCCGGGATGTCCCCAATGCCGGGCGATGGACGAGTCGATCGAGGAGTCCCTGCGCCACGGTTGGGCGATCCGAAGGGTAGATCTTGCCACCGATCCTTTCACAGCGCAGCGATGGCGCATCCATTCGACTCCGACCACGCTGTTGGTACGCGAAGGTCGCGAGGTCGACCGGATTCTCGGGCCGGTTTCCTTCGATGAGTTGCAGCGTCGCATGATGGCCGCATCGAGCCGGGTTGCGCCCGCGAGCCATGTCGCGACCCCTGGCAGCGC